>NZ_DATCRF010000449.1:0-10069 GCF_036569125.1 Chitinophaga sp. | reverse complement strand
CAGCTGCAGGGTGTTCTGCGCTTCCCGCAGGTCGGCATCGGCCTTATTGAAATTCAGCAGGTACTCATGGTATTCTTTTTCCGCTACCACCTTTTCCCTGAACAGCTGCTCAAAACGTTCTTTTTCTATTTTGGCGTTGGTGTAGGAAATGCGGGCTTTCTGCAGCTCGCTTTCCGCCTTGCTCAGGTTCACCGCATCCGGCGTAAGGCGGATCTTAGCTAATAACTGACCGGCTTTCACAGGCTGGCCGGCTGTTACGTACACCTTTTCTATGATGCCTGATACCTGTGCTTTTACTTCGATCTGTTTACGCGGCGCTACGGTGCCGGTGGCCACTGCTTTCTGTACAATGTCGGTCACAAAAGCGGTGTCGGTGTTATAAACGGTCTTTACTTTACCGGAACGCTGCGATAAACAGCCGGGTACTATTACCAGCAAAGCCAAACCTGCAGCGGCAGTGGCATACATGCCCAGCTGCTGCCAGATCTTTATAGTTCTGTAACCGGCTATTATTTTTAAGAGCACCAGGGTTACACGCGCTGCTGTTAGCAGTAATACGCTTTTCTTTCTCGTTTTCATGTCTACTCAGTTTTAAGTGCTTCAATCGGGTTTATTCTGGCTGCATTGCCGGCAGGCACCAGCCCGGCCAGGGCGCCGGTTACCACCAGTATAATTACGGCGGTAAGGGCTACCTGCAGATCTATTTGCGGGTCCTTGAAAAATTCGCTTTTGAAACCGGAGCTGTCCAGCAAATTGCGCACAGCGGCAATAATGCCCATACCGGTGATCAATCCTACATAACCGGCAGCGCTGGTAATAACTACGGATTCCATGATGATCAGGCTTATAATAGATGCCGGTGTAGCGCCTAAGGCTTTACGCACGCCTATCTCCCGGGTACGTTCCTTTACAATGATGAGCATAATATTACTCACGCCAATGATACCGGCCACGATGGTACCTGCGCCTACGATCCAGATGAACAGCCGGATGCCGGCAAACAGGTTCACATACTTGTTAAATTCTTTTTCGGAGTTAAAAGAGCCCATGGCTTCTGCATCCTGGGGCTGGATGGTATGCCGGGCGGCCAGCAGGCTCCGGATAGCTGCTTCTACTTTCTCTGCAGGAACATTGGGCCTTGGGCAAACAGTGAACAGGGAAATGTTATCCTTATAGTCAAATGTATGCTGTAACGTATACAAGGGTACGAAAACCGTTTCAGCATCTTCCTTATGGCTGGCTGATTCTTCTGTGGTAAAACAGCCCACCACCCGGAAAGGCACACCTTGTATATTAATGAACTGCCCGATGGGATCCTGCTTGGGGAAAAATACTTCCCGGATGCGCTCCCCTATCACGGCCACCTTGCGCTCCTGCTGCAGGTCCAGGATATTCAGGAAACGGCCTTTGGGGAAAGCCATGGTTTTAATATGCTGCAGGTCCGGATGCACGCCTTTGAGTGTAAAGGCCATGCTCTTTTGCCGGTATACCATATTTATTTTTCCATTGGGGTTCAGCCCCGGCGCCAGGTATTGAATGTCTGGCACCTTGTGCAGAATGGCCTGGTAGTCGCCATTATCAAAAGTGATCTTACGGCCCGGCGCTAATCCTTTGTAGGGAGTGCGGGTGATTTCCGGCCAAATGTAAATGCTGTTGCGCGCGGCGCTGCTAAACATCTGGTACACGCCGTTCTGCAAGCCTTTACCGGCGCCCAGCAGCAATACCAGCATTAAAATGCCCCAGAACACGCCAAAGGCGGTGAGCAGGGTTCTTAGTTTATGTTTTTTGACAGAGCTCCAGATCTCCTGCCAGTTGTCCAGGTCAAACATGATATAAAATATTTGTGTCAGCAGTTACCAAACCATCTTTTACACGGATCACGCGTTCTGCTTTATCCGCAACATCCTGTTCGTGGGTTACCATAATAATGGTCATACCCTGCTCATGCAGCTCTTTGAAAACCTCCATAATTTCATCCGAAGTATTAGAATCCAGCGCACCGGTGGGTTCATCTGCAAGTATGATCTTGGGGTTACCTGCCAGTGCGCGGGCTATGGCCACCCTTTGCTTTTGCCCGCCTGATAAGGCGGTGGGCAGATGATCGGCGCGGTTCTTCAGCCCTACGCGGTCCAGCAGCTCCAGCGCCATTTCGTTCCGCTTTTGGCGGCTTACTTTCTGGTAGTATAATGGCAGCGCCACATTTTCCATCGCATTCTTAAACGGCAGCAGGTTAAATGACTGGAACACGAAACCGATGTACTGGTTCCGGAACCAGGCGGCCCGCGACTGGGAAAGATGTTTCACCAGTGTGCCATCCAGGTAATATTTGCCGGTATCATAATCATCCAGTATGCCCAGCACATTCAGCAGCGTGGATTTACCGGAGCCCGACTGCCCCATAATGGCTACAAACTCACCTGTGGCAACTTCCAGGTCAATGCCCTTTAAGATGGGCAGCTGGCCATTGGCTGTTTTATATGCTTTCTTCACTTGTTGTAATACTACCATAGCTCATCATTTTATGCATACACGGCGGTATGCTGTTTTTTCCTTGCACCGGTCAGCAGGCCGGCCATTAGCTGCACGATCTCTCTTTCATGATCGTAAATAAAAAAGTGATCCCCGGTAAATTTGCGTACGGTTATCAGCTCCGTGCTTTCTTTTTGCCAGGCCAGCGCATCTTCAAAGCTGATGTTTTCCTGCAGACCTGTCATCACGGTCATGGGTATATCAAAAGGAGTAGTTTCCTCATGCTGATAAGTATGCAATGCACCCAGGTCAGAGCGGATAATGGGCTCAAAGAAATCTTTGAGGTCTTCGTTCCTCAGCAGCTCTTCCGGGCAGCCGCCCAGCTTTGCCAGTGCTTCAAAGAAAGCAGCTTTGGGCAAAGTATGAATTACAGCGTCCTGCTTTACAACAGAGGGTGCTGCGCGGCCGGTGAGGAATAAGTGTAAAGGTGCGGGCAGCCCTTCCTGCAAAATGCGTTTTGTAAGCAGATAGCTTAATAAAGCGCCCATGCTATGGCCGTACAATGCATAAGGCTCGTGCAGGCGGTCCTGCAGCTGCTGAAATACATCGTCTGCCAGTTCGTAGATATTGCCCAGCAAAGGATCGGCAAAACGGCTGCCCCTGCCCGGCAGGTCCACCGGTATAATGGTAACCTGCGGACTGGCATACTTTTCATATCCCTGGTAAGAGTAGCGGCTGCCGCCGGCAAATGGCAAACAAAAAATATTCACTTTCATACTTTTCAGTTATTACATACATCAATGGAGAAATGGGCATTTTCGGCAGTGATCACCGTATCGGATACGATCTTACCATAATCAAACTTCAGCATACGGTCGGCACAATCAAAGTAATGATCATCGTGCGTTACAGCGATAATGGTTTTACCCCTCCGCTTCAGCTCCGGGATCAGGCGTTTATAAAAGTAGGCCCTGAAATGCGGGTCCTGCTCTGCAGCCCATTCGTCCAATACCAGTATGTCGCGGTTCTCCATAATGGCGTAGATCATGGCCAGCCTTTTCTGCTGCCCTTTTGATAAATTGTTATCAATAAAGTTGCGGTCGTTGCCGATGCGGATGGCAGCAGTAAGCTCCATCATTTCTATAAGCTTGCTCAGCTCTTTATTGTCTGCGCTCAGATCAAACTGGTCATAATTTTCGTTGAACAGGTAAGCATGAGTGAAGATGGCAGAAATATGATTGCTGTAATGCGGGTAGGCTGCCAGCGGAATTACCTGCCCATTCAGGCTGATGGTACCGCTGGTTGGCTGGTACAAACCGGTGAGCAGGTTAATGAAAGTGCTTTTACCGCTGCCATTGCCGCCGGTAATAAACACCACCTCTCCCCTGTTAAACGTGAGGTTCACCGGGCCCACGCGGAACACTTTATTCTGCTTTTCATCCTTATATTCAAAGGTCACCTCACGGAAACGGATCTCCGCAAATTCACCTTTAATGGCAGGCGCATCCCCAAAAGAATCTTTTACAGTTACTTCCGCTTCAATATCAGCACGGATGCCATCAATGCGTTCCAGCGCAATCTTTACATTGGTGTAATAGGGAATGATCTTTACCAGGGATGCCAGTGGTCCCATCAGGTACAGGATCACCACTATGAAAGGCACGGTTTGCGCCAGGCTCAGATGCAGCAGGTTTGGCAGCAGGAAAATACCTACGCCCAGCGCTATGTACCAGCTATAAGTACCGGTAAGCTCATTATCCAGGTATTTTACGGCACTGCGGGTACCCAGCTCTTTCCCCTTCAGGCGGTTCTTTTTCAGGTAATCATGATAAATGCGGTCATTCCTTTCCGTGCTCATTTTCACTTCCTTAAAACCGTAGATCAGATCACGCAAATACTGGTGATAATCGTTCTGCAGATCCCGCACTATGTTAAGGTCTTTTTCAATACGTTTATTGCGCCACATATAAAAAGTAAGCAGTGCGCCGGTTAAGGCCAGTACAGCCAGGCCGCCCAGTGGCGATACCCAGAACAGGTACGCTAACGCACAAACGATGATCACGGCAGAGTTTACAACCGCTACCAGCACCTCCGGTATGTAAGCCAGGATGCGTACATCGCCAATGGCAGTATAAATACGTTGTGCGCCCAGCTTTTCAAAGGCCTGCCAGGTGGCAAAACGCAGCTGCTGTAAAATAGACAGCTCGTAATGCAGCAGCAGCTCCTGGGTTAATTTTACCATATAGGTCTGGAATACCTTGGTGCACAGCAGCGACAGCAATACTAAGCCAGCAAAGATCCAGCCGTCGTAACCTTTTGCAAAAGACAGGGAAGAGCCGTTCACCGCATTATTGATGAATGCCAGCAAGCCCAGGTACACAATGCTGTTCACACTGCCCAGCGTTCCTACAAACAGCAGGAAGTATTTTGATTGTTTCCGTAATAGCTGAAGAATATGCATTTCTTTTGTTTTTATAGGTCAACAATTATGCGGTTACAGTTGCTGCGCAATGTTCAATAATGCCGTTTAATGCAGCCTGGTAGTTTTCCAGCAGCCCCTGTATGGTGTCCGCTGCAAAACGTTTCACGCTGTAGTCTATGGTGAGTGTGAACAGGCCGCCTTCTGTCATGGCAGTAATGTACAGCTCATACTCCCTTTGCTCGCGGGTATCCTGCAAAGGGCCGGTATCTTCTTTTGCAAAGCCAAAGGGCAGGTGCGCAAGGTCCTGGTCAAACTGCCCAAAGTAGTTGAAGGCAATTTGTTCCGGTGCGCTGAAGTCCAGCTCCTGCTTATGTTCTGCGGCTGTTAAATATTTAAGGATTCCATAACCAATGCCTTTATGCGGGATGGCATGCAGGCGTTTTTTGTTACGTTTAATAAGGGTACTCAAGTCATTACCGGCAGCGGTAAGTATCACCGGGTAAACGGTGGTAAAATAACCAACCGTACGGCTCACATTCACCTGGTCTAAAATATCTTCCCGGCCATGCCCTTCCATCAGCACGCGGCATTGCTCCCATCCGAATGACTGGCGCAGGCCCAGTGCAAGTGCGGTCAGCAGCAGGTCGTTGATCTCTGTGTGAAAACGGTTATGCACTGCGGTGAGCAACAAATGCGTAGCATCTGCTTCCAGCGATATTTGTTTGGTAGCACGGTCTTTTACCAGGTTGCTGCCCTGCGGAAAATCCGGTTGCAGTACCGGTGTATTCACGGCCAGGATCTTTTGCCAGTAGGCTCTTTCCAACAGGAAAGCAGCACTATTTGCGTATGCCTGTAGCTTTTCCGCCCATACCTTGAACGCATCTGTTTTGCGGGGCAGGCTAAAAGGCTGCGCCTGCAGGTGCTGCCGGTACAAAGTACCCATGTCTTCAAACAGGATGCGCAGTGATACTACGTCTGTTACCAGGTGGTGTACGATCATAGCCAGGCGGTCGCCATCCGGCAGGTGGAACAGCGCTATTTTTAACAGTGGCCCCTCTCCCAGGTTGATCTGTGCCTGCATGGCCCGCAGCTTATTTTCGAGCTGTTGTACTTCTGTATACTCATACTCTTCTATAGAAAAAGGATAATCCAGCCCGTGGTTGTATTGCGTAACGGTGCCACCATCTAACCGGAATGTGATCCTTAACGCATCATGGTGTTCTTGTAATTTCCTGAAGATGGTTGCTGCTGTTGCTGCTTCCAGTCTTTCTTTAGAAAAGAACAATAATCCAAAATTGAAATGGTCATACGCTTTACGCTTAAAGGCAAAGAACTGTTGCTGGATAGGCGTTAAGGGCAGCTCCCCGGTAATTACTCCCTGGTTGGCCAGCTGGCTTAAAGGAGTTACCTGTGCAGCCAGTTTTTTAATAACCGGGTAACGCAGCACCTGCCTTACTTCCAGCCGGTAACCTGCCTCATAAAGGTGAGAGGTGATCTGTATGGCTTTGATGGAATCGCCGCCCAATGCAAAAAAATCATCCTGCATACCAATATTGCTAACACCTAATACTTTGCTGAATGCTGCTATTAATACGGCCTCGCAATCGTTGCAGGCAGCTTCATAACATTTGCCGCTTGCTGCTGTTCCGGGTACAGGCAGGGCGCTGCGTTCTACCTTACCGTTATTGGTAACCGGGAATTTATCCAGGCACATGATATGCGCCGGTATCATGTATTCCGGTAAGCGGGTGATCAAAAATTCTTTTAGTGCAGGTATGGATAACTGCGCAGTGGCGGTGCAATAAGCTACCAGGCTTTTCACCGCGTTCTCCTGCTCATGCACCAGCACCACCGCTTCTTTTACTGTTTCATATTGCAGCAGGGCATTTTCAATTTCACCTAATTCAATGCGGTACCCTCTTATTTTCACCTGGTTATCCCGGCGGCCCAGGAACTCTACTTCACCATCCTCATTCCAGCGGCCTAAGTCGCCGGTACGGTATAAGCGGTCATCTTCCGCACCAAAGGGATCTTTTACAAACTTTTCGCTGGTAAGTTCCGGACGGCCACGGTAGCCTTTAGCTACGCCTGCCCCGCCTATGCAAATTTCCCCGGTAATGCCCATGGGCAGTAGTTCCAGGTTTTCATCCATAATATACAGCTGCGTATTGGCAATGGGTTTGCCAATGGTGCTGAGATCTGTAGCCACATCTTTCACATGTTTTACCGTGCAGCCTACTGTTATTTCCGTTGGGCCGTATTCGTTATAGATGTCCATAGCAGGGTTCAGGCGTTGCAGGGTGCTTACCTGGAAGGCGGTAAGCGTTTCGCCGCCTACAATGGCATACTGCACCGGCGTGCTTTCCAGCGGCAGGTAACTTAGCATGCTGATATGGGAAGGGGTAAGCTTTACCGTATTTACGCCGGCAGCGCCACTGAACAGCTCCAGCAGAATATCGCTGATATCCTTATTGCCACACACAAACAAAGTATCGCCCCTGAGCAGGGTGGTGAAAATGCAGGTAATGGTCAGGTCAAAAGATATGTTGGTGAACAACGCAAAGGTTTTACCCAATATGTTGTTAAAATAATAGTCATTGGCCCATAACAGGTAATGGGAAAGGTTATCCAGCCCCAGCATAACACCTTTGGGCAACCCGGTAGAACCGGACGTATAAATCACATATGCCAGGTTACAGGGCTTGCTGATTAAACCGGGGTTCTCTTTACTGCCACTCAGTGCCGGCAATAAACTATCCAGCAGCTCCTGTGCGCCTGCATAACCCTGCAGGTGCAGCAGCTGGTTATTTTCCGTGAGTAATACTTTGGCATTGGCATCCTGTAAAATATGGGTGATGCGGTTAGCAGGCGTGCTGGTATCAATAGGCAGGAAAGCAGCTCCTGCTTTAAGTATGCCCAGTATGGCAATGATCAGCCGTTCAGAACGTTCTGCCAGTATGCCGACAATATCATCGGGCTTTACCTGGTATTGCTGCAACAGGTAGTGTGCAAGCTGGTTGGCCTTTTCATTCAGCTGCACATAGGTAAGCGCTGTTTCTTCAAACACCAGCGCAGTAGCATAAGGCGTTTTCCTCACCTGCGCTTCAAATAGCTCCTGGAAAGTTTTTAACAGGGCATAGTCTTTATTGGTGCGGTTCAGGTCGCGCACCAGTTTCATTTTTTCGTCCAGGTCCAGCAGCTCCACATCCTGTAATTGGGCATCCATGGATTCAAAACAGGCCAGTACATTTGCCAGATGGGAAGTCAGCCGCTGCATAAAGCCTGCTTCAAAAGCAGTGGTGTTATAGTGCAAGCTGATATGCAGGGTGGCAGAGCGTTTAATGCTGATCACCAGGTCATAGTTGTTATGCTGCGTTAGCGGCATATGAATGGCATCCCAGTGAATAAGCACATTGCTGTTGCGCATTTCCTTTTGCTCATAGATCAGTTCCAGGGGATAGTTCTGAAACGTATAGCTTTCCTTTACGGTTTGTTTTACGGCTGCCAGGTAATCACGCAGGCATAATTCATTAACAGGTTCCAGGATCAGCGGTGTTACCGGCGCTTGCACCTTGCCTTTAAATCCCGGAGTATATAAGGGGCTGTCAATGGTTACCCGGTTGCTGCCGCTGTATTTTTTTAATAAGATGCCAAAGGCTGCCAGCAGGTACACAAATGCTGCAGTATCGTTGCCGCCTGTACGTGCTACCAGGTTATTATACAATTCACCGCTCAGCTCAAAATGTTGCACGGCCTGCCGGCTATCGTTTCCCGGGGTATTGGCATTGGTCTGCCGGAATTTAAACGCGCCATAACCCGCTGCCAGCTTACGGCTCCAGAACTCCTGGCTGGGCTGATAAGCCGGATCCAGGAAATGAACTTTATCTATTGCATTCATTGGTTTAGATTTTAAGGGTCATCAAAAACTGAAATCAAATGCTTCTTCCAGGGCTGCTGTATCCGTGCCGCCATTGTTGTTATCCGATAAAGTAATAGCTGCAACAGGCTGTTCCGGTTGCCGTATCAGGGCTGTCAACAGCTCCAGGAAAGTATCCCGGATCTGCGTTATGGTATGCGCTTCAAAAAGGTCCGTATTGTATTCAAGTACAGTAGTGATGGTTTCACCGGCATCAAAAAACCTGAAAGAAAGGTCGTATTTGCTGGTTGCGCCACCGGCTTCCAGCTCCGTGATCTGCAGGGCATCCTGGCTTTGTTGTACATCTACGGCGCCAATGTTCAGCAGATCGGCATATACTTCAAACAGCGGATGCCGGCTTTCATCCCTGCCCAGCTTCAGGTCGCTCACTAAGCGGTCAAAGGGATAGGCCTGGTGCTCATAAGCGCCCAGCATGGTTTCCTGTACCTTTTCCAGTACCTGCACAAAGGAATCGCTACCGCTTAATAGGGTACGGAGCGCCAGGGTATTGGCGTACAGGCCTACCTGTTGTTCCAGCGCCGCATCTTCCCTGCCGGCGTGTACGGATCCGATGGTGATATCTTCCTGCGCTGTTACCCGGTACAGCAATACTTTCACAGCCGTTAACAAACCGGTGAACAAGCTGCTGTTATGCTGACGGATGATAGGCTGCAGGGCTTTTACGATCGTATTGTCTATTTCAAACGTAAGGTCGTTACCGTTATACGTTTTTACAGCCGGGCGTTGTTTGGTGGGCAATGCCAGCACCGGCGGCTGCTCACTAAACTGTTTCCACCAGTAAGCCTGCAGCTGTGCAGCGCGGCTACCGCTTAATTCCTGGTTATGCCATACTGCATAATCTTTATACTGTAAAGTAAGCGGCGTCAGGTTATGCGGCTCACCGGTAGCATAGTGGTGATACAGCGCCAGCCATTCTTTGGTAAGCACTTCCAGCGACCAACCATCCGTTATAATATGATGCAGGTTAATGAGCAGTACATGCTGCCGGTCTTCCAAACGGAACAGGGTGCATTGGATCAGCTGCTCTTTAGCCAGGTCAAAGGAGTGGTTGGCTGCTTCTGCCAGCAGCATATTCAACAGCAGCTCGCGGTTATTTTCGGTACGCAAATCCTTTACGGGAATGGCGGTTGTTGTTGGTTCCTGCACCTGCTGCACCGGTACACCCTGCACTTCTGCAAAGCGGGTGCGCAATATTTCATGCCGTTCCAGCAGGTGGTTAAAGGCTTTGGTAAGCGCTGCAG
>NZ_DATCRF010000448.1:0-10523 GCF_036569125.1 Chitinophaga sp. | reverse complement strand
GCGTTATTACCGCCGCGTACGGGATTATTTTTCTCCCATTCCTACCTACGACGGATATTTCATGAACTTACCCACGGCCCTGCATTTATCCGGCGATTATAATATTGACGGCCGCTTTTTTATAAGCGCCAATGCCGTAGTAGGCTTTTTCTCCGGGAAAAAGGATGATAGTAAGAACTATGCTATTACGCAATTACAGGTAACGCCACATTTTGATACCCGCAATTTTGGCGCTTATTTACCCCTGGTGGTGAACCGCTTTGGCCAGGTAGATGCCGGTGTGGGCTTACGCTTAGGCCCCCTGGTGATTGGCTCTGCCAGCATAATCTCTAATTTACTGCGTTCACAGCTCAACCATGCTGATGGGTTCCTGGCGCTGCGCGTGCCCATGATCAGCCTGAAGAAACGGGATGGCAGCGGCGGCCGCTATGGCAAACAATTACAGCAGGTGCAGTGCGCGCCTAATTGATGCGGGACATGTTGTGTATATGCTGCATTACCGGTTTGCTGCACCGCAGCACATCAGTTAAATGCCTGGCAGCATTCTGCTGCTTAAAAGTACCTTCATTTAATTTTTTTATCGAAGTTTGCATTACGGAATGGTTTTTCTGTAATACAAACTTATATGAACTATCAGCAAACTGTTGATTACCTCTACCAGCACCTGCCCATGTTTACCCGGGTAGGCGCCGTAGCCCTGAAGAATGATCTGCATAATACACTGGAGCTGTGTAACCTGCTGGATAATCCCCAGCAGAAGTTTAAATCCATCCATATAGCCGGCACTAACGGCAAGGGCTCTACGAGCCATATGCTGGCCGCCATCTTACAGCAGGCCGGTTATAAGGTAGGCCTGTACACCTCCCCTCACCTGCAGGATTTCCGGGAACGGATACGTATAAACGGGCAAATGGTGCCGGAGAAGTTTGTAGTGGAGTTTGTGGAGCAAATGCAGAACGCCATTGCCGGCATTGAACCTTCTTTCTTTGAGCTTACCGTGGCCATGGCATTCCACTATTTTGCGCTGGAGCAGGTAGATGTAGCGGTGATAGAAGTAGGCCTGGGCGGGCGGCTGGACAGCACCAACGTAATTACCCCGGAGCTGTCGGTGATCACCAACATCAGCTACGATCATATGCACATACTGGGCAATACCCTGCCGGAAATTGCAGCTGAAAAAGCAGGCATTATAAAAGCAGGCGTACCGGTAGTGATCGGCGAAACACAGCCCGCCGTACAATCCGTATTCATGAACAAAGCGGCGGAGCAGCAGGCCCCCATTCATTTTGCCGACCAGGAATGGCTGGTGCAGGAAAGTAATTTAAACCCCACCCATCCCGGCAGCGGTTTGCAAATGCAGCTGCTGCATAAGCAACAGCAGCAGGTAAAACATATTACCCTGGGCCTTAGCGGGCAGTACCAGGAAAAGAATATTATGACAGTGCTGAGCGCCGTAAAAGTATTGCAGCACAGCGGCTGGAGCATTCCGGATGCAGCCCTGCATGATGGCTTGCTGCACGTAAAAAAGCTCACCGGCCTGCGCGGGCGTTGGGAGGTAATGGGCGAGAATCCGCTGCTGGTAATGGATGTAGGGCACAATGAAGCCGGCATAAAAGAGATCATACAACAACTACGGCATACCAAATACCAGCAGCTGCATATTGTAACCGGCTTTGTAAAAGATAAAGCGGTGGATGCAGTATTGCCCCTGTTCCCTGTTACTGCTACCTATTATTTCACCAAAGCGCAGATACCGCGTGCGCTGGATGAGCACATCCTGGCGGAAATGGCTGCTGCAAACGGTTTAAAAGGGCATACCTATGCCACCGTGCAGGAAGCCTTACAGGCTGCCAAACAGCATGCCCATAAGGATGATATGATACTGGTATGCGGCAGCTTCTTTATAGTATCGGAAGCAATGTAACGGTTAAACGATCTTTAGCTGCTCCAGCTTCAGCAGCGCGTATAAGATACAGGTTACGTGCAGGCTTTGCTTGATCTCCTGCTTCAGCAGCATTTGCTTCAGCTCCTCCATGGTAAGATATACGATCTCTATTTCTTCGTTCTGATCCAGCTGCTGCTCCTGTACCTTTTTACCGCCGGTAGCCAGGAACATATGCGTTACATTGTTGCTGGATGCGGGGTTGGGGCAGATCTCACCCAGGTACGTAACCTGCTCAAATGAATGGCCGGTTTCTTCCAGCAGCTCACGGCGCATGGCCACTTCCGGCGATGCATCTTCCGGGTCCATGGTGCCGCCGGGGATCTCCAGCAACGTTTGCCTGAAGCCCTGCCGGAACTGCCTTACCATGATCACGCGCCCATCTTCCGCAATGGCTAAGCCATTTACCCAGTTCGCATATTCCAGCACGTAATAAGGTTCTACAATTTTGCCGCTGGGTGTTATACAGCGGTCTTTACGGGCTGTTAGCCAGGCATCCTTATAAATATATTCTGAATGCAGCGTTTTCCACTCTAATGAAGCCATTATTGATTGTTTAATATGGTTGGCAGTATGGTTGTTTTCCTATTTATCAAAGTTCCGCTCCCGCAGCCTTTCGATCTGTGCAAAATGATGCTTGCCATGCCAGGCATAATTGGCGGCAACGGTTTTCAGCTTAAAGGTGGTATGATGCTCCGGGTGTACAAAAGAGCGCTCCCAGTCCTCCGGCGACATGCTTTCCATTAAATTCACCCAGCGGGCATGCAAGGCATGCAGCAAGGTAATAGACATGTTGATGGGCGTGCGTTCCACATCGCCCAGCTTAGCCCAGGCAGCTTCGTCGTAAGGTTTAATAACCGGGTTATCTTCTGTAAGCGCCAGCTTAAAACGGGTGAGCGCATTCATATGACTATCTGCCAGGTGATGCACCACCTGCATTACCGTCCAGCCGCCGGGGCGGTAAGGTGTGTTCAGCTGCCAGGCATCCAGGTCCTGCACGGCTATTTCCAGGATGGAAGGTAAATAACGGATATCGTTGATATAGATCTTAAGGTCTTCAGGCTTAATAAGCATGGGGGCCTCAAAGCGGCCGATCGGATATTGTAGCTGTTCCAGCATAATTAATAATGAATAATTAAGAATTAATAATCACGAAAGCGAGTGCTTAAAGCTACAATAATAGAACAAGAATGCAAATGGATGGGGTTTACTGCTTAACAGGTAAAAGCTATTAATTAAAAATATTTTTACTATTTTTCTTCCGCAGTCCGGAACACAGCCACTGGCGTTAAAGATAAGTCCCTATTAAAAAATGAAAACACTCAACACGATCCTTCTCCTTATACTCTCCACCACTGTGTTTGGGCAGACAGCGAACCTGCTGACAGCAGCACAGATCTTAGATTCATCGATAACATTTTGTGGTGGAGAAAAAAGAATTGCAAACATCAGATCCTCCAGCATTAATTACCGGCTCATTCAACAAGACGGATCATCGGCCATCGTTGCTGAAAAAAGAAACACCGGACGGAAATATGTTCAAAGCATTCTTTCAATGGAACATGTTCCCCAAACAACCTTCTTTAATGGTAACAGCGTAACAAGGATCAATGGTTCTTCGATCCTCCGGTTTGAGGACCCGTCAGCAGTGGAAGAAATAAAGCTTAAAACCTATAACCAGGTTCAATATGCCTACAAAGCGCTGGGTTACAAGCTTACGCGGCTGCCCGATAAGAAATTCGAGAATTTTGACTGCTATGTAGTGAATGCAGCAGCGGAAAACGGCTACACTACAATGAATTTCTTTGATAAAACAAACTTCAGGTTATTAATGATCGTATATCCCAATGGCAACAAGTCGCTGTTGATGGAGTACCTTTTTAAAGACCAGGTATTGTTCAACGCTTACATCATTAACACCTTTGCTGATTCCGGCGAAAAACAAGCCCTTAAGCTGCAACAGATCGAGCTGAATACCCCCATCTCCGGCCTGTGGTTTAACTGCCCGTACAAAGACAAAGTAGCTATTCCGCCGCATATCATGACCGGAAAATTCGAATCAACCAGTGGTGTTAAAACCGTTTTTACCAGAACAAAGGATGTTCAGGATTACTACAACGATCAGGGAAAAATTGATCTGAGAAGATCCTTAAAATGGGCGAATGACGACACGTATGGATTAATGGATGAGCAGGCAGTGAGGGACAAGGATGATCCGGCAGCCGCGGGTATTTTAGTAAGGATCATATCCTGGGACGACAACGGGTACGTTTGCCATTGGATCACCGGTAAGTACACTGACACCCAGGACTATAAAATAACGAAATAAATAGTGGCATTACTAACGCAAACCAGGCATTCCCTTGCAATACCCTTCCTACGATCATTAATTATTAATTCTTCATTATTAATTATTCCTCGCGCAGCGCCCGCCCGGTCATGTGCAGGAACACATCTTCCAGGTTCGCCTGCTTCACCTCTTTCCGGCGTTCAAAGCCGCCGGCTACCAGGTTATCAATTAAAGCGTCGGGTGAGTTAATGGCAATGATCTCGCCTTTATCTACAATGGCGCAGCGGTCACAAAGGAACTCTGCTTCATCCATATAGTGGGTGGTGATCACTACCGTAGTGCCCTGCGAGCGTACCAGCTGTATCAGCTCCCACAGGTTGCGCCGCGCCTGGGGGTCCAGGCCGGTGGTGGGTTCATCCAGGAAAATGATCTTGGGTTTGTTAATGAGCGTAGTGGCTATGGAAAAGCGCTGTTTTTGCCCGCCGGAAAGCTGCTTGTATTTGGCGGTAGCTTTATCTTCCAGGTTAAACCGCTGCAGCAGCTCCTTAGGATCCACAGGCTGGTTGTATAAACCGCTGAACAGGTCTATCAGCTCCGTGAGGTTCAGGTTAGGGTAATAGCCGGAGCTTTGCAGCTGCACGCCAATGATCTTTTTAATCCCATTGGGATCTTTATCCAGGTCCATCCCGTCTACCATTACCTGCCCGGAGGTTTTATCGCGTAAGGTCTCTATGATCTCCAGCGTGGTGGATTTACCGGCGCCGTTGGGGCCCAGCAAACCAAAGATCTCGTTCTCATACACCTCAAAGCTGATGCCTTTAACCGCGGTAAAATCGCCATACTGTTTTACCAGGTCCTTCACCGTAATGATCGTTCTCTTTTCCATGTTCCAAAAGTAAAAGTTAAAAAGTAAAAGTAAAAAAGTAAAAATGCGAAGAAGCCGCAGCCTATAAGCAATACCAGCGCTGTTACAGTATAATAACAGTTCTCAAATGCTTACAGCCTGCGGCTTCCGGTTTTTAATTTTTGCTTTTTTACTTTTTACTTTACTCAGTGTTTAATAAACACCTGGGTAAAGAAAATAATGTTGCCTTTGCCTTGTGCGCTGCCAATCCCTATCAGGTTATAGTCGCCCAGCATATTGCGGCGGTGCCCGGGGCTTTTGATCCAGCCATTCACTACGCCTTCCGCATCCAGGTTGCCATAGGCCACGTTTTCAGCGGCAGCAGCTACCCGGCCCAGTTTTTTGCCTACATGGTCCACACGCTCCTCAAAACCCTCGTGTCCAAAGCCGGTGCGGCCTTTAGCCATATCCTGGCTATGGTCTTCCGCCTCTTTGCTGATGGTTGATACCAGCTGCAGCGGGGCCAGCCCCTTGGATTGACGGAACTTGTTGGTGTAATACAGGATCTGCTCATCCATGCTTTTGGCGGCCACGCTGCTGTCAGCAGCCACGGTGCCCCGGTGGCAGGCCCAGGCCTGCATGCTCAGGAAAAAGCTCAAAAATAACAGTACGATCTTGCGTTGTTTGCTAATAACCATATACTTATTAAATAATTGAAAAAGGGAATGTCCCTGTTAGACTATTTAAAACGGTTCAGGTTTAGCAAGTATTGTACCTATTTTTAATTTAGCGGAAAGCTTAAAGCATAAAGCACAAAGCTGATGGCCTTATATACTTACCATAGCTTTATGCTTTATGCTTTATGCTTTATGCTTTATGCTTTCTGCTTTCTGCTCACCCCCTATAATTGGTAACGATCTGCTGCCAGGTATCCATCATACTCTTGGAACCTATAAAAATAGGTACCCGCTGGTGCAGCTGTGCGGGCTTCAGCTCCAGCAGGCGCTGGCGCCCGTTGGCCATAGCTACGCCCCCGGCCTTTTCCATAATGAACGACATGGGATTGCACTCATAGCACAGGCGCAAACGGCCTGCGGAGAATTTGCCAAAGGCAGGGTACATGAAAATACCGCCCTGGATCAGCGTACGGTGTATTTCCGCCACCATGCAGCCCACAAAGCGGTGCCGGTACAGCTTATCCTGCTCATTACGGGCCATAAACTGGTCAATAGCAGCGCGGATGCGGGGCTCGTACATATGGTAATACCCTATGTTCACGGAGAAAATGTCGCTTTCAGTAGGGCATTTAAGGTTCGGGTGCGACAGGCAGAACTCCCCTATGGAGGGGTCCAGGGTAAAACCCTGTACGCTGCGGCGGGTAGCATATACCAGCATGGTAGAGGAGCCGTAAATAATATACCCGGCTGCTATCTGCTGAGTGCCCGGCTGCAGGAAGTCTTCCAGCTCGCAGCGGCTGCCATTGGGGCTTAAACGCCGGTATACGGAGAAGATGGTGCCTATGGAAACGTTTACATCTATATTATTGGAACCGTCCAGGGGATCCAGCAAAACAACGTATTTTGAGTTCCTGGAATGCTCATCATCAAAAGCAATAAAGGTTTCATTCTCTTCAGAAGCCACGCCGCAGCAGTAAATGCTGCTTTGGAGGGAATCAATGAACTGGTCGTTCGCAAACTCATCCAGCTTTTTAACAGATTCGCCCTGTACGTTGGTTTTACCAACCTCACCCAGTATATCGGCAATACCGGCCTTGTTCACCTCTACATTCACACGTTTGGCTGCCAGCCCTATATCCCGCAATAAACCGGATAGCTGGCCGGTGGCCCCCGGGTAATTCCTAAGCTCCTGGATGGTAAATTCGTCTAAGGTCATCACCTTTTGCTTGCTGTTCATATATGGTTATCAGATTTGGGTACGAACGAATATAAAGTAAAATAGTTCTATTTTAACGGGACTGTCATTTCTTTCCCAACATATTTTAAAACAATTTCAAAGTTGCCGTAATTTGCCGGAACTTTTTTTAACAGAAGATATTTTACCCTATGAAGGTTTTCAAGTTTGGCGGAGCAAGTTTAGAAAGTATTGAACGCATCCATAAAGTGGGCGCCATTGTG
The DNA here is from genome assembly GCF_036569125.1 of Chitinophaga sp. GTDB lineage: Bacteria > Bacteroidota > Bacteroidia > Chitinophagales > Chitinophagaceae > Chitinophaga. The sequence goes on along the minus strand of NZ_DATCRF010000448.1, from coordinate 3,312 downwards.
CAGTCTTTTCCCGATGAAAAGATCCTGATCGTTATATCCGCCATGGGCAAAACCACCAATGAGCTGGAGAAGGTAGCCCAGAACTTTTTTATGCGTAAGCGCGAAATAGCCGCCCAGCTGCTCTTTAATTTAGAGCAGGCCCATATAGATACCGCCGCTGCCCTGCTGGGTAACCGGGAGCATGCCGTGTTCCAGCAGCTGCAGCAGTTCTTTACCGAAGCGGAATGGACCCTGGGCGAAAAGCCCCTGCGCCCCTTTGATTACTATTACGACCAGCTGGTAAGCCTGGGCGAGCTGTTAAGCACCGCCATTGTAAGCGCATGGTTCAACCAGGCCGGCATTGCCAATACCTGGATAGATGTGCGCGACATATTCCGTACCGACGATAATTTCCGGGATGCCAACATTGACTGGGCAGTGACCCAGCGTAACATTACGGAAAAGGTATTGCCCCTGTTCAACAGCACCAACGTGGTAATAGCACAGGGTTTCATTGGCAGCACCGATCAGAACGAAAGCGTAACCCTGGGCCGCGAAGGCAGCGACTACTCCGCCGCTGTATTTGCCAACATGCTGGATGCCGAAAGCCAAACCATCTGGAAAGATGTGGAAGGTTTAAAGAACGCCGATCCGAAGCTGTTCCCCAACACCATTAATATACCGGAGATCAGCTACAGCGAGGTGATTGAAATGGCTTATTACGGCGCACAGGTTATTCACCCCAAAACCATTAAGCCGCTGCAGAACAAGCAGATCCCGCTGTACGTAAAATCGTTCCTGAACAAAGACCTTCCGGGCACCGTGATCAAGGAAGAGGCAGACCATGCGCAGCTGCCGCCCATTATTGTGCTGAAGCAAAACCAGGTGCTGATCACCGTTACCTCCCGCGATTATGCTTTTATTACGGAAGATAAGATCAGCGATATCTATGAGATCTTCCACGGCCTCAAAATAAAGATCAACCTGATGCAGAATGCGGCCATCAGCTTCTCCTGCTGTATTGATAACAACCCGGAAAAAATAGAGCAGCTTATTAAAGCCCTGCACCAGGATTTTAAGCTGGCCTATAATGAATCCCTGCAGCTGCTTACGGTACGTTATTATGAGAACGGTTTACTGGAAGAGCTAAGCAACAACAAAACCATTTTACTGGAACAAAGATCCCCCATCACCGTGCAAAGAATTTTAAAGGACCCCGCACCACTCGCCAGCGACGTGCAGTTATAATACGCTGATAGTCAATACCCATACGAGCTAAATATTGCATTACGTCACAATTTATAAAGACGTGTGCAACCTTTCTTTAACTTGCTCGTCTTTAATAGAAAGTAATCAAAATGAAAAAGGTCATCCTGCTATTAATGTTCTGTATCGTTGTACTGGCATTATGTACCTGGGGAAACCGTCTTTCAAAAGCACCCGCCGCTGATAAAGTAGAGTTACGCCCTGAACTGGTGCCGTTTTACCTGGTTACACGCATACCGGAATTTTTCATACCATCAAAACAACACAACGATGCATGCGTTGATGCATGCCGCAAGATCTAAACTGTAGGCATTTTCTAAAACCGTCAATAAATATTACAACATTTAATGCCGTAGCTGTCCGTCATGGCTGCGACCAATCTGTGAATATGAACAGGATCATACTAACGGGGCTTTTTATGCTCTTAACCCTGGGTGCCGCATGGGCCCAAAACGCCAACAAACAAGGCAAAATAACAGTCAGGATCATGGATGGCAAGAACCAGCCCCTGGGATTTGCCAATGTGCTGGTACGCGCCGTAAAGGACAGCGCGCTGGTAAAAGGTGAGCTGAGTACTGAACAGGGCAGCTGCACCATTGATAATATTCCTTTCGGACATTACTATATACAATCTACCCTCATGGGGTATGCCCCCGTACAGAGCCCGGCCTTCATCCTGGATGCGAACCACCAAAACCTCTCCTTACCCGCCATACAATTAGTACAGCAAACCAAGAACCTGCAGGCAGTGAATGTAACCGCACAAAAGCCCTTTATTGAACGCAGCGCCGGTAAAACCACGCTGAACGTGGAAAGCAGTGTATCCTCCGCCGGGCAAACCGTGCTGGACCTGCTGCGCAAAGCGCCGGGCGTTACCGTTGATAAGGATGATAACGTAGTGGTAAAAGGCAACCAGGGTGTAACCATTATGATAGATGGTAAGCTCACCTACTTATCCGGCGATCAGCTGAGCAACCTGCTGAAAAGCACGCCCGCAGAAACCGTTTCCCAGATAGAGATCATTACCACCCCCGGCGCTAAATATGATGCTGCCGGTAACAGCGGTATCATTAATATCAAAACCAAAAAGGGACAGCTTACCGGCATCAACGGCACCCTGAATGCCAGCATGGGACAAAGCCGCTACCCTATTTATAATGCCGGCGGTAACCTGAACTGGCGCACCACTAAGTTTAACCTGTTTGGCAACTACAACTACGGCAACCGCCAGTTTTATACCCTGCGGGAGCTGTGGCGCTATATTAATGCGGATGAGCCCATGCTGTTCCACCAGGATATCTGGCAGCGTAACCAGTTTAAGAACAGCACCTATAAAGCCGGTATGGATTATTTCATTAGCAAGCAGCATACCGTAGGCGTACTGGTGAACGGGTATAACAACTCCTTCCGCAACAGCATTTACAGCGCTACGGATATCGGCAAGCAAACCGGCGAAATAGATTCCGTGCTGAACACCCTTACCACCAATAATAACAAGTTCAATAACGTAGCTGTAAACCTGAACTATAAGGGCCAGCTGGATACCAACGGCACAGAAATAAGCATGGATGCGGATTACGCCCGGTTCAAGAACAACCGTAACCTGAACCTGCGCGACAGCCTGTACGACCGCCACCTGGAAACCGTGCGCGACCCGCACGCCATCCGCAACATGGGTAATACCAATGTTACCATTAAAAGCATTAAGGCCGACCTGGTGCTGCCCCTGAACAAACAATCCAAAATAGAAGCCGGCGTAAAAGCCAGCTTTGTGGAAACAGATAACAAGCTGCGCTACGATTCGCTGAGAGGTAAGGATTATGTGTACGCCCCTTCCCAAAGCGACCAGTTTATTTATAAAGAGAACATCCTGGCTGCCTATACCTCTTACAAGCTGCAATGGCGTAAGTGGGATCTGCAGGCCGGCCTGCGCCTGGAGAAAACCATTTCAGAAGGTAATTCCATCAGCCTGCAAAGCAAGATCAAACGTTCTTACCTGGACTTTTTCCCCAGCCTGGCTGCCGATTATAAAGTGAATGAGGATAACAAAGTGGGTCTGTCCTATTC
>NZ_DATCRF010000447.1:0-5833 GCF_036569125.1 Chitinophaga sp. | reverse complement strand
ATCAGCGGCTATATTCAAAGCACGGAAAGCGGCCAGCCAATCCTCATCTATCAATAGCTTACACTGACTGTCGGCCAGCATATAGCTTATTCTTTCCTGCGGATACTCCGGATCAACGGGCACATAACCGGCGCCGCTTTTCAGAATGCCCAGCAGGGCAATGATCATCCATTCATTACGCGCAGTTTTTAAGCCTACCAGCTCATCCGGCTGAATATTATATTCCTGCTGCAGATGAACAGCTATTTTATTGGCCTGCTCATGCAGCGCTCTGTATGATAACGTTACCTCTTCAAAAACAAGGGCAATATTGTCCGGGGTACGGGCAGCCTGCTGCTCCAGCAGATCGATGAGCGTATAGTCATACGGGTAAGCGGCTGCAGTATTATTGAAATCCACCAGCAATCGCTGCCAGGTATCTGCCCCCAGGATCTCCTGCCGGCTGATACTTTGGGAAGCGTTAAAGGCAATGTGCTGTAAAGCGCGCTCAAAATACGTGTTGAAAGCTTCCAGGGAAATGCCGCCGGTTAGTTCCTTTTTCTGTTTGTAGATCAGCTTTAAGGAACCGCCGGTTACATTCACAGCCAGGTCCAGCCAGGTGTTGGTAGATTCAAAGGACTTCAGTTCCAGCGCAGTGCTTTGCTGCGCCGTATTATCATCCTGCACTGCATTCAGCGTATCATATACGTGGAAGTTGATGTAGTTGAAAATCACATCAAAGAAAGGATTGCTGTCCCTTCCATGAGCGCCTGCCTGGCGGTTAATTTCATACAGGCTTAAGCGGTCATGACCTTTCAGACTTCTTAATTTATGATCCAATGCTGCAATGTACTGCTGCCAGGTAGCGGCTGCGCCATCCCGCTGATACCGCAGCGGTATCGTGTTCAGGAAACAGCCCAGGATCTTATCGCCATCCTCACAAACCGGCCGTACGTTGGATACCAGCCCTATGGTAACATCTGTTTCTGCGGTAAGCAGCTGCAGCGTATACAGGTAAGCGCCCAGGAATAAAGTTCTTAAGGGAACACCCTGTTGTTTGGCGGCGTTTTCCAGCTTAGGTAAATAATCAAGCGGGAAACTCTTTTCAAAACCAGCGTAAAGCTCTTTGTCTTCAAATACAGCCAGGCGTTTAAAACCGGCCAGCTCCTGTTCCCAGAAACGGCTATGTGCCGACTGTTCTTTTTCCACCAGCGACGCAATGATGCTGGTCCTGTTATCGGCCAGCAGTGGCGCCGGACGGCAGGCAGCATCCTGCTGCAATTGCAGGCATAGCTGATACAGCTCCGTATTTAAAGAAGCTACACTCCAGCCATCCAGGATGGCATGATGGAACTGGAACAGGTACACCATGCGGTCTGCTGCGGTGAGGAAAATGCTGATCCTCCAAAGCGGGGCTGCAGCAAGGTCAAACGTTTTTTTGCGTTCGTCAGTGATATACCGGCGGATGTAGGCCTGCTGGTTTGCAGCATCCTGATCCGCGATGTCCTCCACGTGCATATTCACAGGTACGGTGTTGTACACTACCTGCAAACTATCCTGCCCGATGTTGTAAACATCAAAACCGGTCCTTAAAATGCTGTGCTTTTCTACCAGTAAGGTAAATGCCTGCTTAAAAATATTCAGGTCAAATAAAGGCAGCTGGTACACAAACTGATCGTGGTAAGTACCGTTCTCCGGGTCTTTCAGCTGTTCGAACACCATTCCTTTCTGTATATCGCTCATGGGATATACATCTGCTATGGCAGCGGCATTGGGCGCTGTTTGCAGCACTTCCTGCTTTACTGCTTCCAGCTGAGCAGCAATATCCTGCTGCAGCTGTGTTCCGGCATCCGGCAGGTCACCGGTTGCTGCCAGGTGGGCGGCCAGTGCCGCTACTGTTGGCCCTTCATAAAATGTGCGCAGCTCAATTTCCTTATGCAGCTCCTTTTTAAGCCTGCTGAGCAAACGGATGGAAATAATAGAGTCCCCCCCTATGGTGAAGAAGTTATCGTTAATGCCTATACGCTCTGCAGCCAGCACCTCCTCCCATACAGCGGCTATCTTCTGCTCTGTTTCATTGCGCGGCGCTATGTATTCTGTGGCCGGCAGCAGGGAATGCTGTAAGGTGGCCAACGCTTTTTTATCGGCCTTGCCGTTAGGCGTTAAAGGCAGGGCGCTTAATGCTATAATAGCAGCAGGGTGCATATAGTCCGGCACCTGTGCTGCAAGATATTGCTACAGCTGCGGCAAGCTGTAACCAGCTGCAGGCACTACAAATGCCAGCAGGCGTTTGTTCCCTGCTGCATCTGCTTTTGCAATGGCAGCGGCCTGACTTACCAGCCCCGATTGCAGCAGTACGGATTCTATTTCTCCCAGCTCAATACGGTAACCGCGGATCTTTACCTGGTCATCTATCCTGCCCAGGTACACAATGTTACCATCCGGCAGCCATTGCCCCAGGTCGCCGGTGCGGTACAGACGTTCCCCTTTGCGAAAGGGATTCTCTACAAATTTCTGCGCGGTGAGCTCCCCCTTGTTCAGGTAACCTCTTGAAAGCCCTACGCCGCCGATGCAGATCTCCCCTGCTACACCCAATGGCAGCAGCTCCATGGATCTGCCCAGGATGTACAATTGCGTGTTCCATATAGGACGGCCAATGGGGATCCTGTTATCCTGCGGAGTGGTAGCGTAAAACGTAACGTCCACCGATGCTTCCGTTGGTCCGTACAGGTTATGAATGGGTGTGCTTACAAGGCTGTACCATTTTTTTACTGTTTCTACCGGTAAGGCCTCACCGCTGGTGATCAGCAGGCGCAGGCCCTGTAAGGCGGCCTTTGTGGATGCTTCTTCAAATAAAGCGGTTATGAACGCGCTTAACATGCTGGGTACAAAGTGCAGGCAGGTTACGCCCTGTGTGGCTATGAGCTGCAGAATGCGCTGCGGGGAGGCAATATCATCCTTATGACACAATACCATTTTTACACCCCAGCACAAAGGCATGAATATTTCCCAAACAGATACGTCGAATGTGAAAGTAGTTTTCTGTAAGATCACATCCTCATCGCTGAATGCATACTGGCGGTACATCCATTCCACGCGGTTCACCACGCCGCGGTGTTCCAGCATACAGCCTTTAGGCCTGCCGGTTGAACCGGAGGTGTAGATCACGTACGCCAGGTCTGTGGGCTGGTTCACTATGGGCAGGTTTTCTGTGCTGTATTGCTGCTGTTGTTCCCGGAAAGCAGCCAGCCAGGCGTCATTGATCAATACCTTGCTTTGGCTGTCTGCCACCATGTAATCAATACGGTCCTGCGGGTAGGCGGGGTCAATCGGAATGTAGGCGGCGCCGCTCTTTAGTACGCCCAGTATGGAAATGATCATCCATTCACTGCGTTCCAGCTGAATGCCTACCAGGTCATTAGGCTGAATGCCGGCTGTGGCGCGTAAGTGCGCTGCCAGGCGGTTGGCCTGCTCATTTAATTCCCGGTAGGTGAATGTGCGCCCGCCAAACACCAGCGCTACTTTTTCCGGCCTGCGGCTTACCTGTTCTTCAAACAGGTGTATCATGGTCTTATCTGCCGGGAAGTCTGTTGCAGTATCATTGAAAGTATGCAGCAGCAGCTTTTCTTCTGCGGCATCTATATAAGCGGCTTCCCGTAAAAGCTGTTCAGGCGCATCTGCTATATGCTGCAAAATGCGGAAATACATTTTTCCCAGATCCGCTGCCGTTAACCCTGATCTTAATTTGCGGTTCAGGAAAAAACGGGCGTTAAATACATTGCCGGTAAGGTTCACATTCACTTCCAGCGGCATGTTGGTACGTGCGCGGGTGTTATCATTAAAGGCAGCTGCAGCGGCTTCCGTACCGGCGGCATCGTTATTGCCTTTTAAGCCTTCAAGTACATGAAAATTTACAAAGTTGAAGAAGCTGTCAAAGAAGGGATTACCGCCACCCTGGCCGGCATCCGGATGCAAACGCGCAATCTCTATGAGGCTTACACGCTCCGGCTCTTTTAAGGCCAGCAGTTTTTCCTCTACCTGCTTCACCCAGCCGGCTGCTGTAATATCTTCCCCGATATTGAAACGCAGGGGCACTGTATTCAGGAAGCAACCCAATACTTTGTCACTATCCTCCAAACCGGGACGGGTATTGGTTACCAGCCCTGCTACCACTTCATTATCTGCAGTCAGCACTTTTAACAGGTACAGGTAAGCGCTGAGCGAAATAGTTTTTAAACTGGTGTTTAATGTAAGGGCTAATGCCTGCAGCTTCTCCTGGTAAGCATGATCCAGCGTTTGTAAATAGCTGTTATATTCATATTCAGCGGTAAAAAGGTCGGGGCGTTTAAAACCGGCCAGCTCCTGCTCCCAGAAGGTATGCAAGGTACGGTTACGCTTATCTGCCTGCTGCTGAATTACAAAATCCTTATAAGATGATCTTAGTAAAGGCAGCTTATCAATGGAGGAATGTTCCAGCTCCAGGTACACGTTATTCAGCTCCGTGAGCAGGTTGGCATGGCTCCAGCCATCTAATATAGCGTGGTGGAACTGGCATGACAGTACAATTTCATCCCGGCTGATCCTGAACACATCTGCCCTCCACAGCGGGGCCGTGGTTACGTTAAACGAATGGACTGCATCTGCCTGCAGGAAGCTGCGGATCTCCTGTTCCTGCGCTCCGCGGTCCAGGTGGGTAAGATCATGCTCATTCAGCGGTGCATTGATCGTTCTGTATACTATCTGCAGGTCGCCATCATCATCCCCTAACAGAAATCCAGTTCTCAGCAATGCATGCTTGTCAATTAACAATGCAAAGGCACGGCGCAGACGGTTCATATCAAAGCCAGGCAGCACGCGGTGGTTTACGAGTACGTCGTGATAGATACCCAGGTCTTTGTTCACCAGGGATTCATACACCATGCCTTTTTCGATATCGCTCATGGGGAAAATATCTTCCACCTGTTCCGCATCGTCCAGCTTTGACAGCACCCGGTTTTTCAGGGCGGCTATTTCTGCCAGCACTGCTGCCTTATTGCGGTTATCTTCGTCATTGCTCTCATTACTGCGGCCTGACACATACTGCACCAGGCTTTCAATGGTGCTATGCCTGTAAAAATCTGCAATAGAAATCTCCAGGGCCAGCTGTTTTCTCAGTGCGCTAATGGTGCGCAGTATTTTAATGGAGTCTCCGCCCAGGTTAAAGAAATCGTCGCTTATGCCCACGGGCTGTTTGTTCAGCACCTGCTCATAAATGGCGGCAAATGCTTTTTCCATTTCATTGCGGGGCGCTACGTAAGCTACGCCACTGCCCATTTGCACGCTTTGCGGGTCCGGGAGCTTTTTACGGTCTATTTTACCATTGTGTGTTAAAGGCAAAGCTGTTAGCTGCACATAATGCGCGGGCAGCATATAAGCGGGCAAACGGCTGCCCAGGTGTGCGCGTATAGCCGACACGTTTAGCTCTTCTTTTGCCACTATATAGGCTACCAGCTCTTTCTCAGCTTGCTGGTATTGTTTTGCCAGCACCACGGCAGTATCTACCTGCGGGTGCTGCTGCAGCAGGCTTTCTATTTCACCCAGCTCTATGCGGTAACCGCGGATCTTCACCTGGTCGTCCATACGGCCGCCATATTCCATTTCACCGTTCGCCAGCATACGTACCTTATCGCCGGAGCGGTACAGGCGTTCGCCGGTTTTGAAAGGACTGGGAATAAAACGCTGGCTGGTAAGCTCCGGCCGGTTCAGGTAACCGTTGCACACGCCTTCGCCGCCTACATACATTTCTCCCCATACTCCTTTAGGCATTAGCTGCTGCTGTGCATCCAGGATATAACACTGCAGCGTAGGTATGGGT
>NZ_DATCRF010000446.1:0-17452 GCF_036569125.1 Chitinophaga sp. | reverse complement strand
CCCTGCTGGCTACCATGCAGGCCAACCCGGAAGCAGTGCTGGCTTTTGCCGGTGTGCATCACAGCTATTCAGATACGGCAAGCGGCTCTTACCGCACCGCATCGCCGGGTAAGATCCATGGGTTTGCGCTGCAGCTGGTACAGGTAATGCATAAAAAAACAGATTGCACCTGGATGGAACGTGCAGAGCTGGTGACCGATGACCTGGATAAAATGTTCTGGGAGCGGCTTTCGCAAAAGGGCGTATTTGTGGGATCAGGAAACGTAACCTGTGAATGGGTTGATCATCCTTACCAGCGGCATAAGATCATCCGGGAGAACAGCACCGGTGGCATTTACCTTTATAAGCGGTATTACAACGTGCCTGAACCCATCCGCTTCCAATCCACCATCGGTAATTATATTGATGAAAATATACTTTATAAGGGCCTTGAAAAAGTAAATGTTCCGCAGGACCAGCTGAAGATCCTGATAGTAGGAGAGCTTGGCTATAACCCTGAAAGATTGTATGCGCTGGAAAAGCTGGGCCATAAACTATACGGCCTGTGGCTGGAAAGCCCCCACTGCTATACGGCTGTTGGCCCCTTCCCTTTTGGAAATATTGAAGACCTGTCGCTGGATAACTGGCAGGAGGAAATAGAAAGGATCAAGCCCGATGTTATTTATGCCTTGCTTAATTACCAGGCCGTACCACTTGCCCATTATGTAATGCGCGCCAACCAGGACATTCCTTTTGTATGGCATTTTAAAGAAGGCCCTTTCTACTGCAGAACTTTTGGTATGTGGAAAGAGCTGGTGGAGCTGTATTATAATGCTGACGGAAGGATCTACATTAACCCGGAAATAAAAAGCTGGTACGAACAATTTATTGGCGATAAGAGCCGGCCTTTCCACATCCTGGACGGCGATCTGCCGCTGGGCAAATGGTTCAGTGAAAAAAGATCTCCCCTGCTGTCGGATAGTGATCAGGCTATTCACACCGTATCCTCCGGGCGGCCTTATGGCCTTGAGCCGGATGATGTAGGCGAGCTGGCCCGGCATAACATACACCTGCATTTATACGGTGATTATACACAGTCGTTCTGGGCGCACTGGATCCGTGAATCACGGGAGGTTGCAAAAGATCACCTGCACTTGCATTCCTATTGCAAACCGGAGGATTGGGTGCAGGAATATTCCCAGTATGATGCAGGCTGGCTGCACCTGTTCCGCAGCGATAATTACGGTGAGCTGTTAAGATGCAAATGGGATGACCTGAACTACCCTGCCAGGATGTGCACCCTGGCTGCTGCAGGCCTTCCCATGCTGCAACGGAATAACAACGGGCACCTGGTGGCTGCTGAGCGGTTAATAAGAAAGCTGGACATAGGCGTTCTTTTTAACAACATACCGGAGCTTGCGGAGCAACTAAAGGATAAGCATGCCCTGAAACAGGTGCGTGATAATGTTTGGACCCACCGCCGGCAATTTACATTTGACCATCATGCACAGGAGCTGGCAGATTTTTTTCAGCAGGTGATTGCTTCAAAAAAGATCCTGCAACCCGCTTAAAATGATCTTATGAGAGAAACAGCCTATGACTACCTGATCGTTGGCGCCGGCTTATTCGGATGTGTTTTTGCGCATGAAATGAACAAACTGGGAAAAAGGTGCCTGATCGTTGAAAAGCGGGAACATCCCGGCGGTAATATTTACTGTGAGAATATGGATGGAATAAATGTTCACATACATGGCGCACATATCTTTCACACCAACGACCGCAAAATATGGGACTATGTAAACCAGTTCGTGGAGTTTAACAACTATACCCATACGGTGCTGGCCCGCTATGAGGACGAGCTGTATAACCTGCCCTTTAACATGAATACCTTTTACCAGCTATGGAAGGTACAAACACCGGAAGCAGCATTGAATAAGATACAGCTGCAAAGGGAGCAGCTAAACATAGTAAATCCGCGTAACCTTGAAGAGCAGGCCTTATCGCTTGTTGGGCCCGACATTTATGAAAAGCTGATCAAAGGTTACACTGAAAAGCAATGGGGAAGAAAGGCTGCTGAGCTGCCAGCCTTTATTATTAAAAGGCTGCCACTCCGCTTCACTTTCAACAATAATTATTTTGACGATGCTTTCCAGGGTATTCCCAAAGGCGGATATAATAAGCTGATAGATGCACTGACGGCTGATACGGAGGTACGTCTTAAAACAGATTATTTCAAACACCGCTATGAGCTTGACCAGCTTGCGGAGAACATTGTATTTACCGGCCCTGTTGATGAATTTTATGGTTTTTCACAAGGCCGCCTGGAGTACCGCAGCCTTTCGTTTGAGCATAAGCTGCACATGTGCGCTAACTACCAGGGAGCAGCTGTTGTGAATTACACCGCTGCTGAAATTCCCTACACCCGGATCATAGAACACAAACATTTTGAGAACGGCCGGCAGCCCTTTACCATTGTTACCCATGAATTTCCGAAAGAATGGAAAACCGGGGATGAACAGTATTATCCCATCAATGATGAGCGGAACCGGAAGATCTATAACGCGTATAAAAAAATGGCCGCCCGGGAATCCAACATATTTTTTGGGGGCAGGCTGGCAGAGTACCGGTATTATGATATGGACCAGGTAATTGCATCTGCGCTTACCAGGGTTAAACAGCTCACTGCAAAACCGCTTTCCACTGTAGCGGATATTTAGGCTGGTTTGCTTTCAGGATCAGCCACCAGTGATTTCAGGAATGCCCACAGGTCATCGTGCAGCGCTTTAAAGTCCTCCTTTAAATTAAGCGTAAGCTCCTCTAACCCTATCCTGGATACAGATTGAAAGGTTTCGTCCTTAAAATACCGCGATAAGGATTGAATGATATCATCAATAATATCACGGTTGGCCAGGCGCTGGTTAAAATAAAAAAGATGTATCATCGGCTGATCCATGATAACCCAGCGGGTTCTTTCTTCGATCTGGCAGGTATAATGAATAATTTCCTCATCAAATACAGAGTTGAATTTCTCATGATCAAGGTTCAGCCAGAACTGCTTTTCAAAAAAGATACAGCCTATTGAATAGCCGGTATTCCGGGGTATTTGCAGCTTTTGCAGATTGCTGGTCTTTGATATGAAGTCATCAATTTTTAAGGAGGTCCACTGGTGCACCCACCATCCCAGGTAAGGCTCCTGCCAGATGGTGCCGTAGCTTCCATTGTTAACTACACCGGGCGCGTAATCATTAATGGCGCCTCCCCGCAGCTTATAGTTAAACATGGACCTGAAATCTTCTCTTTTGTTAAAAATGTCCAGCAGCTCGTTAAATCCAAAACAATTATTGTTTATTAAGCCGGTGGTAAAACCCACCCTGCCTCCTGCTGACAGGGCTGCATAGGCTTCATGCAGTTCATTCAGCCAGCCCTTTTTCAACGGGATCACATCATCATCTATTTTACAGATGAATGTTACATCCTGTAAGGGCGCATAATCTGCTAAGATCTCCTTAATGGCAAAAAAGGCTTTTGCACCTGAGCAAATGGGACGCACCACAAAGCGGCTGGCAGGGTCTTCCAGCGCCCAGCTGCGAGCTATCCTTTCTACCATGGCGCTTCCCAGCGTGCCAATGCCGTTCAGGATCACTACTATTTTTTCATTTTTATCTACGGTGTGCGTAAGGGACCTGAGGGTTAATTGCAATGATTCAAAATCATAGCTGGCCAGTATAATGAGGGCTCTGGATGAAGGGTTCATTTCGTGGAAGTTATTCGCTAAATATAAAATAAATCCAGCGTAATTTATAGTGTTATTAATGAACACCCGTTATTTTATTATCCGTAACATGCACATCCCTGCACTGCTCAAACTTTAAAAATTCATCTATCCTCTTTCCCTCGCCGGCTGCCTTAATCGTATTGCCCCTGAAAAGTATATTCGCCGTGCTTTTTGCACTCAACAACCCTTTTCCCTGCAGCTGAAAAGTGTTATGCGTAACCGCAATATTGTTATGCACAGCAGCCGTACCGCTCACCGTATTTTCCGGGTGTATGTTTATTACCGGTTCCCCGCAATTATTAAAAGTATTGTTGCTGATGCTTACATCTTTCACCATACCTGATTCATACCAGCTGGAGGCGTCGTCACTGATCAGGATAGCGCTCATGTGTGTATGTTCAAAAGTATTATGATCAATGCGCACCTTGCGCCGGGTGCCTACCAGCAGCCCCCTGGTGGGGATCCTGGTAAGGGTGGTGTTGTGTACCCATACCTGTGGCGTAGCGCTTGTATTTTCCACTACATCGCCGGTGCTAACGGCAGCGGGTATATTATTCTTCAATGTAAGCAGGCATTGCTTATCATTTACCTTTTCCACATTTACTATAACGTTTTCTCCTGTTGAAAGCAGGCTTTCCGGATGAATGTATGCAATACTGTCGCCGGCTGCAAATGCATTAAACCCGAAAGTTTGCGGGTGCATAAATGCCACCAGCAGCTTGTTGGGCGCTGTTTTTTCCAGGATCTTCAGATAGGTGCCGTGTACATTAATGGCATCGTCATTTGCGGCGGAGAGGTAGCTGTTATTTACCTCTATGGCGCCACTGCATCCTGAAAAATGAAGGATATCGGCCCAGGCGGCGCAGGTTCTTCCACTGCCTGCTGCCGGCCTTACGGTGATGCTATCCATTTTTATGTTGCGGCAATATTGGCTTACCACGCCCATGCCATGCATAAAATTTATGTGAATGTTGCTAAGCGCAATATTGCTGCTGTACTGCATAAAGATCCCTGCGCAATCCCGGGTTACATCCCGGTTCTGGTAGGTACAGCCTTTTTTAAATCCCGGATCCTTTTTGAAAAAGATGCGTACCGTACCCTTGTCCTGTAAAACAAAGCGCAGGCCCTGCGGATCTATTTCCATACGCGAAAGCTCATTTGCAAGCGGATCAAATACCTGCCAGTAAGTACCAGGTCTATAAGACCAGCCCTCGCCTATCCAGGTAAGCAGGCTATCCCGGATACTGAACTTTGAATCAGGGTGAATGACCGCATCTGCATGATCATCGCCTACTGCTGTAATTGTAAGCTCCGAAACGGTGGGCCGCTGGTAATCGTACGTAAGCCCGTTGATGTGTATATAGTGGCTGTAGTTAACAAAGGTTTCTATCATCTTACCCCGGAACATAAACGTTGCACCCTGTGCATACACCTGTACCTGCTCACAGCTGTCAAATACAAAGGCAATGGCTTTGGGTTCATAAGGCTGATCGTTTGTATTGGAAATGTGTAATGCTTTTTTAAAGGCGCTGTCCGGGAAAAAGTCGTAGCGGCCCGGGGCAAATTTTATTTTCACCGGCTGCCTTACCGTACCTTTTGCCCTTAGCACCAATGATCCGTGAAAAGCGCCTGCTGCCAGCACTTCCACCACATCGCCGGGTTGCAGGGTCAGCTGATTAATACGATTAAATGTTTTCCATGCCTGTGAGGGGTTCACGCCGCTGTTTGCATCATTGCCCTGGCCGGGGTGAATGTAGTAGGTTGTTTGCGCATTAGCACCTGCACAACAAAACAATAATATGATCCACAACAAACGGCGCCTCATGATATACTATCCTGTTTAATGAAATAAAAAAGATCTGCCTCCCTGCCTTTCAGAACAGGGAAGCAAATCTCTAAATATAAAATTATCTGCTCAATAATTATCGTTCTGTATCAATACCGGCGCATTGCGGTCTATTTCTATCTGCGGCAAGGGCCAGTAATCGAACTGCGGGCGGTAAATGGTTTTGATGTTAGGCGTTAAGGGATTTTGCACAAAACCATTTAATTTCTGCTGTGCTATGCCCCACCTGCGCAGGTCAAAATAGCGCAGGCCTTCCAGTGCAAACTCCACGCGCCTTTCATGCCGGATCCTTTCCCGCATATCGCCCTGGCTAAGCCCTGCCGGTAATGCCGCCATTGCCACGCCGGGCCTTGCACGCACTTCATTTACCTGCTGGTACACGCTGGCGTCAGGGCCTGCTGTTTCATTCTGCGCTTCGGCATACATCAGCTTTACATCTGCATACCTTAACCAAACATAATCCTGGTCATCCAGCATGCCGGGCTGCGGATCCACGTTCTTGGGATCCAGCCATTTTTTGCCGGGATAAAATCCGCGGGTCCAGTTGTTAACGCCCGGCGTACCTACTGTACCGGGATAAGGCCAGCCCTGTGCAGGCGTATCGCCGGGGAAAAAGAAAGTCATGGTTTTACGGGGATCGCCGGCTTCATACTCGTCGATCATATTCTGCGTGCCCTGCAGGTCTTTATATCCTGCGCCGATAATAGCGGTGGTGATCGCAAAATCATGCGGCACCGCCGGCGCCTGGAACTGTATGGAGAACATGATCTCCGGGCTGGAACGCTGATCCGGTTTGTAAAAGTTGCCGGCATAATTGCTGCTCAGCGAAAACAAGCCGCCATCAATAATTGCTTTGGCCAGTACAGCTGCTTCTGCGTATTTCTTTTCAAATAACAATACGCGCACTTTCAGCCCCTGTGCCGATGCCTTTACGGCGTGGCCGGTGGTGTACTTAACATCCGGTAGCCCGGCAATGGCGGCATCCAGGTCGCTTTCAACGAGCTTCAGAATATCGGCACGCGGCGATTTGGTTACCTTGGCTTTGAAGTCAAGCGTCAGCGGATCGTCCGTTATCAGCGGTACATTGCCATAGGTTTGCGCTAACATAAAGTAGTGAAAAGCCCGCAAAAAGGAGGCTTCACCTTTATACTGGTTTAGCTTATCGCCTTCCAGCACCTTCCCTACATTGGCTAAAAAACTATTGGCAGCTGCAATACCCTTGTAGGAGGTAATGTACAGGCTTTGGTCATTAGAGGTTGGAAAACCTCCAATGGTTGGTGTCAGGCCTGCTATTAATGATTGCTGTGCGCCACCCTGGTTGTTCTGACTGTAGGAGTTATCACTAAAATTCTCCCACCACATGGGTGCATAAGCGGTGATCTGACCATTGGCCGCTGTTAACGTGGAATATAATCCGGTAAGCGCCAGATCCGCATCCCCCGGTGTTTTCCAGAAGATGCCGGTTGATAATTTATCCGGCGGTGTAACATCCAGCTTTTTACAGGCGGTGAAAAAAACTGCTGCTATCAGAATAAAGTGGTAATATCTTTTCATATACTTTATGCTTATTAGAATTGAACAGATGCACCTAATGTGAAAGTGCGGTTTTGCGGGTAGTTGGCAAAGCCATACCATGCATCCGGTTTGTTATTAATGTCCAGCCTTTCAGGATCGGTGGCTATTTTCAACGGCGTAAAAAGCGCCAGGTTGTCAACGGAGGCATATACGCGGATCATTCTTATGCCTTTTACCAGTGACTGTGGCAAAGTGTATCCTACCTGTAAATTCTTGATGCGCATAAAGCTGGCATTAAACAGGTAATAGGAAGAGGGTACATTGGTTATTTTAGGATACCCGTAAAAGCCCATGTAGATCTTAGGTTTGGTGGCCGACGGGTTTTCCGGTGTCCAGCGGTCCAGCCAGTCGGTGGTTGGCATTGCGCCCTGCGCAAAAGGATCTACGCCCCATTTATACAGGTATAGCTTATTTCCGTAGGAGCCATACAGCTGTATGCTGGCATCAAAATTCCCCCAGTTGGCGCCCATGGTATAGGAGTATTCAAACTTTGGATATTGCCCATCGAATATGGTGCGATCGTTAGCATCCACTCTCCCATCTCCGTTCGTATCCTTGTACTTAATATCACCGGGAGTAGGCACACCGCCCAGGGATGACTGATCAGGGGATTTATCAATTTCTGCCTGGCTCTGGAAAATACCATCCATGGTTTGCAGGTAAAAGGAGTTAATGGCATAACCGTTACGCATAATCGTTTGTCCGTCAGGCCCGCCAATTTCATCGGCTCCAAAGGATGTCAGCTTGTTGCGGTACACCTGGAAGTTGGCAGCTGCATAATAGCTGAACTTCTTGCTAAGCTTATCCTGGTAACGTACGCCAAACTCAACACCCTTGTTGCTTACCGCGCCATTGTTAACAATAGGCGCGCTTACGCCCAGCGCCTGCGGCACCTGTGACTGCCTTAAAATATCGTAGGTATATTTGGAGAACCAGTCGAAGGTGAAGTTCAGCCGGTTATTAAAGGCAGTCATGTCCACACCTATATCTGTCATACGCGTGGTTTCCCAGGTCAGGTTAGGATCTACCAGCATATTGGGTATAAAGCCGGAAAGTATACCGCTTGCATAGGCATAATTTGTTTGCGCCAGGGTTGACTGGTAAGGATAGGTGCCTATGTTCTGGTTGCCCAGGCGGCCCCAGGATGCGCGGATCTTCAGATCATTCAGCCATTTAACATTTGCAAGAAAGCTTTCCCTGGAAATACGCCATCCGCCTGAAATAGACTGGTACAAACCCCAGCGGCTGTCAGCCGGCAAACGGGAAGTACCGTCGTAGCGCAGGCTTACCCCCAGCAGGTATTTATCTTTAAAATTGTAGTTCATGTTGCCATACAGTGAATGGATCACCCATTCTTCAGAGGAGCCTCCGTTCGTTTGCCCGCTTACTGCGCCGGCATTCAGCTCTGTGAGCTGGTTGGTGGGATAGCCAATGCGGTTGGCATCCATATAGCTTTTATTATCTGTTTCCTGCTGCACACCGGCTAAAACCGTAAGGTCGTGACTGCCGAACAGCTTATGATAATTCAGCTGGCTGTAGATAGTGGAATGCGTTTCATCATGATGATCCATGGCAAGGCCCGGCGTACCCACATCGGCATTGCGGCTATAGGAAAGATCGCTGTACAGGTATACCGGGATCACCGGCCGGAAGGTTTTCATTTTGTAGTACTCAAAGTTAATACCGGCGCGGTTCTCCCACTTCAGGCCTTCTGCCACATCTACATCAATGGAAATATTTCCCTGCCCGTAGTAATCAGGATTGCTGGTCCTTAAAGTAGATGCAAGCACGGGATTTTTATTACCCAGCTCCCGGTCATAGGCCTTGGTGATCCACAACCCGTCTGCTGTTTGCGCGGGATATAAAGGCGACTGCGCCAGGGTGGAGATATACAGGTCGGTGGCATTGTTGTACGGAAATTTTCTGTCGCCATACCGCACCTGTATGTTGGTGCCCAGCGTTACGCGTTTATGTACCCGGGAGGTTAAGCCCAGGGCAACGGTGTACTTCTTATATTCAAAACCCCGCATAGTTCCCGGCTGGTTTGTAAACCCCATGCCCAGGCTATAGGTGGTTTTCTCAGTACCACCGCTTAAATTAAGATAGTGGTTCTGTACCGTTGCAGTGCTGAACATATCTTTTAACCAATCGTGGTTAGGATACTTTACGCGGTCGGTGGCATTCTGGTACAATGCTATTTGTTCATCCGTATAAATGGGCGCATTGCCGGAATTGGCTTCCGCTTCATTCAGCAGCGTCATATACGTAGCTGAATTGGTAATGAGCTTTGGCAGACGGTTGGCTTTGGCAAAACCAATATTGTAATTATAGGAGAGCGTAAATTTTCCCGGGTTACCTTTTTTAGATTTCACCACTATTACACCGTTGGCGCCCTGTGAGCCATAGATAGCGGCGGCCGATGCATCTTTCAGCACGTTTACGGATTCAATGTCGTTGGGATTGAGCGCGCTCATATTCCCCGGCACGCCATCCACTATCACCAGCGGGGCATTACCGGCGCCACTGAACGTGCCTACGCCTCTTATACGTAATTGTATTGTTTCATTACCTGGCTCGCCGGAGTTCTGCACTACAGAGAGGCCGGGCAATTGGCCCTGCAGCAGAGAGGCGGCGTCGGTAGCCACCCTTTTGGTAAGGTCCTCGCCATTGATAGTGGCAATGGCGCTGGTTAAAGTATGCCGGCTTTGAGTGGTGTAGCCGGTTACTACTACTTCTGTTAGCTTACGGTCATCTTCCAGCAGCGTAACATTGATCAGGTTCTTTCCATTCACTGCTATCTCCTGTTTTGCAAAGCCTATGAAACCAAAGGTAAGCGTGCCGTTAGCATCAGGCAGGTTCAGGCTATAGGTGCCGTCGGCCAGGCTGGCCGTGCCGGTGGTAGTGCCTTTCAGCTGTATGCTAACACCCTGTAAGGGCACGCCTTTATTATCGGTTACCGTGCCGTGAACCGTGAAAACAACGGGCAGCAGCGGTTTATTCTTAAGCGTTACCGTCTTTTTATTAATGATATAATCCAGGGGCTGCTTATCAAAAATGATCTTCAGCGCAGCTGTAACCTCCATGTTCTTTAATGAAAGCGACACCGGTTCGGCTAAGCGGATCAGCTGTGTGCTGTATAAAAAATCATAACCGGTTTGCTGCTGAATAGTGTACAGCACATCTTCCAGCGAGGCTTCGTGCACCTCAATGTTCACTCTTTGCGCATAGGTGCGCGCGCCCAGCTGCAAGGCAGTTGCAAGTAGTAAGATACAGCTGAATTGAAGGATGCGCCTGCATCTGGCAAGGGCATGACGTGGCCTCCCGAACATTTGTTCAGTAAAATTTCTATACATGTGAATGTCAGGTTTAATTATAGTTTTTGTATCACAGACAATTTTAATGGTGCAGCAATGACGGTTATGGCATAACGATGACGTTCCTTCCTTCTATCTTAAAATGTACCAGTCCGGTAAGCTCAAGGCCATTCAATAGCTCCGGCAGATCTTTCCCTTTTGAATAGGTACCGCCAAATGTTCCTGTTGGCAGCCCGCCCCTGTATGTTATTTCTACATCGTACCAGCGGCTGATCTGCCGCATAATATCCCCGATCGTGTTATTTCTGAAAACAAAGTAGCCCGCCTTCCAGGCTATTTCCTGGTTTACATTCACGCGCTTTTTTTCAATGCCCGGGCGCGATCCGGTAATAAGGCCCTGCTCACCGGGCGCCAGCAGTACGGAAGCAGTGGCAGCGGATAAACGTACTGCCCCTTCCAGCAAAGTAGTTTTTAGCACGCCTTCATCATTATAGGCGTTAATATTAAAATGCGTACCCAGTACATGCACATCCGCACGGTTCGTATGTACAATAAAAGGCTGCTGCTCATTTTTACTTACCTCAAAATAGGCTTCCCCGCTTAGCACCACCTTACGTTCGGCCCCGGCAAATACTTCAGGATAGGTTAATGATGATCCGCTGTTCAGCCATACTTTGGTGCCATCTGAGAGGGTTACGGCGTACTGCCCGCCCCTGGGCACATGCATGGTGTTCAGCGCATTTTCATTTGCCGCTGCCCCATTGCTGTTAGCCGTATAGGAAAGCAGGCCATTTGCTTTTGTGATGGCTGTGCTGCCGGTTTGCGCCAGCACCCCTTCAGGCGCATCATTCAAGGTTATTACAGAACCATCTGCCAGTGTAAGGGTGGCGGTGTTGGTACCGGGTTTAATGGGTTTGGGGGCTGCTGCCGGCGCTTTATTTACTTTTACGGCCAGCGGCTTTTTAGTATTGTTCTTAGTGAACAGCGCGCCCAAACCCAGGGCTAACAGCAGCACGGCGGCGGCAGCCCGCCACCAGTTTGCAAGCCGCACAACCTTTTTACCGCTGGTGGTTTGTATTATTTTGCCGTAAATACGGTCTTTCAGCTGCTCGTCCACTACAGCAGCCTGTGTTTCCTCCTCTTCCAGCAAATGAAAATTATCCCGGTACTGCATAAGCTGCGCAGCTTCTTCGGGCGTGCAGGATCCGTTCCGGTACTTCTCGTATAACAATATGTATTCTTCTGGCGTCATAAGGTGGAATAAGCGATAAAATTGGTTGTTGGCAGTGCCTCTCTATATATAGTGTGTAAAACGGGAGCGGCACACACATACTTTTTAAATTTTTTTAGAAAATATTCCGGGTTTATGGATTATTACTATTTTTATGGCGCCACATTATGAATAACGATTTCTCTGACCATGAATTATGGGAGGGTGTTGTCTCTGATAACAGCAGATCCTTTGCGCTGCTATATGACCGCTATTGGAAAAAATTATATGCCACTGCCAGGTACTATTTAAAAGACGAAGCGGCTGCCGAAGAAATTACCCACGATGTATTTGTATCGCTCTGGGAAAAACGCAAATCCAGTAAAATAGAGAACTTTCAGCATTACATACAGGCTACTGCACGCTATCATGTATATAAATATTTGAAAGCGGCAAAAATAAACTGCGTGGAATACCTGGACCAGTTTGCAGAATTAAACACGCCGCCGGTTTATAATTTTGCGCCGGAAAAACTGGTGTATGAGAACATGGAATGGCAGCTGGCGCAACTGCTGAAAGATCTGCCGCGGCGCTGCCAGGAAATTTTCTGGCTAAGCCGCATTAACCATTTAAGCAACCAGGAAATAGCCGACCGGCTGCATATTTCAAAACGTACCGTGGAGAACCAGATAACGCTGGCACTGAAAGTGCTGCGCATTGCTTACCCGCAGTTCCTGCTGGCGGCAGCTATCGGGGATTTTATATTACACTCCTCTCTTTAATCCAACAATACCCGCTACTATCAACCCCAGGTAAATAAGCTGTGTGGGCTGCCAGGGCTCTTTAAAGAGCATAACATCTACCAGCTTTACGCCTATCAGCGCTACGCCCATCCATACTGCCAGCGCAGTGGAGGTGGGGATCTGTTTTACGGAGAGCGAAAAAAAGAACACGTTGGCCAGGCCAAAAACAATATATCCCAGCAAGGGCATTAACACCAGCAGGTTTTGGCTGCTGAAAAATGCCGGCCAGCGGATAGCGCCGATCTTTTTAAAGTCAAGGAACTTCAGGGAGAAGGTCCAGGCAATTTCAAAAACAGATGCGATCAAAAGATAGATCCAGGCCATAAGGTTTATTTTGAAATAGCAGGTTCGGGATTGCGTTGTGGCACCGGCGATTTGTGCAACATTCGCCCTAGCCATTTCAGGAAGCCGGGACGCAGATGATAATATTTATTGAACAGCTTATGCTGTAAAAGCTTTTCCTCCGAAACCTTTTTTACCGCGTGTACGTGCTGCACAAAATAATCTTTGGGATAGGCATACGGCAATCCAAAAGTATCCGGCTTTTTATTGGGCAGGTAGGCGGTGCCGAACAGCCAGTCCCATATTGCAAACTTGGTAGAGAAGTTAGCATAGAACACCTCCCTTGCATTGGCATGGTGCCACTGGTGCATCTCCGGCCCGTTGATCACATATTGCAGCTTGCCACTCCTTACATTGATGTTGGAATGGATGTACATGCCCCATACCGCATCTATCAGGGCTTTAATGGGCACTACCAGCGGGTTTGCGCCTAAGAGTATGATGGGTGCAAACTCAATGGTTTGGTTGATCAGGATCTCCAGGCTATGCGAACGGGAGCCTGCCAGCCAGTCCACTTCCGTATTGGAATGATGGGCTTCGTGTGTACGCCACATTATTCTGGAATGGTGCTGCCAGCGATGGAACCAGTAAATATAGAAGTCGTGCGTAATGAGGAAGAACACTACCTGCACCCATAATGGCCAGCCGGTAACCAGGTGAAGGGCCGACAAATGCCAGGCCCTGTCAACAGGAAGAATAATATAATCGAAGATCAGGATCTTCAGGAAATAGCTTTGTATAAAGGTGTACCAGACCAGGTCCACCCAAAAGCCTTCCCTGAAAAGGGAAAGCCCTTTGGTATAGGGATACTTTCTTTCCAGCAATACCAGCACTACTACACTTAGCAACAAAATGCCGGTAGTATAATACACTAAATGGTTCATGCAAGCGGCTTTAACGGCTCCTGTTGCGGTGTAATAACCCGGCGCAATCTTTTCAGTACGCCCATTTCACTTTCGTATACCCGTTTAATACCATCGCCCATAGCCGTTTCAATATCGCGGATATCGCGCACCAATTTATGCATACCTTGCGGCTCAACTGATGCAGCATGGTCAGATCCCCACATGGCGCGGTCCAGGGTAAAATGTCTTTCTATAAAATAAGCGCCCATTACTACTGCTGAAAGCGTGGTGGCCAAACCGGTTTCATGACCGGAGTAACCAATAGGTGTTTCCGGGTACAGCTCCTGCAGGGTGTTGATCATTTTCAGGTTCAGCTCCGCAGGCGGGCAGGGATAGGCAGAGGTGGAATGCGCCACCAGCAGGTTATCCAAACCAAATTTCTCTATAGTGCTTTCTATCTCGTGCATGGTAGACATGCCGGTTGATAAGATGTAGGGTTTGCCGGTTGACTTTACTTTTTCTATCAGTGCATAATCCGTAAGGGAAGCGGATGCAAATTTGTATACACCGGGGTTAAACTGTTCTATGAAATCCACGGAGGGTTCATCCCAGCAGGATGCAAACCAATCAATATTCTTATCGCGGCAGTGCTGGTCAATAGCTGCATATTCATCGTACCCCAGCTCTACCTTATGCCGGTAGTTAATGTAGGTCATGCGGCCCCAGGGGGTATCCCGCTGCATATGCCATTGGTCTTTGGGTGTGCAAAGCTCCGGGGTGCGTTTCTGGAATTTTACCGCATCGCAGCCTGCTGCTGCTGCTTCGTCAATGAGCTTTTTTGCAATTTCAAGGGAGCCGTTGTGATTGATGCCAATTTCGGCAATAATATAGGTGGGCTGGCCCTGGCCAATACTTTTCCGGTTACTTACCGCAATTGTTTTCATATAGATGAGTTGTTTGTTGTGGATATGCCGTCACGACCGGTATGCGATCAGCCACTCTGCAAACTCACGGAAGGCGCCGTCACCGCCTTTTTGCGTGCAATGAACATCCACCATCGCAGCTACCTGCGGCATGGCGTTTGCCGGGCATGCAGAAAGGCCTGCCAGCTGTATAATGCTGATGTCGTTCACATCATCGCCGATAAAGGCAATTTCTTCCGGCTGCAGTCCGCTGCGTTCCAGGATCACTGCCAGTAAGCCGCCTTTGTCCTTGATGCCCAGGTGCAGCTCAGTAATGTTCAGCTTTTCTGCACGTTTTACTACCGAGCCGGATGTTTCACCGGTTACTATACCGGTTTCAATACCGCACAGCTTCCGGAGCCGCTCTACGCCCATCCCATCGCGGATGGAAAAACGTTTCATTACTTCGCCTGCTTCTGAATAGTACACGCCGTTATCCGTTAATACACCGTCTACGTCCGTGAGCAGTAATTTGATCTTCCCTGCTTTTTCTTTTAATGTTTCGTTCATGTTGATGTTTGTTGAAATTTTAGATAGCTGTCCACCCGCCATCTACAACCAGGTTAGCCCCGGTCATGTAAGCGGATGCATTGCTCGCTAAAAATACAACAGCTCCTTTATAATCAGCGGCCGATGCCATTTTTCCCAGTAAGGTTTTGGCCGCATAATTCTGTATGAAATGATCATCCTGGCTGTTCTCCACGCCACCAGGGGAAAGCGCGTTCACCCGCACATTTTTATTGCCCCAGTAAGCGGCCAGGTAACGGGTAAAGCCCAGCACTGCTGCTTTGGTAACCGGGTAGGCCGGCGATTTATAAAAGGTTTGCTCCCCTGCTGCGTTGCGGTAAATGCTTTGGTCCGGCGCTACCATGCCGTAGGTAGATGATATGTTGATAATGCTGCCGCTGCCCTGCTGTACCATTGCAGTGCCCATTACCTGCGAGCAAAGGAACATACCGCTTACGTTCACATTCCAGGAGCGGTTCCACTGTTCCAGCGGGTAGTTCTCAAACATCGACTGCTCTTTTGCCAGCAGTGGGTTCTCAAACATGTCATTGATGGCGGCGTTATTCACCAGCACGTCTATACGTCCGTACCGTTGCAGGATGCTGTTCTTTGCATTTTCCAGGGAAGCGGGGCTGGTAACATCCATAGCCACTGCCAGGTGCTGCGGCCCTAATGCAGCAGCCAGGGTATTACAGGCGGCTTCGTTCAGGTCAGCCACCACCACCTGCGCGCCGGCTTCGGCCAGGGCATTGCAATGCTGCACGCCCAGTAAGCCACAGGCCCCGGTAACAACGGCTACTTTACCTTTTAAAGAAAAAAGATCCATGTTGTTTACAGGGCTTTTACAACCGGTTTAGTATTAAAGTTGCTCACCTTCCTGAACACAGCTTCCACCGGCTTGCCTTTCAGCAGGCTGCTTACCTCATTATTGGCTATTGCCTGCTGCAGCAGGGGCAGCACCTCGCGGTAAGCCGCCAGCGTGTGCTCAAGATCTGCATCGGTATGGGTAAAGCACATGTTATGAAAACCCGACCACAGGATGCCTCTTTTAAACAGCTCCTGCTGTACAAATGATTTCATGTGCAGCGGGTCCTGGCCCGGTGCATTAAAGCTTACCAGTGAGCGGCAATCGTAACCGGTACAGCTGGTATACTGCTGCATGCCTGTTTCTGCTGCAATCTGGTTATAGCCTTCCCGTAAGCGTTTGCCTTTTTGTGCAAGCACCGCAGGTACATCCTGGTCTATCATTTCCTGTATGGTGGCTACTGCTGCTGCCAGCGACAGCGCCTCACCGCCAAACGTGGTAAAAAAGAACACTTCTTCATTGAACAGCTGCATCACCTCTTTGCGGCCTGTTAACAGGGAGATGGGCATGCCATTGGCAAAAGCTTTTGAATAGCAGGCCAGGTCGGCTTTTACGCCAAAGTATTCCTGCGCGCCGCCTACTGCTATCCTGAAGCCGGTCCACATTTCATCAAAGATCAGCAGGGTGCCGTTGGCTTCACAAAGCTCTTTCAGCTGCTGCAGGAAATTATCTTTAGGCGCTGCAAATACAAAGGGCTCCAGGATCACACAGGCCGTATCTGCATCCAGGGCCTGCTTTACAGATTCAATATCGTTATATTCAAAGGTGGCGCTGAGCGCAGCTATTTCTTCCGGGATGCCGCTGTTACGGCTTGTAACGGAAATATACCAGTCGTGCCAGCCATGGTAACCACAGCAAAGCACTTTCTTTCTGCCGGTAAAGGCGCGGGCTACACGTATAGCCGCACTGGTTACATCAGCGCCGGTTTTGCTGATGCGGATGGCTTCTGCATTGGGTATAACCCGGTGCACCAGCTCAGCCAGCGTTACTTCCAGCTCATGCATCATGGAAAAGGTAATGCCGTCTTTCAGCTGAGCACTAATAGCTGCATCCACACGCGGGTAACAATATCCCAGCGAAAGAGGACCTATGCCCATGTTATAGTCTATGAACTCATTGCCATCCACATCCCATACGTGCGCATCCTTTCCTCTTTTCAGGTACTTGGGGGCCACGCCGGTAATATACTGGCCGGGGCCTTTGGCCAGGGTTTGGGTTACAGGCGTCATAATATTTACGGCGCGTGCATATAAATTATCTGATTCAGTAATTACAGGGTACTGTTCGTTAAATGCTATGGTGTTTGGCATTGTATTGTGTTTTACAGTTGCTTTAAAATGGTAGCTGCTATAGCGCCGGGTGTAAAGCCTTCAAAGGCCAGCACTTCGTTTAATAAACCGGGCTTAAACCAGCGTTCTTTCAGCGCCAT
>NZ_DATCRF010000445.1:0-4763 GCF_036569125.1 Chitinophaga sp. | reverse complement strand
AGACTGGCCTGCAAATGTTCATTGGGAATAAAGCAGGCGATGGTAGTTTCCAGGGCAGTTGCCGATGCCCGTAATACGGTGTCGCCGAAACCACGTACGCCGATCACATCGTTACCTGAAACAAAGCGGATGATCAGCTCTTTTTGTTCTCCCCATTGCTTGTGCACCTTCACAGCCCCGGATAATGTAAAGAATATGCCGGTTACCGGATCGCCTTCCGTAAAGATCCGTTCTCCCTTCTTAAACTGGCGGGTTTGTTTCTTTAATGCGGTTAACTCCCTCCATTCAGGCAGGCAGGAATCGCATAAAAGGCAGCTCTTTGTATCGCAGGTTATTTTGGACATAATTACTACTAAAATGTTGCGTAAGTAACTTTATTTTAAATTAATTTATCTGAAAAACGATAAAAATACTGCTTTTGCAATACTTTTGCATAAAATTAAGCAGCTATTATATGAAACGGCAAGACGAAAGTATTCCTTTGGCTCCATCCTTAACCCCCATACAGAAAAAAAAAGGCCTCCCGGTTTCCGGAAAAGTAGATAAGAGAGTATTGTACCTGGCTATCCAGGCCATTATAAATGCGCTGGTCATTGGTGTTATAGCCAAAGGGCTGGTTTACCTTATTGAGATCATTACCAACCTTGCGTTCTATGGCAGGTTTTCGTGGGAACCGGCCAGCCCGGCCCATAATACCCTGGGTTGGGCCGTGGTGGCAGTGCCGGTTGTAGGCAGCCTTTTAGTAGGCCTTATTGCCCGGTTTGGCTCCAAAGCCGTTCGCGGCCATGGCATCCCGGAGGCAATGGAAAAAATAATCCTGGACGAGAGTAAGATCCCGCCTTTAATTACTTTACTTAAACCACTGTCAGCCGCTATTTCTATCGGAACAGGCGGCCCCTTTGGTGCAGAAGGGCCTATTATAGCTACGGGCGGGGCATTTGGATCTTTTACAGGACAGATCATGCATATTACGCCCACAGAAAGGAAGATCATGCTAAGCGCAGGAGCCTGTGCCGGTATGGCTGCTATTTTCGGGAGCCCGCTGGCAGCAGTGCTGCTGGCCATTGAATTATTGTTATTTGAATTCTCTGCCCGCTCCATTATACCGGTGGCCCTGTCCTGTATTACCGGCGCCGGTATGCACCTGTGGTTGTTTGGCAGCGCCCCGGTATTTGCTATGGGTAATATACCCATGCCCAGCGATGGCGCCCTGATGGTTTATATTGGTATGGGGCTGCTGATCGGGATCGTAGCCTCTTTAGTGTCCAAGTCAGTATATCTTGTGGAAGACCTGTTCGAGAAACTGCCCATACACTGGATGTGGTGGCCGGCTATTGGCGCTGTGGTGGTAGGTGTAACCGGTTATTTTGCACCCTTTACAATGGGGGTGGGGTATGAAAATATCCAGGAGCTGCTGGGCGGTCATTTGCCGCTTGCCATGTTATTATCCCTTTGCTTTTTGAAATACATATCCTGGGTAATTTCACTGGGCAGCGGTACTTCCGGCGGTACGCTTGCTCCCCTGTTCACTATTGGCGGTGCATTAGGCGCGCTGATGGGTATTGTATTATTAAAGCTTTTTCCGGGTGCCGGCATTACTATGGCCACCGCGGCCCTGGTAGGCATGGCCGCCATGTTTGCCGGCGCTTCAAGGGCATTGCTTACCTCCATTGTTTTTGCGCTGGAAACAACAGGGCAGCCCAATGGTTTGCTGCCATTGCTTTGCGCCTGTATTGCAGCTTACTTTGTTTCGTTCTTCCTGATGAAAGGAACCATCATGACGGAGAAGATCCGGCGCCGGGGCATTAACACGCCTGACGCCTATGAATCAGACCTGTTGACCCATACTACTGTTAAGGAAGTGATGGTGCCTGCAACGGATCTGGCGGCAGGTAAGCCGGCGGTTAGTGAAAATGATGACCTCAGCAGCTGTGTGCAATTAATGGGACGGTACTCCGTACCGGCATTGAGCGTAGTGGAAGACGGCGCTGCCGGCAGCATAAAAGGCATGGTCACCGCACAGGATATTATGCACTATTACAGCGAGCAAAAAAGTGCGGATCAGCGCTTTGATGCACCGGTACGTACTAAAAGATTGCTGGTGCGCACGCGTAAGATCATCTATCCTAAAAGTAAAAGTTAACAGGGGATCACTATGCCATCCCGCAAACCGGTAACGCCAAACCTGTTTCTCACTTTAAATACTTTATTTTGTAGCCTGCATGCCATTATAACAACATTTGTATGTACCGTACAGGCTTAAACAACGCATTACAACAATATCGCCACTCAGAGCAGGACGCGTCCGGCTATTGCCTGGATACGGAAGAACTTTATTTTGGTGACATTGGCCTTAAATGGGGCCGCTGCGCCAATCCTGAACAGCGTGTATATAGTTTCAAACCGCGGCAGAATGCTATTGTTTCCCATTTTCGCCTGGCCGATCCTGTGCCGGGAACACATCCCGGTAAAGACCACAGCTTCAGGGAAAAGCATTTCGTTGTTTTCAGGGAAGCAGCGGAAACCTACGAGCTCTCCATATCACCCACCTATGGCGGCACCCGGCATTTTTTTGAGCTGATGTTATCCGAGCAGCTCTTTAAAAACATCTTCACACCGGAAAGTGATTTTATGAACCGCCTGGGGGAAACTGAAATAGTGAACCATCCGCTGCATGGTTTTTACGCGGCTATGCAGCCCCATATGTACGGCATCATAAACGAAATGAAAAGCGCGCCCTATAGTGGTTCATTAAAAGGAATATACCTTGAAGCTAAGTCCATAGAGCTGTTCCTGTCGCAGGTGAGCCAGCTGGATAAGGGTGCAGGCAATACAAAATTAAAGCCTGCAGATAAAGAAGCATTATACGCCGTTAAAAGCTATATAGATGCGCATTATCAGCAGGCTTGCTCTATTGTGGATCTGGCCCGTATGGCCTGTATCAATCAAACAAAACTAAAAACCGGGTTCAAAGCATTATTCGGTAATACCGTATTTGCCTATATAAGCGACCTGCGTATGCAGGAAGCAAAAAAATTACTGCTGGACGAAAAGCTGCCGGTAGGCGAGGTGGCCGATAAAGTGGGGTATGCCCATGCACACCATTTTGCCGTTGCCTTCAGAAAAAAATTCGGCGTGCTGCCGGGCAGCATTAAATAATCCATACTTCACTAATTCAACGGCACCCCAAACCAGGTGTACTTCACAAACATAGACCTGCGGCCGGACCTGCCTTTGGCAAAATATTTATTCAGCCATTCCTGCTGTTCATTTACCCGGGTGCTCAGGTCGCCGATCTGCTTGCGCATGCCGGTGATGAGCGCCGTGGTATTAGCGTCCGGCTTTTTGATCTTATTCAGCCGGTCTGTGGCCTGTTTCAGCTCGTTGCTGCATTCGTTGATCATGGCTTGTATTTCCGCATCGCTGCGCTCCGGCTTAAATTGTTTGTTATAAAAATTAATGTAATCGTTAAAGGCATTCACTGCATTGTTATAGCGCGCTAAAGCACCGTTGTAGTGGTATACAATATTATTCTGCGCATCTATTTCAATTTCCCTGCGCAGGTACTGCAGGCGGTCAAAGCACATGGAGTTCTTTACCCCGGCGGTTTCCAGCCTGCGGGCAGCTTCGGCGTAGTAGCTGATCCTGTCCTGCTTTTCAAAAGCAGCAATAGAATCTGCATAATTAAAGAACGGCTTAGCGGGATCGGGCTGGGTTTTACCATCATAGAACTCCTGGCTGCTAAGGGGGTAGGGCAGCAGCTGCCACAGGTAATCAAAAGGCATGTGCGACTTTATGAGCTCTGTGCCGCTGGCCGCAAAATACCGGTTGCTGATCTTTTTCACAAATTGCTTGTTCTGGATATAACCGGAACCCCAGGTAGGATCAAACAAGGCCCAGCCGGTATCTGTAAGGGCCGCGCACCAGGCATGGGGAATGTAGTCTACAAAACCATTCTGCCGGGTATAGCCCTCTATTACATATGACTTAATGCCAGCTTTGGTGCAGATGTCCTGGAACACCACGGCATAATTCTCACAGATGCCTTTCCTGGTTTTCAGGGCCTTTTCTATCTTCTCCTCTTTCTTTTCATAAAAGTTAAGGGCAAACATGTTGTTCAGATCATACTGGATATTGCTGGCCACCCATATAAAGGCCGCCCGCACCTTATCACTGTTACGGCTAAACTGGCTGTTGATGTAAGCCGCAATACCGGCTGTAGTAGTGGTGGCTGAATCCGGCGCCTGTAAAGCTTTGGCGTCAACCTCCGCATAAATATTGGGAGCAGGTTTTGGCGCAGTGGCTTTGGGTTTAGGTTTAGGAGCGGCAGATCTGGATTGTGCCGCAGAAAGTTGCGGCAGTAAGCAGCAGGCTGCTAATAAAAGGTATAGCGATCGCATATGCGGGTTAATTTTTTGGACTCTGGCAGCAAAGATAACGAAGTGCTTTATTATTAGAAAACCGGACAATCCGGGCTGGAATTTAAGCAGGCCAATGGCATTGTGTATCCGGCGGGCTTTATTGTATGGTACTTAAATTTTTTACTTGACTATAAGGTGTTGGAAAGTATTACCACGCTCTTAGATAGCATTTGTACCCACTAAACAGGTTTTAAAAATTGGTCAGGCTAAAACTATTAGCTCTAAAGTATCGTAGCGGTTTCAGTATTGCATTCCGCTTTGCATCCTGTTGCAGAAAATAGATAAGCCCCCTATACTCCCCCTGTAAGCCTTATATACGCTCCCTATAAGCGCTCTCTTATA
>NZ_DATCRF010000444.1:0-11491 GCF_036569125.1 Chitinophaga sp. | reverse complement strand
GCATGGTAATATGCTGCCAGCCGCTGAGGAACAGGTAACGTACCGGCGGCCGCGTAATGATCTGTATGGCCTGCACCCCGTCCGGATAATTACCGGGCGCCAGCCGGTAATGCAGCGCCAGCCCGCCTTTTTGCTGATCCCAGTACCAGGCGCCGTCTGCCGCCTGTTGCAGTAAGGGCAGGCTGGAAGGGTCCTGTTCATTATTCATATTTATTTGCCCTGCCAGGCGGCTGTAATACAGCTCCGGTACGTTCCAGGTATTACCAGGAGGCTGGTCCCAGGGTTTTACCGGCATAATATGATCCCGGCCCGTACTGTAGATACCCCGCTGCCAGCACCAGTGGGTATAATAACCTTTTACAGGCGCCCCCGTATTGCGGAAGTTCTTTACCAGCCCTAACAAAGCCGGCCTGCGTTTTTCCAGGCAACGGGCCA
This sequence comes from Chitinophaga sp., assembly GCF_036569125.1. Lineage (GTDB taxonomy): Bacteria > Bacteroidota > Bacteroidia > Chitinophagales > Chitinophagaceae > Chitinophaga. The sequence goes on along the minus strand of NZ_DATCRF010000444.1, from coordinate 11,056 downwards.
TGCACAGCTGCTGCCTTTTCACCGACTGTACAATCTCGCGATTATGCGCATACCAGGTGAATATGGCCATGGGCATTACTCCCAGGCACAATGCCAGCAACAATACAAACCAGCTGTAATGCATAAGCGATACCGGTAACTGCGGCGCAGCAGCAACTTCATTGGGCGGTGGCCAGCCCCACATTACGGCCAGTATCAGCAGCAGCACCCCCTGGAATAGCCAGTAGGCAACCGCTCCCCCGCTTTGCCCAATGGCCAGCACCCAGTATACAAACACACTGTAGCCCAGCATCAGGAACAGGTAAGCAGCTATTTTCCAGGAATGGTCCCGGCGCCCGGGTTGTGTACAGGAATGATAAGCATATAGCAGTATAAGGATGTTTAATGGCGAGATAAGACCCAGCGCAAAGGTTACATAATCATCAAACCATTTCCCGAACACACCGCAGGTAAGCAACACCCCTAAATAGATCACCAGGAACCATAAACCTTTGCGGTAAATGGCATCATCGGCCTCCCGGGGAATGATCCAGGTGAAACGCGCCGCCAGCGGATCGCGGTACAGCAGCGAACGTTTGGAAAACCCGTGATGCAGCAGCAGCCAGCTGCACACCAGCAGAAAAGTAAAGAACGTGCACACCAGGGAAAACAGCAGTATGCGCAGGTTAACCGGCGTTATATAACCATTATTATAGAACGTAAGCAGGTAAAAGGAACGGCCTGCCACCGGGTGCATAACCAGGCGTTGCGACAGCGGGTGTATATATAAGGAGTGGGTTTTGCCATAACAGTGCACATTGTTCAAAGTAGTATCCTGCCGGCTGTTAATGGCATCGCGCAAAGGCCCTGCATCAGCGGCTTCGTCAAAAAAGTTCTCTTTCAGGTTGCGGTCGGCTTCTGAATGAATGTACACCTTGCCCTTGTTATCAATGATACAAAAGCCATAACCCGGTGGCACTACTGTATTTAACAGGGAGTACATGCGGGCTGAAAAAGCTACCAGCGCCATGGAATCTATACGGCTGCTTTCTACCAGGTTAATTACAAAATCGCCCCCGGACCAGCTATACACAGGGTCCAACAGGGAAATGCCGGTATCTGTTCCATTGCCGGGCTGCTGCGCAAAAAAGCGGTAATAGTCCCTTTCCTTTACGCTGATGAGGTACAGGCTGGATGTATCCGGCAGCTGCACGCGAAAACGCTGCATGCCCGTTCTGCTCACCCAGTTAATGCGCTCAAAATTATAATAAGGCTGTCCGGATGGTGGCGTGAGTGGAATTGCGTAGCGGGACTTTTTACTTCTTACCTGTACTGCCAGGGTGTGTTTTTTTTGTATACTATCGCCCTGCAGCACACGCAGAAAAGCAGCATCCAGGAAGCGCATCTGCTGCCGGATCTGCTGCACCTCTCCCGTCAGGCTCTGCTCAATCTGGCCGGAGAGGGTTCTTAATCCCGTATTAGCCATCATATATCCCCTGGCCAGCAGCAATATCTGTATCACGATCATGGTAATCACCGTAACCCCGCCAAAGATGGCCAGCGCCAGGTTTGCCAGGTCGCTGAACTTTACCTGCTCATAGGGCCCCATCAGGTATATTTTCAAAAAAGGCAGGCTAATGATGATCAGCAGCAGCACAATAATAAGCGGGTACACCAGGTACACTGGTATGCTGCCCAGGCGCTGGCGGTAGTCGGTGTTCTTTATTAAGCCGCCCAGCACCAGGCGCTCCTGCCCCATCATAAACGGAAAGCAGAACAGCTTGTAGGAAATGCCCTGTATGCTGATATCTATGATCTGAGAAAAGGTAGTGCCACGGTAACGCTTCAGCAAACTATCCGGCTGCACCTGGTTATCCAGTCCCAGGCGCTCATCATAATACACCATGGTGCCCGGGCCATGATCCAGCTTTAGCAGCAGGTAAGAGGTGAACAGCTCATTCCGGTAACCAATAATGGGTTGTATCAGTTTTTCTACCGGTAGCACCAGCTTTATGGCAGCCTGGTTTTTAGGGATGATATGATATTCCAGCAGGTTGCCTTTAATATAAGTGCCGGCCCGCGTGGTATCCGTGTTCCGGCTAAAGCTGGCTTTTACCTGTTCCGGTAAGGCCTCCAGCGCCTTTTTCATGGCAGCGGTATCCTCCCGGGTCCTGGCATCGCGGAACTCGCCGTTCACCAGGTTGTTGTAAAGTTTCAGCAGGTCGCTGTTACGGGCTTTGATGTTCGCGGAAATACCGCTCAATACCTGGAAGCCGTACTGGTGCAGCCGCTGCCGGTTGCCCGGAATGTAATAGAAATAGTAGGTGGCAAAGGCGGTACCCAGCACAAATAATATAACGATCACAATAAAGGTATTGCGCCGCTGGGGTAACAGCGATTTTAACGGGGCGGCCATATGTGACAGAATTTTTTGGGGTTATGAATGTCCTTGGCTACGCTCTAAAAGTTGATATATCTGGTATAAAGATATGATTTTTTGTTGAGAGGGGTGGCTTGTATGTACTATTCAAAAAAAGCCAGGTAGCGCTTATCCTCAGGGTTCGCAGTCCTTTTCTCATTGAATATCTTTGAAGCTTCACTAAGGGTTTGCCTGTTTGCGCTGCTGTAGCTGTCAGGTTCACAATTGCCATCATCTTCCCATTTGCACACCCGGCAGATCTCATACTCACCTTTTGTTTTAAGCGTTTTAAACGCACAGCAGGGGCATTTATACAGCTTTTCCTCTAAACCCTCCATCTGGACTGTGATGCCGGTTAGATCAAATATTTCCTGTGAAAGAAAATCATCTCTTACTCCAATGTTAATTTCATTATAGTAGGCTAAGACTTTTTCATTGTAGGCTGCAGAAGCAGCGTTACTTTCATCAAAATCTCATATCCAATAGCACATTTTCCCGCTCTTCATCTGTTAGCTTTATTAAATAATGAAGAGATAGTAGTGTTAATGCTTCTTTCCTAGTTAATACTATCATTCGCCTTAGAAGTTCCCTTTAGTGATTATGTTATGACTTCGCTACATTCTCTTTCATTTTTCTCAATCGTTCAGTCCAGAAACCATGCGGTAATAACGTATCCCTCCCGGACTGCACAAGCTTCAGTTTAGCTTCTCCATTATAAAAGGGATGGGAGAAAAGAATAGCGATCATTTTTAATTGTACACGGGGTTTGTCAGCAAAAAAAGTGATCATACTCTCCAGCTCTGCAGGCTGCCGGAGCATATAAAAAATATACAGGTCTATAAAAAATTCTGCCAGGTACTTCTTTTTGGGGAATATCCTGGAAGGCCGGTCAAAATAGCGCTCCATCGCATCATTTTTAGCAGGTCCATAATACACCGATGCCTGTAATTTTGCATCATCATCCCAGCTCTTTACAATATACTGGTCTATATTTTCTTCCAGCAACCGGAAGAATTTTTTCTGATCATGCTGGTAAAGATCAAAGAAAATATGAGGTTCAGAGAAAATTTTCGTCAGCATATCAGACCCATTACCCTCTGCAGCAAAAACGGCCTGCTTAGCAGGCTGCAATATGGTTTGCAGCAGCGCTAATGCAATATCACCGCTTATTTTGGTAAATCCATTTAAGGCAACGGGATGGGTTTTATTGATAATCACATCAAAAAGTGAATGGACCTGTTCATACAAGCCGATCGTTTCTTCCTTATAAAAAGGAACACCATTCCTGAATGAAAAAGACGTTATAAAATCTTCACCGCAAGGATGAAAAAATAAAAAGAACCGGAACAGATCTTCACGATCGTTCACATTCTGTTCTGCGGTAATCAGCTCATTCCGGAACATCATATTTTTGAAGCAAAAGAGCTTCAGCCGCCGGTTAATAACAGACGGCTTTTTGCTATACTTCAATACATCCAGTAATATTTCAGCTAAGAAAAGAAGATCATTAAAAGAATCATCCTGGGAAAATCCTGCTACTTCATCATATAGTTCAGCAGATATAAAATCATCTATAGCAATATCCGGAGCATCTTTAAAATAATAGGCGAAGCTCCCTTTTTGTTTCCTGTTAATTAACAGGCCATCACTGGTTGACAGTTCTTCCCGGGTACCGGTTGCTCTCTTATCCCTGTAAAACAACAGTTCTTTGATATTAGGTTCCATTAACAGCTTTTTTTACTTACACTTTATTGTCTGCTTTTTAACCCATTTCCCCTTCTCTTTCTTAAACACTTCTATCTTCTGGATCTTTTCATTAAACCCTTCCATTCTATCTACACCTATACCAAATGCACCTCTTTCATTGCTCTTCGTCAGTATTTTATCCGTATGCTTGCTTTCACCACCTACCATCTCTTCATAATCCAGCGTATTGGTTTTTAAGAAATCATTTACGCTATCATCTGTATGGAATACTACTTTATAATCCGATTTCTTGGCCGTATCATAGGTTTCTCCTACAGATACCCACTTAGCTCCTCTTGAATTATTTGGCCCTCTCACCAACCCCTTATTATCTACCGTCAGATCCTTTTCTGCCTGGCTCATTGTACGGATCACTTCCTGTACAAATCCAAATACATCTATAAAAACGTTCGGATCGGTTACATAATTATAGAAAGACCATCCACCGGATAACCCCACCGGATCCTGGCTTATATACATCCCTTCATCCGGACTGTAATACCGGAACCGGTTATAATACAAACCGGTTTCAACATCCTCATACTGCCCGGGATACCGGAAAGGCACTAACGTACGGTCACCTGCTAACTTACGCACCTTACCGTAAATATCCAATTCGCAGCTCCATACCTGCTGGCCTGTTTCGTCGTACGCTTCACAAGGCGTGCCCAGGTGATCGGTGATAATTGAATACTGTTTTCCCTGTATCAATTTGGCAGCCGGAATAAAAGTACCTGCTTCAAACACCCAGGTGGCCAGCGTTTCAGCCGGTACCGGTTCAGGATGGCTTTGCTGAACATCCCCCAGCTCATCAATGGTAATAACCGGTTTATCTTTTACAGGATAGCTCCACTCATGCAAAGGCACATTACCATCCCATACAAAGCGGGTAAGCTGTCCGTTAAATTGCTTTTCAATACGGCGGCCCAGTGGATCATAACAGAACGTTGCGGTCTTCCCATCAGGACGTACTGCTTTTTTCAGCATGCCGTTCCCATACCATTCGTATTCCCAGGCTGCTCCAATAGAGGTATTGACCAACTTTTTAACCAGGTTGCCTTCCTCATCATAGATAAACCTTGCATCGGGGGTTTCCAGCAGCTTTCCACCAGGCCCATATTTACGGTCTTTACGTTCGGGTGTTGTATATAAATTGCCCACCTTATCCGGCAGCCGGTAATCAAAGGCGCCATCTTCATACTGCGCCCAGGCCAGGTTACCTATATCATCATGACCGAATTTAACAGTACCGTTGCTGATCCCGTTAATGATCTGTTTCAGGCGCTGATTGGCATCCCAACGGTAGTGCTTACGCCGGGTGTTGCGTTCATTTGCATTAACAGTGTGGCTTTCCGGCATACCGGATTTATCATACGTCCAGCTGCTTTTAACGCCACCGGGTAAAGTACGTTCTATCTCCAGCCCCAACAGGTTATGCTCAAGATGTGCGGCCCAGGGTGTATCCATGCCGGCGGCCTGTGCGTGTATATCAGTAATTTCTCCGGTAGTACTGTACTGTAGCTGTATTTGCGCACCCAGGCTGCTTTTTACCTTGCTGCGCTGCCCGCGTTTGTCATAAACGCTGTTTACGGTATACCCATTTTGCCATTCCTGTATTATCCGGCCTTTTATATCCCGTTGAAATTTAACAGTGCCATATTCATTCACTGCTTCCGCCAGCTGTCCGCCACGGTCATAGCTATACGTTTGCCAGCTCCCGTCGCTGTATTCAGCGCGGGTAAGCCGCCCGTTAAGATCATATTCAAACTCCGTCCAGCGCTTGCCGGGGCGTTGCACTTTAACGATCTTCCCCGCAGGGTCCCGTTCATAGCGGCGCACCAGGCCATCAAAGGCCGTTTCCTGTATAATGTCTCCACGGTTGTTCCGGGAAAAACGATACATTTCACCATGTTCGTTAACTAATCCGGTTAACTGTTCTTCCTTATTGTAAACAAAATGGATCTTGTTCCCGTTCTCCTCCCGCATTTTCAAACTACCTAACGGGGTATAGTCAAAGCGAACATTACGCTGTTTATCTGTAAGCTGCAGCACTTCATCATAAGCATTGTATCGCAGCCGGATATTGTTACCATCCGGCAGGCTTACATCTGTAGCGCGCCCAAGGGCATCATAATGGAAATGCTGCTCCTGGTGTAAAGGGTTGCGCGATCTTGTGCAATGCCCCCAGGCATCATACTCCCAGCTGGAAACACTCCCATTGGGCAGTGTTAAAGTTTGCAGGTTACCGTCTTTATCATAGGTCATCAGCGTTTTACGCTCGTGTTCATCCTCTATCCTGCTTACCAGATTCTCCCCATTATACCTGAAGATCGTAATCGCTCCATCTGCTTCCGTGATCGTATGCAGCAAACCCTTATGCTCCTCCTTCTTATAATAAATATACGTCCGTCCTGCGCCCTGCGGGTCTGTAGCCAATACCAGCCGGTCTTCCGCATCATAGTTAAACGTATATGTGCTGCCATCGGGTTGTATCATCCCTGTACGGTTCCCTCTTTCATCATACGTATACCCGGTAACGTTAGCTTCTTCATCTATTTCCCGGTAGATCTCAAAATCTTCCGTGTATTCAAAGAACTGGGAATTACCCAGCGGATCCTTGATCTGTGTAACCACAAAATCCGGGGTGTAGTAATAAGTAGTGGAGTGGCCTAAAGCATTGGTGATAATATTATATCCCTTCTCCGGGAAGTATTCCAGCCAGCCTTCCAGCAAACCGCCATCGCCCCAGGTATGCACGCAGCGGGCTTTTGCGCCGGCGCGTTCATACTCCCAGTAAAAGCTTTGACCATTCCGGTCGGTTTTGGCTGTCATTAAATGATTGCGGTACTGGATGCGGGTGGTTTGGTTCAGCGCGTCCGTGATCTCTGAGAGGTCGCCGGCTTCATTGTAAGCATAATGGATCATAACCTGCTCAGCACCGCGATGTTTGGCTGTTACGCTGGTCATGCGGCCTTCGGGATCATTGCTTACGTGCAGGTGACGGCCGGCGCTGTCTATTACCTGCACCAGCTGGCCTTTATGGTTGTGGTGAAAGCTGATCATAAAACCAGCCTCACTGCGAATAGCATACAAACGGTATTGTTCATCCAATGGATGCAGCTTACGGAAGCTGTAGTGCAAACGTTCCGTATGATCAAACATCTCATATTCCTCGATATCAGTACGGGTAAGCGTTAGCTTCTCATGACGGTTATACTCACGGTTACCCACATACGGTAATTGATCAAACACGGCGCTGCGGCCATCGCCCAGCAATACAACCGTGGCATCTTCAGCAGCAAATTCCTGTACACGCAGGTCATAGCTAAAATGCGTGCCATGGCCTAATACACCGGCATACCCGCTGTCGCTGTTCCAGGAGCGGCCCCATTTCAGGGGAATAGGGCCAGGCAGCTCAAAATCAACCCCATCATAAATCACAATGCCCTGCACAAGGTCTACCGGTTCAAAACCTTTTTTACACAGTGCCTTGCTCAGCTTATTGCTGCCTATTTTTCCTTTCAACGCATGGTTAAACTTAGTGAGCGCCTTTTTACCCACTTTGCCCAGGCCTTTCATAAGCGCGCCAAAGCCAAAGCTCATTACCAGGTTCAGTAAAGCGCCCGCCCAATCCGGCACATAGGGCCCGCCTACCATTACCGGTTTGCCGAAAGACAATGGGATGGAGAACGAGGTAGGCAGGTACATGCTGGGAATGGGCTTCATTTTCTTTCCCGGCTGCAGGGATAAGGGTATGCCAATATCGTTACAGGTCATCAGCATATGGCCGGAAGGGCTAAAGAGATTGCCTTCCACTTTAGTGGTCTTACTGCCAAAAAAGTTCACCGAATCGTGGCCTATCATGGGCGACAGCAGAAAAGGTCCGCCCATGGGAATATGAAACAGGATAATGAAAATACCGCTGGTATCGCTTTTACCGCGGGGCACATGATTTACTTTGGTAGTAGCGCCAATAAAAGGAATATAATCCATGGGATCTACTACAAATCCAATATAAGGATGTGGAAGGGGTATGGGAAAACCAAACAATATAACGATATGGATATCCAACCCTATAACTGGCGTAAAATGCTTGTTGCTTACGAGCATGTCTTCGGCTTGTAGGTTAACGGTACGGGGTAAAAGGAACTAATGACTACAGTACACAAATATAGCAAAACGCCACAACCAATTGCTTGATTGTGGCGTTGCAAATAATATTACAGCTTGTTTTTTTAGCTAATCTTTTCTACCTGCATGAAATTCAGCTCAACAGGGGTAGCACGGCCGAAGATCTTCACTGTTACTTTCAGCTTCTTCTTGTCTTCTATCACTTCTTCGATCATACCGTTAAAGTCGTTGAACGGACCATCAATGATCTTAATGGTTTCGCCAACAATGAAAGGCTCGCTCATGGTAATACCCTGGTCGCTCATTTCATCTACTTTACCCAGCATTTTATTCACTTCTGCCTTGCGCAGCGCAATAGGATGTTCTTTTCCTAAAAAGTGTATCACACCGGATACATTACGTATAGACTGGATCACCTCATCGGTCATTTTACCATCTATCGCTTCGATCATCACGTAACCGGGGTAAAAATTCTTTTCGCGCATCACTTTCTTCCCTGCCTGTACTTTGTACACTTTCTCCACCGGAAGAAAAACCTGGGTAATTACGTTGCCCCAGTCGGAACGGCGCACCTCAATATCCAGGTACTCTTTCACTTTCTTTTCCTTGCCGCTAACAACACGTAGTACATACCACTTTGTTTCCTGGGTGGGTGCGGTATTGGTATTGGATGCATCCATTGTTAAAATAATTTATAGTATTGAGTTAGCACTACGTTGGAAAGTGCATCCATACCCCATACCATCAGGGTGATGATAATCGTAGCTACCAGCACGATCATAGTAGAGGATTGCAGCTCTTGCCAGGTAGGCCAGGACACCTTATGTACTAATTCATGATAAGATTCCTGGAAATATGTTCTGATCTTGTTCATGGTATAAAGTTAACCGTTATGGGTTATTGTAATGGTGAAAAGTGAACGGTAAAAAGTGAAGGTTTTTTATTAGTACCATTCACCCCTTACTATTCACTCTTACACTTTCTTTTTAGCACGGGCAACAGGATTCGAACCCGTATCAACGGTTTTGGAGACCGCTATTCTACCATTGAACTATGCCCGTAAGAAGCCGTAAGTTGCAAATTGTTAGAAATGTAAGTTAATTTATTATTATGTAATTACAAACTAACTCCTAACGACTTGCAACTTACGACTATATTAGAATTAGATGCTTATTTGATGATTTCAGTCACCTGACCAGCACCTACGGTACGGCCACCTTCGCGGATAGCGAATTTCAGACCTTTATCCATAGCGATGGGCTGGATCAGTTTAACGGTCAGAGACACGTTATCACCAGGCATAACCATTTCAACACCAGCAGGTAATTCAACTTCACCGGTTACGTCAGTAGTACGGAAGTAGAACTGAGGACGGTATTTGTTGAAGAACGGAGTGTGACGGCCACCTTCATCTTTGCTCAGTACGTAAACTTCGCATTTGAATTCAGTGTGCGGAGTGATGGAACCGGGTTTGCAAATAACCATACCACGACGGATCTGGGTCTTTTCAATACCACGCAGCAGCAGACCAGCGTTATCGCCAGCTTCGCCTTCGTCCAGTATTTTCTTAAACATTTCCACACCAGTACAGGTAGAGGTCATTTTTTCTTCCTGCAGACCTACGATCTCAACGTTCTCACCCACTTTGATACGACCGCGCTCGATACGACCGGTAGCAACGGTACCACGACCTGTGATAGAGAACACGTCTTCTACAGACATCAGGAACGGCTGATCAACCGGACGAGGAGGCAGCGGAATGTAAGCATCCACAGCTTCCATCAGTTCGTCGATCGCACCTACCCATTTAGCATCGCCAGCCAGTGCGCCGGTTGCAGAACCTTTAATGATAGGAGCGTTATCACCGTCAAAGCCGTTTTTAGACAGCAGTTCGCGGATTTCGATCTCTACCAGTTCCAGCAGTTCCGGATCATCTACCAGGTCAACTTTGTTCATGAAAACAACAATACGAGGTACACCTACCTGCTTAGCCAGCAGGATGTGCTCCCTTGTTTGCGGCATCGGACCATCTGTAGCGGCAACCACCAGTATCGCACCGTCCATCTGCGCAGCACCTGTGATCATGTTCTTCACATAGTCAGCGTGGCCCGGACAGTCAACGTGAGCATAGTGACGGTTAGCTGTCTGATACTCAACGTGTGCTGTATTGATGGTAATACCTCTTTCTTTTTCTTCAGGAGCCGCATCGATCTCGTCATAACCTTTCTTCTCTGCCAGACCCTTGTTTGCCAAAATGGTTGTAATGGCAGCAGTTAAGGTAGTTTTACCGTGGTCCACGTGGCCGATGGTACCAATGTTTACGTGGGGTTTATCCCGCTTAAAGGTTTCTTTTGCCATTTTATTTTCTTTTTAGATGGTTTGTAAAGATTGTATTAATAGTTGTTAAAAACTGTTTTACAAACTTGCGCAGTTGATGAGAATTGAACTCATGTCTTTTTCCGGAGTGGTTGAGTGACCCGGAACTTGCTCTGCCACTGAGCTACAACGCTTAGTTATAAAAACTTTGATCAGCAGGCCGTAAGGAATTACTGAAACAATGTTGGAGTGGTTGATGAAGAATTGAACTTACGATTTTCCGGTTCTCACCGAATGCGCGCAGATCGCAAATTAAACCCTGTTTCAAAGATGCCCGGATTAGGGAGAAAAACCAATCCCTGATACAAGGCAACTCTGTTTTATCAAAGACTCTTGAGCTGTTGATGAGAATTGAACTCACGACCTCTTCCTTACCAAGGAAGTGCTCTACCCCTGAGCTACAAC
>NZ_DATCRF010000443.1:0-10496 GCF_036569125.1 Chitinophaga sp. | reverse complement strand
TCTGTAAGGCCGGCACCAATGCGGCCGGGTACAAAGCGGGTTACATCGGGTTGGGATTCTTTAATACCATCGGGCCGTACATCGCCCCGCCACCAGGGTACTTCAAAATGCGCCCCGGTTAATACGGCATTGCCACGCAGCAGCCAGCCATTACTTACATGCATGGGAGCAGCCAGCGCAGGGGGTGTTGGTTTCGTATAATCTACCTCGTTAATGGTTTTAACACCGGTTGCTTTTATGGTAACCGGATTGCGGGTTGAGGCTCCATCTATCCAGTCAGTCAGCTGTGGCAACGGTTTAAGAGACGCCCGGGTCAATGCAGCTGCCTGCTCCACACCGGGGCTGCTGGAAGCTTCTGATTCCACCGGCATCAGCTGCGCCTGCTGTTTAACGTCTTTGCCTAAACGATCGGCCAGCTGTGCATAATACAAGCTGCGGGGCGGGATGTGTTCATTGGATTCGCCCCAGTACCCATCTCCTGAAAACTGTGCCCAGGTTGCAAAAGCCCAGTTGTTGGCAGTTGGCGGGCGGTAACAGTCCACACGTGCAGCGCTGCATTGCCAGAATACGCTGTTAGCGGCGCTCCATCCGGCGCCCTGCCCATCCTGCCCGCGGTTACCAAAACGCAGGGCATTGCCATCTACATTCACCACATCAAACAACACACCGGAGGCCCAGCTATCAATGGCGCCGCTGAAATTATTGGGTAAATGAGATTCACATTGTACAAATGCATTCGGGCCTGCTGCACAAAAACCTACTGCAAAATCGTGGTAGCCATATTCCGCATAGTTACGCTGGAACAGGGTTTGCTGCCCCATCGTCCAAAAGCTATAACGGCGTTGCCCGCCTATTTCAGAAACAGGCTGCAGCGATTTACAATCCTCAACCGTGATACGCTTGCTGGTTTCCAGCGCCAGCACAGCCGATCCTGCAAAATGTTCAAAGGTTACCTGGCGTACCCAGGCATCGCAAACATTTTCCAGGGTGATGGCCATCCAGCGGTGCGCTTCATCTTTTGGATTGTTTGTATCGTAGGTCGACTGGCAGCGCAGGTTTTCAACACCTGTTTGCTCAATACGACCCGGCCAGCTGTGTGCAGCCAGGGTACCGCCGCCGTACGTTGTATCCAGCGCAGTGGTTAAAGGTACATCCAGTGTAATGGCATTACCATCTACCGCTGTTATGGTACGGTCCCAGTTTATATCACGCTCGCCCGGTTTCCAGCCCAGGGTAGTAATACCGCCGCCCATATGATCCATGCCTAAAACGGCTATCCATTCCTTAGTGCTGGGGCGGTGCACCAGCACTTTATCGCCCACCTTAAAACCCTGCGCAGCAGCTACATGAACAGTGCGGGCATTTACCGGCACATAAGCATCGGTGATCTTAACGGGTGTATTGGCGCTGCGGTTAGCCTGGCCATAGATGCGGATGAGCGTTTGACGGTCAGACCCCGTACCTGCCAAAACAGTGCCCTGCTCCCCTGTCCCGCTGCCGCGTAATACCACGCCGGTAGCGCGCATATGCAGGCTGCCGGCTATTTCATAGCGGCCTTTTTGCAGCAGCACGGCGCCGCGTATACCCTGTTTATCTGCCGGTAAGGCAGCCACATAATCCAATGCCGCCTGTACAGGTACGGTAGCATCGCCCTTTATAACAGGCACTACTATACGTACCGGTACATCCGGAATGGGTTGTTCGCTGGCCATGTAACCGCAGTAGGAAAAATCAGGGATCCGGTTGCCCTGCTCATCGGGCGTATATACTAAATGCCCGCTGGCGTTGAGCGCCACCGGTGATGGAGGTGTATTTTTTTTCTGTGCATACACGCCGGTAATAACACCCAGCGTAAGCACACAAAATATGTTGATCAGTTTCCGGTTCATTCTTCTTTTGTTAAACGAAGCAGTATAAAATGAAGTAAGAAGTAGGATGTATAACATAAGAAGCCTGGTTGCTACTTACATCATACACCCTACTTCATATAGATCTTATTGCTACTTCGTATTCTAACTTCTTACTTCAAAACTTCATTTCATCGCATCCCCTTTCTTTTCTTCCAGTCGGCTTCCACTTCTTTCATGTTGTAGCCTGCAGCTGAAAGGTAATTGTTAATGCGGCCTTTATACTTCCCGAACCAGGCGTGCTTCTTTTCTGAAGAACCTGCATCCATGGCATGCTCGCGGGCTTCCACCAGCCAGGCCATCATCTGTGCTTTCTGCTGCTGGGTAAGGTTGGGCAGCATATCCATGTACACGCCGTAAGTGAGCGGCAACACACCGTAGGTCATGCCATCCTTTACCTGGTCAACCTGTGCAGGGTTCAGCTTTGCAGACAGCTTAGCCAGGTATGCCTGGTGCAGCACATCCAGCTTTTTATTGGCAGCATCTTCAATACCCTGCAAACGGGCGTCCAGCGCTGGCTTGTTATCTTTCAATTCCTCTTTGGCGGCCTTCACCTGTGCTTCCCGCTCCACCTGGATCTTATTCAGATCCTGGTATTGCTGTGCAATAATATCACGCACCTCTGTGGATACCGTGGTATTACTCATGTTCATGGAAGCTACGATCTTATCGGCACGCTGGGTTACCACCCGCACATAAGCCGTATCTGTACCAGCAGCGCTTTGCGCAAGTACCGGTGCGGTGGCCAGCATACATGCTGCTAAAAATAAATATTGTAATCGTTTCATCACAGATCAATGTTATTAACGGCTCATCTGGCCGCTGGTTTTACCTGAAAGCGTGTTAAGATTGTTCTTCGGATCTTTCCAGTTCACCTTTTTATCCGGGTTAATACCATTGATAAATTTCTCAATGTTCGTATACCCATCGCCATTCATATCCTTCACCGCATCGGCAGCATCCTTGGGGTTCAGCCCATGTTTGCGTTCCCATTCATCGGGCATACCGTCGTTATCAGAATCTTTGTAAGGCGTACCCTTGTATTCAGGATAGCCGCCCACCTGGCTGATGTCGGCAATAATACCCTGTTTGTAGGAATCCTTGTCCAAACGGCGGTGAATGTACTGGCTGCCAACGTCTGTAGCCGTATTCTCCTTATAGATGATCTTACCGGTGCGCACCTGTTCTACCACGCGGGTATCTACCGGATCGCGTTTAGGTAAGGTAGCGCCTGCGTTGGCCAGTACAAATTCATATGCTTCTTTGGCCGACATAATTGTGATAGCCGGCATAGGCAAAGGTTTTACGATGCGCATATCATCACGGTACTGGCCGGCATCTTCCTCATCTTCTACCTGCACGCCACCGGCCCAGTTATCTTTGGTGATCTTGTCGTAACCTTCCATAATATTACCGTTCACATACGCACGGCCAAACACTTTATATTTCAGCTTGCTGCGGCCGGATTCCGGTTTAATGATACGGTGGCCTACCGGCTCATCTTTCGGTGTAATAGGACCGGGTTTGTAATAGTTATTGATAACGTTGAACAGCCCGCGGTAATCGCTGCCATCCATGGTGCGGTGCTTCCAGTTAAATACAACGTTGTTCACAAAGTTAAACTGCCCGAACCAGCCGATAGACGGGTTACGGCCGGTATTGCAGGCCCACAGGTTACGCATGAACGTACAGTTCTCACCGCCAATGGTGCTGCCGAATGAGTGGTTGTAAGTGTCCAGCGCTTCTGAAGAGATACAGTTCTGAATGGTAATGTTAACAGTGGGCAGCTTCTCATCCGGTGAACCATCCCCGGGATTGTACATGTGACGGTACATGGAGATATTTTCATCCAGGCCCCAGCTGGTAGAGCAATGGTCTATGATAATGTTGCCTACAGGATTGCCGCCCAGCGCATCGTCGCGGCGGCCTACATTGGTTTCGCCACGGCGGAAACGCATAAAGCGGATGATCACATCGTGTGTGTTGATCCATACTGATTCCCCGGCTACACACACACCATCGCCCGGCGCGGTTTGCCCTGCAATGGTAATATAAGGTGCGCGGATGATCAGCGGACTTTTTAAATGTATGATACCTGCCACGTTAAATACAATAATGCGGGCGCCGCCCTGTTCTGCTGCATCGCGCAGGGTACCGGGGCCACGGTCTTCCAGGCTGGTTACCACATACACTTTGCCGCCACGGCCGCCGAAGGTATAAGCGCCACCACCTTCTGCACCGGGAAAGGCAGGGATCTCTGCCTGGGGCAGGTCTGTTGGCCGGGAAGCCCAGGGCACAAATGGTTTACCATGTTTTGCATCTTCATTAATGACCGGCAATGCTTTTTCCCAGGCTTCATCAGACAAGCGCTGTGCCTCCTTTAAAGCTGCTTCATTGGCCGCCTGTATATCCTTTGGTATAGTTGGATATTGTGCCAGCACGGGCTGCGCCAGTCCCAATGCAACAGTGCATGTAAGTGCAACAAAATAGTTCTTCATCTTCTTATTATTTCAGTTTAACAACATAAGCATGTCCGTGTATCCGTTTATATTTTATTGAACGGGATCAAAGCTTCCACCCCATCCCACATTCTGATCCAGCTTAGGATTATTATCGATGGCTGATTTAGGAATGGCGAAGAAATAGTATTCCGGTTTCCAGTTAATGGCATACTTGGTATCCATTACTTTTGATTCTACTTTAAAATCAGTACGGTAAAGACTATCCAGGTCTTTTCCATTGCGCTGCAGCGCGAATGCGGCTCCGTATTTTTTAATATCCTCATCTTTGTCAGGTACAGAAGCCGGAATGTTCAGCGTGATCTTAACGCCGGTCCGCTTTTTACCATTCAGCAAGGTTTCAAATAATTTCCAGCGGCGCAGGTCCCAGAAACGTTTGCCTTCAAATGCAAATTCATATAATCGTTCATCTAATATAGCGCTAAACATTTCTGCCTGGGTCATATTAGGCTTCAATCCATACATACCGGTGTTATCTTCATCAATGATACCAGCCCGCTTACGGATGGCTTTTAATTCAACATAAGCCTCATCCAGCTTATTAATGGCGGCAGCTGCTTCTGCCAGGTTTAACAATACTTCTGCATACCGTATCTCCATCCAGTCGGTACCGGAATATTGCACATTGCCGGTGCTTACTGCCGGATCAATTGCTTTACGGCAATAGAAACCGGTATTGGAAGCCTTCCCGTTCTCTGTAGAAGTATTTTTCACAAAGTACGTCCAGATCTTATAGTCGTTAGCGCCGTTTAACGGCCATGTAGCGCCATTATATGCAATGGTCTGATCAAAACGGGGATCGCGGTTCTTATAGTAAAACGTATCGTTATAGGGATATGCCGCCGTAGCTTCTGTACGCTTCTTGCCATTGATCATGGGGAAAGCATCTACCAGCTCTTTGGATGGCTGGTTAGAACCGCCACCGGTACCGTTTATAGACGGACGTGTGCTATTGTCATACCCATTGTTCTTTTTAGTCTGGTCGCCTGAGAGGTTGTTATAGCAGGTTACAAATACTGCTTCCGGGTTATTCACTTCTGAGAACCACATATTCTGAAAAGAGGAATTAAGACCATAACCGTTGGATGAAAGCAGGTCTTTTGCAGCTTTGGCTGCGGTGTAAGCAGCCTGCCACCTGTCTGCCAGGTTAGACGGATTAAACTCAGGGCTGGCCCAGTATAACAGCGCTCTTGCTTTTAAGGCTGCAGCTGCGCCACTGGTAATGCGGCCCCAGTCATTGGTGTTGCTCCATCTTGCAGGCAGGGCAGCTATGGCTGCATCCAGGTCTTTCACGATCTGTGCAATACATTCGGAAGTTTTGTTGCGCGGCACATAGTCCTGCTGTTTGGCTTCATCGCCCACTGCGCTTTGCGGCTCCAGGATAATAGGTACGCCACCATATAATTTTACCAGCTCAAAATAACGCCAGGCGCGGAAAAATAATGCCTGGCTTTTTAAGGCTGTTTTCCAGGTGGTGGTTAAGGAACCGCCATCCACCTGCTGTATGTACAGGTTAATAGCGCGGATCTTGCCAAAGGCGTTATTGGCATCCAGCTTGGTGCCAAAGTCATTTACATCATTTGGCTGCAGGGTGCCTTCAAAGTATTTGCTTTCGCCATACGATTCGTCGGACAGGTTGCCGCTGGTTCCCCAGGTGCCGCCCCAGCCGGGCAGGTTCTGGTCGTAGATATAATCGAGATAGGTGCGTGCCAGCACGGAATCATTAAACACCAGGTCGCCCTGTAATGAGCCCAGGTCCCTTTTATCCAGCACCTTACTACAGCTTGCCACGGATAACAGCAAAACTGAAAATATAAATATGTGAATTCGTGTACGCATTGTCGTTGTTTTTTTCTTACTAATTACAGACCTACATTAATTCCAAATGCAAATGTTCTCAGGTTAGGATACACATCATAGGATCCCAGTGCATTATCCCTGTAATCAAACGGATTGTAGAAGTTAAAGGGATTGGTAGCGCTGATATAAAGCTTCAAACCTTCCATGCCCATTTTTCTTGTCATATTTTTTGAGAAAGTGTAGGAAAGGTTCAGGGTGCGCATCCGGAAATTAAAGGCGCTCTTGCTCCAGAAAGATGAAGCCAGGTCGTAGGTAGTGCTATAATAAGGATCCGGATAAGTTGCGTTGGTGTTTTCAGGCGTCCAGTGATCGGTCCAGAAAGCCGGGCGGGAAGAGGTAGCAGTAGCCTGTTTACGGGCGCCGCTCTCTATCTGCGCTACCCCGCCAAAGGAACCTGCCATTACCATATCCAGCCGGAAACCTTTATAACCTGCACCTACATTGATACCAAAGCTGTAGTGATTGTCGGCTTTATTGGTAATAAAGGTCTGGTCGTTTTCATCGATCTTACCATCCGGACCCGCATACTGGTTAGTGATAGGATCTTTTGCACCACGGATATCTTTATAATATAACATACCCGGTGCAGGTTTTTTACCCATAATGGTGTAGTCGGGGTTCTTAGCCAGGAAATTGTCTACATCCGCCTGTGTTCTGAACATGCCTTCGTATACATATCCTTTCAAACCCATGTCCAGTGAATGGCCGTTAGGATCTTCCCAGGTACCAACCACACCGCGGTCCACATCCACTTTCACGGCTTTGGCATCGCTCCAGGCCAGGAAACCGCCTACAGTAAAATCAATGTTCTTACCAATACGGTCATTCCATCCCAGCGACAGCTCATAACCATAGGCATTGATGGTATTGTAGTTCTCCGCAGAAATAGCAGAACCTACTGTAAGTGGTACGGCTGCTGTTAAAGAGGTGAGCATGTTATAGCGGTGATCGTAAAATCCATCAATGGTAACGGATAAACGATTATTCAGCGCTTTGGCATCAATACCAGCGTTAAATTTCAGGTCATCGTCCCAACGGGCTGCGGGGTTAGGCATAGATTCCGGCCGGGTACCTACGCTCTTGGCATTGTTGCCGCCAAAAACGGCGCCGCTGGTTTGGCTGGGCGTATAACGCTGCAGGTATCCCCAGGCCTTGGTAGCATCGCCACCCAGGTGACCGGCTGAAGCGCGTAATTTCAGGAAATCAATTGCGTTCACATTCTGGCGGAAAAAATTCTCTTCTGATATTACCCAACCTGCAGACACAGATGGGAAAAAGCCCCAGCGGTAAGCCGGTGCAAAGTTGGTGGAGGCATCATAACGGAAAGCAAATTCCAGCAGGTACTTATCTGCATAGGTATAATTCAAACGGCCTATGTAAGACAGGTTACCGGTTTCATTGGCTGTTTCATATACGTTCATGGCGCCGAAAGCAAAACGGGAAATATCCGGAGCGCTTTCAGTAGGATCTTCCGTATAGGCCTGCACATCATCATAGCTGTATTCAGACTGCTCTGCTACTGCGAGTACGGAGATCTCATGTTTACCAAATTTGCGGTTGTAGCTCAGGTAACCATCCAGCTGGTAACGATCGCCATAGGAAGGCTTGAAGAATACACGGGCGCCGTTCTTCATACGGGTAGAGTTTATCACATCACCGCCTATGATATGCTTATGCTCACCCAGGCCGGAAAATGAATACAGGTTGTAGTAAGTGCCAAACTGTTTGGGAAATACATTGTCCATTATTTTGGCGTACTGCACTTTGGCGGTTAAGCCTTTGATAAAGGTAGGCTGATATTCCAGGTTGGCAACTACATTCAGGCTGTTGGAACGGGTTTGGCTATAGTTGTCCAATGCCTGTACTGCAAAAAAGTGGAAGGCATCAATATTATTGGCAGTGCTAAGCAGCACCGGTAAACCATCTACATAAGGCGGATTGAACTGCGGGGTATAGATCAACCCTTTCAGGTCGTTCTCCGCGTTTTCACCACCCTGTTTCAGCAGGAACATTTTGGTGTTGGACAGATCGCCGCTTACGGAAAGGGATGTTTTTAAGCCAGTGGCCAGCTTCACATCTGTGCTGGCACGGAATGTCCAGCGGTCGTTCTTGATCTTGTCCAGGTTACCGTTCTGGTAAAAATAAGTAGCGCCTGCAAAGAAGGTGGCTTTTTCCGTACCGCCGCTGATATTAAAGGTATGGCGCGTAGTAAGGGACGTTTTCCAGGCCTGGCGCAGCCAGTCGTAATTGTGATCTTTAAAATAGGCTAATTCATCGGGGGTATAAATAACCGGATCAGTAGCTGGTTTGCCCCCGGTAGTGTTCATATCATTCAGGTAAGTGGCCAGGTCATAACCCGTCATCATAGTAGGCAGCTTCGTTGCCTGGCTAAAACCTACGGATGAATTATAGTTGATAGCCAGCCGGCCGGCTTTGCCCCTTTTGGTTTTTACCACAATGGCGCCCTGTGAGGAACGTGCACCATACACTGCTGCAGCTGCATCTTTTAACACAGAAATACTTTCTACTTCTGTAGGATCCAGCAGGTTAAAATCATCCGGGGTGCGGATCACATCATCAATAATATATAAGGGTTGCAGGGTGCCGCCATCTTTAGCATAAATAACAGGGTTGCGGATGGTAATGGTGGCGGGAGTTCCCGGGCGTGCAGTACCGCCGCCTACGTTTACGGCGGCCAGCTTACCGGCGAGTGTTGCTGACAGGTTGCCCAAAGGCAGGTCCTCAATTTCTTTTACGTTCACTGTGGCAACGGCGCCTGTTAAATGAATTTTTTTCTGGGAACCATAACCTACTATTACCGTTTCAGAAAGGTCGGTAACCCCTCTTTTCATAGTTACATTTACTGCAGAACGGTCATTCACCGCCTGTTCCAGCGGGGCCTGGCCAGTGTAGGTAAAAACCAGTATGGCCTTGCCATCCGGTACCTGTATGGTGTAATTACCATCAATATCTGTTACGGTACCTTTTGATTGCCCTTTTACACGGATGGTTACGCCGGGAACTTCGGAACCATCCTCAGAGTATACTTTTCCCCTGACAGTGATACCTGCCGGTTTTCCTGCAACGGTAACGGGTGTGTTGTTGTTGTTTTGTGCATACGTGGTGGTGATGTTGGCACATAAGTATAGTAGTATCAGCAATACAGTTCCCCCTGTGGTAAGCCGCTTACCAGAAAGTAAATGATGAATCATTGTTTTAATGATTTAAGAATAGGACTAAATAAGTTGATAGAATAGGACTAAAGTGGTTTGTGTCAGCCAGACAATTAAAATATAGTCCATAAAAAAAGAAGCATACTTTTCATAACTAACGGAATTTTAAGATGACGGTCTTTCCCCATAACAATCAAGGCTGCTGTTCCCCCCTGATAACTCCCTTCAGTAAGAGAGGTAATGATCTCAGGGGTCAAGCTACAGAAATAATTATTTAAAAAAGGAGCATAGCGGCTTTTTTTTTACGCAATCGTTACCGGCAACGATGGCGTGCCCACTTTAGCTAAAAAAGACTACCATAGTATAGTATAGATAAGGGAAATATAGTATCTTGGGATTAATTGGATTTAATCACCCTGGTCTTTTCAATCTCAATCCTGACTGCTGTTCCGCGTTCTATTATAAAACCAGGTTATGAAGCATGTTATGTTCCGGTGCCGGCTTGGGGGCCTTGCCCTTTTGCTGGTAGTTTTTTTCTTTTCTGTTTCCTTTGCACAAAAAAATATTCATTACAAACCTGACTGGACCTCCCTTCAGCAGCACACGGAAGTACCGGAATGGATCCGCGATGCCAAATTCGGCATCTACTGCCATTGGGGCGTATATACCGTGCCTGCCTATAATAATGAACATTATTACTCCCATATGCATGCGGATTCCGGGTATTCCAAACTGGGTACCTACCAGCGCCATGTAGCCGTGTACGGCCCCCTCAGCAAATTCGGGTACCATGATTTTATCCCGATGTTCAAGGGCGAACATTTTAATGCTGATGCCTGGGCCGACCTGTTTCTAAAAAGCGGGGCGCGTTTTGCCGGACCAGTAGCGGAGCACCATGATGGCTTTGCTATGTGGGACAGCCAGCTGACACCTTTTAATGCCAAACAAATGGGCCCGCACCGCGATGTGGTGGGCGAGCTGGAAAAAGCCATCCGCAAAAGAGGATTGAAATTCTTTGTATCCCTGCACCATGAGCT
>NZ_DATCRF010000442.1:0-18395 GCF_036569125.1 Chitinophaga sp. | reverse complement strand
GCATTGTTCACAATTTCAATGAAGATCAGTAAACTCATAGATAGTTTTGGCGTTACCACTTTTGAGACTTTTATCAAGGGAAGGGAAGAAGTGATCCTTCGCCAGACAGATGAGATCACGGAGATCTCTACGCCTGTGATCCGCGTATGGGATGGTATATTGGCCTTACCTATCATCGGCACTTTGGATAGCTCCCGTACACAGGTGGTAATGGAAAATCTGCTGAATGAGATCGTAGCAACAGGTAGCAGCATCGCCATCCTGGATATATCCGGTGTGCCGGCTGTGGATTCGTTGGTAGCCCAACACCTGATTAAAACCGTTGCGGCAACACGCCTGATGGGTGCGGATTGCATTATCAGCGGTATACGCCCCGAAATTGCACAAACCGTGGTGCACCTGGGTATTGATCTCTCCAATATTATTACTAAGGCAACTTTGGCCAGCGCCTTAAGATATGCTTTTGCCGTGCTGCAGTTAGAAGTAAGGAAAACATCAGTAAAAGAAAAAAACAGTTTGTAATTGAATATGGATAGGATACCTGTTCTCCAAATGGGCAAATTTCTGCTTGTGACTATCCAGGTAGATTTGTATGACCGTTTGGCCCTGAATTTAGAAAGTGACCTGGTGCAGATGGTAAGCAAAACCGGAGCAAGGGGTGTGTTGATCGATATATCAGCGCTATCTATAGTAGACTCATTTATGGGCCGCATTATTGGTAACATTGGTAATATGAGCAAGATCATGGATGCTGAAACTGTGGTGGTGGGAATGCAGCCTGCAGTGGCCATTACCCTGGTAGAGCTGGGCCTGGAGCTGAAAGGCGTAAGCACGGCATTGAACGTAGAAAGGGGAATGGAATTGTTACACAGGAAAATCGGTTCTTTAGAAGACACCACAGAGGAGGAAGAACACGATGATAGTAGTACTGACTAAAGATTCAATGATCATTCAGAAGGAACAGGATGTAGTGCCGTTCCGTAACCGCGTAAAGGAGTATGCCGTTAAGATCGGTATGAGCCTGGTGAACCAGACAAAGCTGATAACGGCCGCTTCGGAGTTGGTACGTAATATGCTTAAATACAGCAATGGCGGCAATACCATAATAGAAGTAGTAAGCAAAGGAAGGGAGAACGGCATCCGTTTATCTTTTATAGATAAAGGACCTGGTATAAAAGATGTGGAGCTGGCTATGAAAGACGGTTATTCCACCGGCCGGAGCTTAGGACTGGGCCTGCCCGGCGCCAAACGCCTGGTCAGTGAATTCGATATTAAGAGTGCTGTAGGCAAGGGTACTACGGTTACCATTACTAAATGGAAAAATGGTTAATGCAGTTCATCTTCGCTTTAAGGCAACCGACAGGAGCTACTTTGCGATACTAAAGAAAGAGATCCATTCCCTGGCAGCCGGCGCGGGATTTACGGCAAAAAAATTAGGGGAGATAGATATTGTGGTGGCAGAGATTGTTTCTAATCTTGCCAAATATGCCACGGATGGGGAGCTGCTGGTAAAGCTGGTGGAAGAAGATCATCAGCAGGGTATTGAGCTGATCTCCATTGACAGTGGCCCCGGCATGGCGGATGTTCCAAAGATGATGGCGGACGGCCATTCCACTGCCAACACATTAGGGCACGGCCTGGGTTCCATAAAACGCCTGTCCAACAAATTTCAGATCTATTCTTTAAAAGGATGGGGCACCATTTTGCACTGTGCTATTTTCAATAAAGCATTACCGGCCAATGCCAAACCTAAGAATATTGAGATCCGCTCCCTGATCGTACCTAAACCGGGTGAAACCGCCTGTGGAGACGGATTCCATTATAAAGAGACCAAAGAATATATTAAGCTGTTCCTTGGAGATGGCTTAGGCCATGGACCGGATGCACAAAAAGCCGTGCAGGCCGCCATTGAGGCGTTCAGGATCTGTCCGGACCACAGTCCGCTGGAAAACCTGCGTTTCATACACCGGGAAGTAAAAAGAACAAGGGGCCTGGTAGGTACAGTGGTGGTATTTGACCTGAAGGAAAAGAAATGGAGCATCTGTGGTATTGGCAACATTCTCACCAAGCTGCAGGGTGTTGCCTTCTCAAAAAGTTATTTAGCATATAATGGTATTATCGGGTTAAATATTCCCAATACCATGAAGGACCAGGAAATAGCATATGAAAAAGGACAGCACCTGATCATGTGCAGCGATGGAATTAAATCGCGCTGGGACCTGCTCCGTTACCCGAATGTGCTCCGCTATGATCTTACGGTGATAGCCGCCGCCCTGTTAAAAGATTTTGCGCGTAATAATGATGATATGTCTATTGCTGCTTGTAAAATAAATATATAAATGATGCTGGACCTGGTAAAAGTTACGCTTAGTAATGAAATGGATCTGATCCTGGCGCATAAGCGGTCCATGAAACTGGCAGAGCTGGCGGGGCTGTCCCTTTCCGCTCAAACCACTTTTGCCACCGCAGTATCTGAAGTGTCCAGGAATGCTATCGAGCATGGGCAGAATGGTTACCTGGTCTTAAGTGTATCTGCTCAGAAACGGGAACGGTATATTGTAGCCCGTGTTACAGATGAAGCGCATAGTGTACAATCCAACCAGGGACTGGAATATGCCAAGCGCCTGGTGAATAAATACAGCATTACCACCATCGGTAAAGAAACATCCGTAGAGCTTTACTATGCCTTACCGGCCGCAGAAAAAATAGACCACCAAAAGATAGATGACTGGCGGAATATGTTCCGCAATGAGCCGGCCATTTCCCCCTATGAGGAGCTGAAGCGAAAGAACGAGCTGCTGCAGGAGCTGTCGCAAAAGCTACAGGAGAATGAAAGCCAGTATAAAACACTGACCGATACTTTACCCATCATTATTTTTTCATTGAACCTGCAGGGTGAGCTGATCTATGCCAATGAATGGCTGTACAACTTTACCGGGCAAACCATTGCGCAGCTGAACCAAACTAAATGGAGGGATGTGGTGCATGCAGCCGACTATGATGCCTTTAGCCTTTTACTGACGCACCGGATCACTGCCGGCGCTTCTGCCATAAAGGCCCAGTGCCGCCTGCGGCATATAAATGAAAAGGAATACTACTGGCACCTGGCCGCATTATCGCCCCTGAAAGATGATAAAGGACAACTCCTGTACTGGATCGGTTACCTGGTAGATATACATGCGCAAAAGGTAGTGGAGCAAACCCTGGAAAATAATAAGGCGCTGCAGGAGGCGCAAACCCAGTTAAAAGAGAATCAAACTTTGCTGGAAGACAATATTTCTGAGCTGAACCGCAGCAACCAGGAGCTGCAGCAGTTTGCCTTTGTAGCCTCTCACGACCTGCAGGAGCCTATTCGCAAGATCAGCTTTTACAGTGATTACTTCCTGAATAAATACGCCGATAAAATAGATGATAAAGGAAAGGACTACCTGAAGGGCATGTTATCCGCCTCGCACCGTATGCGTAACCTGATCCACGACCTGCTGGCCTTTTCCCAGGTAGAGAAAAAACAGGTGGAGTACCGGCACATTAACCTCAACCACGTAATACAGGACACCCTGCAGGACCTGGAGATCATGATCCGGGAAAAGGAAGCCAATATTGAGATCACGGCCCTGCCCTCTATTGATGCCGATGAAAGCATGATCCGCCAGCTGTTCGGCAATATCATCAACAACTCCCTGAAATATTCCAAGAACGATCAGCGGCCGCAGATCCAGGTTACCAACCGCTTAAACACCCATTACCTGGAGATCTTTATTAAGGATAATGGAATAGGGTTTGATGAAAAGTATCTGCCCAAAATGTTCACGCTTTTTCAGCGCCTGCATACCGGGGATAAATATAAAGGCACCGGTTTGGGCTTAGCCATTTGCAGGAAGATCGTTGCTTTGCATAACGGGGCCATCACCGCCTCCGGCAAAGTAAATGAGGGCGCCACTTTCAGGATCACCTTACCACTCAACCAATAAATGCGAATAACTGATAGTATTATCTATGGAAAAAGGATTTCCTAAAATTATGATGGTGGATGACGATGCGGAAGACCGCCAGATCATTAAAGATACCTTTGAAGATCTGGGCTACGGCGCTATGATCCATTTTGAAGAGAACGGGGAAGAAGCCGTGAAATACCTGCAGCAAAGCGCCCCCCTGTTACCTTCCCTTATTATCCTGGACCTGAACATGCCGAAAATGAACGGTACGCAAACCCTGCGTTTCTTAAAGGGAAATGGAACGTTTGCCGGTATTCCCGTTATTATTTTCTCCACCTCCCTGAACCCTATTGAGCGGGATGAGTGCCTGGCTTTAGGCGCACATTCCTATGTAATAAAACCTATTTCCTATACCCAAACGGTAGATGTTGTTAAGCACTTCTATAATTTATGCAATGAGCTAAGCAAGGCCGGATCTCCCTCAAAGGATTAACATTTTATATACCTGCCAATAGGGTTTGTGCGTATTTTTACCCGGTAATGAAAAATATTTTCCCGGTTAGTGCAGCTGTTAAGGGCGCTGTTAGTGCTATAAATGTTTCTTGCACCCGGTTTTTAGTTAAATGACTTGTTTTCCATGAACATGAAGCAACTGGTATTCCTTTTAGGGGCACAGGTGTGCCTGTATACTGCCATCCATGCGCAGCAAACACCATTGAACGGCGCTACTGCGGCCGGCAGCAATCTTGATTATGTAGATCCTACCATTGGGAATGTGGGCCAGCTGCTGGAACCCACCCGCCCTACGGTGCAGCTGCCCAACCAGATGATACGCATGGCGCCTATGCGGAAAGATTTCCTGGATGATCAGGTCTCCGGCTTTCCGCTGAACATTGTTTCCCACCGCATGGGAGAAGTATTTTCCCTGAAGCCGGTGGTAAAACCAGTTACCAAAGAAAGCTGGCGCGCACGGCTTACCTACGACCAGGAAATTACCCGGCCCTGGTACTACAGCACCTGGCTGGTAGATGATGAGGTAAAGGTGGAGTTTACGCCCGGCGCCAGAACCGGCATTTACCGGTTCACCTTCCCCGCTGCCGGCGATAAGGCGCTTTTACTGGGCGTGTATAATGATGGCCCATCGGAGTATAAATTTTTATCGGATAAGGAGCTAACAGGTATAGAAACCTACCACGATGAGATTAAGGTATACCTCTATGGCCGGTTCAGCACCGGCGGCGCCACCGGTATATGGGACAACGGGCAGCTGCAGGCAGGTACAGAAAACAGCGGGCAGCATGTAAGATCCGTGATCAGCTTCCCGGCTGCCACCAAAACCGTTGAATTTAAATACGCCATCAGTTATGTAAGCGCAGCGCAGGCTAAAAAGAATTATGAGGAAGAGATCAGCCGGCCCAGCTTTGAAGCAGTAGCTGCCAATGGTAAAAAACTATGGGCAGCAGCCATGGGCCAGATAAAGGTAGAAGGCGGCACCACTGCGCAAAGACGCTCTTTCTACACTGCATTGTACCGCTGTTATGAAAGAATGGTGAACATAACGGAAGACGGCCAGTACTACAGCGGTTATAATAAGCAGGTGAATAAAGATGCGCGTCCTTTTTATGTGGATGACTGGTCATGGGATACTTACCTGGCCCTGCATCCACTGCGCATGATCATTAACCCCAAGGTGGAGGAAGACATGCTGCAGTCTTACGTACGCATGTATGAGCAAAGCGGCTGGGTGCCAACCTTCCCGCTTTTGTTTGGCGACAATCCCTGTATGAACGGGTTCCATTCTTCCATTATATTTTTAGATGCTTACCGCAAAGGGCTGCGCAATTTTGATGTGCAAAAGGCGTATGAAGGTATGCGTAAGAACGCCACCAGTGCCACTATGCTGCCCTGGGAAAATGGCGATAAAACCCGGCTGGATGATTTTTATTATGAGCATGGTTACTTCCCGGCCCTGCACCCCGGTGAAAAGGAAACAGAACCTAAGGCGCATGATTTTGAAAAGCGGCAGGCGGTAGCCATTACACTGGGGCATAGCTATGACGACTGGGCTTTGGGCCAGCTGGCTAAAGACCTTAATAAACAGGATGACTATACGCAGTTCTCCAAACGAGGCATGAACTATAAGCACCTCTGGAACAATGAGCGGCAGTTCTTTTTACCTAAAGATGAAAAGGGCAGCTGGATCAATATAGATCCTAAGTTCGACGGTGGCATGGGCGGCCGTGATTATTATGATGAAAATAATGGCTGGACCTATATGTGGCAGGTGCAGCAGGATGTACCGGGCCTGATTGCTTTAATGGGTGGCAAAAAACCTTTTGAAGACCGGCTGGACCAGCTTTTCCGCGAAGGGCTGGACCGTTCCAAATATGCCTTCTGGGCTAAGTTCCCTGATGCTACGGGTTTGGTAGGCCAGTACTCCATGGGTAATGAGCCCAGCTTTCACATCCCTTACCTGTACAACTTTACGGATGCGCCCTGGAAAACGCAGAAGCATATACGCTTACTGCTGGATGTGTGGTTTAAGGATAACATCTTTGGAGTGCCCGGCGATGAAGATGGCGGTGGTATGATGGCCTTTGTGGTATTTTCTTCCATGGGCTTTTACCCGCTTACACCCGGCTTGCCGCTGTACACTATAGGCAGCCCGGTGTTCAGCAAAGTAACCATTGACCTGCCAAATGGTAAGAAGTTTACGCTTACAGCCAGGAACTGTTCTGTTACCAATAAATATATTCAGCGGGCTACTATGAACGGCAAGGTGCTGAATACGCCCTGGTTTACGCACGATGAGCTGATGAATGGCGGCCAGCTGGTATTGGAAATGGGGCCGGTACCTAATAAAGCATGGGGTAAATAAACGAATGTAAAATGTAAAATTTTAAATCATAAACCGACGAAGGAGGTTCATAGAGACCATTGAAAAGACTTTATGAACGAGATAAATGCAAAAGTGAAATGCCGCGAACATGGGGTCTGTACCCGTTATCGCGGCATTTCACTTTTACATTTGAAATTTTACATTTATAATTTTACATTTTAAAATACGTTACTGCTGCGGCGCTGTCTGGAAAGAAACTTTCTCCACCACCACATCCAGCTTCTTCAGCGCGGCCTGGTCTGATCTTACTTTTTTATCGCCGGTTACCTGGTCATATTGTTTCGGATCACCGGTATTATTAGCTTTTAGCTGCAGGGTTACGCCTTTTTTATCCATAGCGCCACCGTCCCAGCTATCGATCATACCGCCGTTGGTCCAGTCGAAACCATTGATGCGGAACGCACGGCCGTTGATCTTCACCAGCTTTTCCAGCGGATCGCCGGGTTTAATACCAAAGGGCGATTTCCATTTGGAGTGCTCATGGGTAAAGGTTACGAGCTTGCTTTTATCTTCTTTAAATACTACTTCCATTTCATTATCCGTGTCGGGGAACACATAGTAGCCGGTTCCCAGGTCATTACCTTCCAGGTCCTGCGCCGGGCGGGCTGCTACATTTTCCTTCCCAAATTTTTCCGCCAGCTGCTCAGGGCTGGTTAAGGGAAAAATATTACGCACATCCCAGTCGTACGGGTCTGCTGCCGGCGCGGCTGGTGCAGCGGGCGTGGCCGCAGTCGGTGTCGTGGCAGCCGTAGCAGGGGCGCTGGTTTCCTGGGCGCTGGTACCGGGTGTTACCGGCTGCCCGGTGGGGGCGGTAGAAGTAGCCGGTTGCGGCTGGGCAGGTGCGGCCGGTGGTGTGCCGGGAGCTACCGTGGCAAATTCACCGGATTTGATCAGGGCTGCTTTTTCTTCTGTAAGGGCTTTGGCCTCCCCTTTAAATTTATTTACTGTATAGGTAGCCAACGGGAACACGTTGTTGGTTTGCAGGTTCATGGCGCGCAGGTTGGCGATCAGCTGCTGCCGGTTACAATCACTGAACTGGTACACGTATTTCAGGGCTGCATCCAGGGCCGCTGGGTCCTTTTTCAGCTCCGTCATGGTTTTATCTATTTCCAGGCCGCCGGCGCCACTGCGCGACATCTGATCGGCTACAAATACCAGGAGGGGATCATTCTTCTGCTGGAACTTCTCTGCTGCTTTGGTAGAAAAATCTTCGGCCACGGCTTCCGACAGCTTTACCTGTGCGCTGACGATCAATGGAAAAATGAGCGCGGCCAATACTAAAATCCTTTTCATGTGTGAGTGGATTGAATAACTGATAATCTAACTAATGGTATAAACGCTTCCGTACTCACTAAATTATGCAATATTTCCGCGCGGGCCGTTTTATTCTTGAGGGGAGTGATCCGGGATTAAAAAGCCTTGCCGGGTTCCAGCATCAGCACCACGCCCTGGTCATGGTCCTCGAGCCAGCCCTCGAGAAAAGTGGCTTTGTCTATTGCTACCAGCCCTTTTTCCGGGTCGGCCATCAGGATCTGGCTGCCGGGCTGCCCGCTGTTATAGTCCTGCGGGGGTATTACCACAAAATGGTTGCGGTTCCAGAGTATAATGCAGGGCAGGGGCGTTTCCTGGTCCAGCTGCTCAAAGGTAACGGAAGCTGCCAGGGTGTTGAATCCCATTTGTTCGGCCGCCAGCCGCAGGTGCAGCAGGGAGGTGCCGTCATGGTCAATGGTAACAAACTGCCGCAGGCTTTCCGGCGTATAGGTTTTACCGTAGTGCCGGGCCACCATCCGTAAACAGGTAGGGCCGCAATCCATTTGTGCTAGCTGTCTATAAATTGGAAAGTCCATGTTTGCTGGGTAATGGCTGTTGCTGTTTCTTTTTTTGAATGGCCAGCTGTGATTCATAATAGCGGCTCATGAAATGGTAGATCACCAGCTCATGTTTGCGCTGGTTGGAGAGCAGCATACGGTTCAGGAACATATGTATATAGCTGGAAAGCTGTTCGTGTACCGGCTGTGCCGCTTTTTGCAGGGCAGCGGTATTGCGCATGGAGCGTAAGGTGAAAATAGCGATCACTTCTTCAATGGCATTTTCTGCATCCTGCTGTGGCTCCAGAAAGCTGCCAAGCTGCCGCATATGCTCCCGGTGCTTATCATTCAGCTGGGTTTGCAGGGCTTTATCGCCGCCAAACTCCTGGAAAAAGCTTTGCTGCATACGCTTTAACAGGGCCGCTTTGGCCGGCAGGTCGTAACCTGCATCCTGCAGCAGCATATCAATACCGCGGGCTGCCAGCAGCCAGCGGTAGCTTTCACCTTCCTCACCTTCCAGCAGGTCTATACAATCAATAACAGCCTGGCTGTCGTAATAAAAAAGCGCTTCGCTCAGCTCCATGGTGGCAGCGCCATAGCGTTCAATTTCCCGCTCGTAGGTATCGGTTTGCAGCTTGTGTACAGCGCCGCTGTCCAGGTCCGGCTGCAGCATGGTATATAATTTTTCCAGCACCGTTTTCCAGAAATCCCTATCCGTGGCATGGTGAAAGCGGATACGGATATGATGCTCCGGATCGCTATACCGTAAAAAGAACCATTGATCAATGGCGCCTGCTGCTACCAGCTCCTCCGTTAAGGGTTTGATCACGGTTTTTAAAATGCGTTCTGCGCTGCTGGTGCCGCAATAGATTTTTACGTATAGCCATTCACTGCCGGTAACAAAACGGCGGGCCGGTAAAGCCGGCTGCCTGGCTTCAGCAGCCGTGGAAGTATTTACCGGCGTGGCTTTGGCGGCTGCGCGGTGCATGGGTATGATCACCTCGTTGGTGTAAGTGCCCTGTGCGCTGGTTACCCAGCCCAGGTCGGCGGTGTTTAAAAATTCCTGCAGCTTTACATGCTCTTTTTTAATAAGCGTAGTGGCCAGCAGCTGCAGGCAGGCAGCATTGTCCAGGTCTATGAACAATTCATTATCGCCTTCCGCGATCACTAAAAAACGCGGCAGGTTCCACTGTTTGCGTATTTTACCAAACAGCGCAGCGTAATCCGGTTTTATATTTTTATCCGTTAGCTCCGGGTAATCTTTTTTATGTAAATGCCAGGTGCATTTGCTCAGGATGATCTTTCCATAACGTACCCGGGGTAAAAAGGGCTCCTGCCCCAGGTGCTCCCAGCTCCAGTAAAGGCCGGAGTGCAGCTGCTGGAACTGCAGGTCGCACAGGAATTTGTAAGCGGGCAAACCGCCTGCGCGGTAGTTATGGGCGGTGCTCAAACGCGGTATCACCCGCTTGTTCAGCTTTTTGGAGCGCAGCACAATCGTATTATTCTGCACGCTTACCATCAGGTCGGCAAGCGGTAGCTGGTGGTCTTCCGGTACGCTGCCATTACCCAGGTACACAATTTCATACTCACGCAGCTGGGGGCGCAGCAAAATGTTGCCTGCCCGGGCTTCCGGCAGGTGTATCACTTCAGCATAAATATAATCCGGGTGCTGGCCGGCTTCTTCCTGTAAACAGTTCTTTACCTGGTCGGTTAATAAGGTATCGCCATGGCAGAAGCGGCCCAGCAAATTGGCGGCAGAAGGGCCGTTGCAGGTGCTTAGCTCAAACAGGTAATCACCGGCATCTATATCCGCAGCGCTTTTGCCCAGCAGGCTGCCCATCAGGTACATACTGTAGGGAAGGTCCGGCGTATCGGTTTCTTTCAGCTCATCCAGGTCTTTATCAGTTAATACAATTTCCGTTTGATGGTTGCGCAGGCATTCATGCAGCTGTTTGAGCTGAAAGTCCTGCAGCTTACCCCAGGAAATGGAACTACTGCCTGTAGTTTTTTGATTTACATAAATATCATCTACCAGCGGCGTATGGTCCGCCTGCCCGCCGGTATGGCCGGCGTATCCTATGCCGGCTTCTGCATCCAGCGCAATGTTCAGGGGTATTTCCTGTTCCTCGTAACGTTCCCGGAAGGCCTGGGAAAATTGTTGCAGGTCAGGATTATTATTACGGCGGCTTAGTTTCCAGAGTGGAATAATTTCCTGTTGAATATTATTAATAACTGTTTGGCTAAGCGTATTATGCTGTGTAGCCAGGAACAGGTCTGTTTGTACCAGGTCTTTACTATTGGTATCCGGCAGCAGCTGTTTTACCAGCGCGTGTGTTTGCAGGTATTTATCAATGCTGGCGCCGGGGGCCTGTAACAGCTGGCGGATGTTTTGGAGCGCTGCGGTAATGGCTTCCGTATTTTGCAGCGTGGCCAGCTTATGAATGAGGTGGTTAAAAAACTCTTCGCCGGTAACGGTGGGTTCCAGCTCGCTTACCAGGATCTGGCTGTCTATCAGCTCCTGTATAAATTCACGTGCTTCGCCTGTAGTAATATCATCGCTCACAATGCTTTCACATAATTGCGCAATGGTAGCGCCCTGCTTTGCCGTTTCTAAAATAGCATCCAAATAATCGGTACAGTTCACGGAGGTAAGATCATAATGCCGGAACTTATTCTTTACCGTAAATGAGGCATAGCGGTAAGCGTTGCCTATCTGGTATAATGAATTATTAGGCACATAGGTGAGCTGTTGCTGTATTTCCGGCAGCTGTGTGATCATGGCGGCCAGTTCTGCCACGTAGTTCATATCCAGCCGGCAATGTTTTTTGTGCTGCTCCATAGGCGCCAGCTCCACGCGGGTAGCTGCAGCTACCTGGCCGGTTGCACAGCCGGCAAATAAGCCATAGGGCGTGCTGCGCGTGCACATGCGCAGTATGTAACGGAACAGCGCAGCCACCAGCTTGTTCACTTCCTTTTCGCCGGTGATAAGGCCCTGTTGCCACTTTTGCAGCTCCTGGCACAGCTCCGGGGAAGCAATGTAAATGGCTTCCAGTAAATAAGGTTGTGTAAAGATCTCTTTCACCCGGTCGTTTAATGCAGACAGGGGAATATCATTAAACTGATCCAGGAATTGCAGGGGTAACAAGGGGGTTCTTATCAGGTAAAAATCTTTAGCAGCTATCATGACGCATCATCATTAAAAAATGAAAATTAGCGCATTTGCATAAAGCCGGATATCCCCTTAAACAGGGATATTTTTAACTTATCTACTTCGAAAAAAGCAGGATCATTTACAAAAATCCCCTTTTTACAGGGGGCGGCTGACTTTTATTTTTCTTTACTTTTAGATACACTGTTATTCCACTGCCACCTAAATCTTGCTACTATGAAACCGTCACCCTCAAAGAAGCTGCTCCTGCAGAAAATTAAAATTTCATCTTTCAGCAAAACCGTTACCACCGGTCCTAAAGAAGCTTACATCCGCACCGTGCAGGTTTGCACTACGCCGGGCGATACCGTTTGCTTCAGCGACTTTGTGGCCTGTAACACGGTTTTGTGTGCATAACGATCACCGGATTCATTTTTCATTTTATAACGCTAAACCGTAAGTCTCATGAAAAAAAGCATGGAGAAAAAATTGACATTGGGCAAAATTAAAATTGCCAAATTAAGCCAGTCAGAACAAGCTAACCGTAAAGGTGGCGCTGCCTTCCGTCCTACTTACACCGGCTGCAGCCTTTACAAATGCCCCCCACCCCCTGAAAGGGAAAATTAACCTTAAAAACAGGATGTTACCATGAAAAAACAACCTTTAAAAAAGCTGCACCTGGGCAAGATAAAAATTGCCAGCCTGAGCCGCTCCAGACAAGAAATGATCAAAGGCGGAGAAGCCATGTTGGTCACTTTTATGAACACCTGCAGTGTACTGTGCCCCACGCGGCCCTGTATCACCCCTCCGCCGCCGGAACAATAATGTTGTTGGAACGTAAACAAGGAAGTGTTGGATCTTAAATCATTTTAACAATGAAACGTAAACCTTCAAAAAAGCTGGGTCTTGCAAAGATCAAGATTGCCAGCCTAAGTAAAGCCAGGCAGGAAGCAGTTAAAGGTGGTGTGGCTACAACATCCTCTATTAAGATCAGCTGCATTAGCCAGGGTGCGCCCATTTGCAGCGATGATTCCTGTATTTTCTAACGTGTTGCCTGTATAAAAAAGGTCCGCCCGGTACGTGGCGGGCCTTTTTAAATGACCCGGCACACAAACCTGTATGTAATGAGAAAGCAAACAACAAAAAAACTAAGCCTGGGAAAAATTAAGATCGCCACCTTAAACAATGCCAAACAGGAAGTGCTGAAAGGCGGCGGGCAAGGTAAAAGCGCGCAATGCGTTTCCTTCGTTATCGCCTGCCTCAGCCAGGGAGCGCCGAACTGCAGCCAGGACATTTGCCGTTATTAGTCTACGGATCACGGACGAGGGGCCACTGTCCATGGATGACAGACCATCGTTTGATAGCGCGCCATTCCTGAAAAACAACCGTGGTCTGTGCGCCATCTAATACCTCAATAGTTCAAGCTTTTTACATCAAAAGAATGCTGTGGACAGCGGACTGTTTTACGTAAACTTTCACTCAACGCAAAACAACCGTGGTCTTTGGACTGTGGTTCACTCGCAAATTTTTCACATTGAAAAATGCCATGGGCCATCGACTATGGACCATGGACTATTAAAAAAACTCATCATGAAAAAGATATCAGAAAAAAAACTGAGCCTGGGCAAAATTAAAATCGCCAGCTTAAGCAAATCCAAACAGGAGCTGGTAAAAGGCGGCATGGCCCTTACCGCAGGCACCTGCAGCGTACTATGCAGCCTGAGGATCTGTACAGATAACATCAGCCAGGGTGCAGAAGTATGCAGCGAAGATTCCTGCCGTTTCTAGGAACGGTTCCATAGCCGGTAGCCTGCTGCTGTTTTACGTTGAACGGGTAGGCAGGCTGCTGCTATAAAGCTTATTTTAAGTAAATTGGTAACGGTCCGCCATCACGGCGGGCCGTTCACTATCTAAGATCATGAATAACCATATAAAGCAGGCCGGCAAGGTATTACAACAGATCAGTCCCATATTGGACAACTTTATTCAACAGGACGGGAACCCTGGCTTATTAAGCGGTTACACCGGCTGCGCATTATTCTACGCCTACTACTATTATCTTACCGGTAAAAAGAAATACCTGAAACAGGTGCATACCGTAATGCTGAAAAGCATACAGGCCCTGTCTGAGCAGGAAATGATGCTTTCCCATTGCAGCGGCATTTCCGGTATTGCATGGAGCATTCAGCACCTCATCAACGCCGGCTTTGCGGAAGGAGATGGGATGCAGGATATTTTTGAAGAAGCAGACGAGATCCTGGGCAACTTTATGGATGAGGACCTGCGCGATAACAACTACGATTTTCTGCACCAGGGCTTAGGTACTGCCATTTATTTTTTAGAGCGCCTGCCGCATCCCACAGCAGTGAAATATTTAAGCGGGGTGGTGCAGCAGCTGGAAAAAAGCGCGGTATCAGATGCGCAGGGCATACGCTGGAAAGACCGCTTTTCACTTACCAGCCGGGAAGAGCTGGAGCGCGGGCAAAGCTGTTTTAACCTGGGCCTGGCGCATGGCATGCCGGCTATTATTACCATCCTGGGCATGATCCACGAAAAAGGTATTGAGGTGGAAACCACCCGCCGCCTGATAGAAGGCAGCCTGCAATGGCTGCTGGCCATTCAGAACCCACCGGCAGAAGGCCTTACCTCTATTTACCCGCCACTGGTAGGCGAGGCCAATGAAGCTATTAACGGCGCACAAAGCCGCCTGGGCTGGTGCTATGGTGACCTGAGCGTGGCAGCTACTTTATGGAGCACCGGCATACGTATAGGCCAGCCCGTATACCAGCAGGCCGCATACACAATTTTTGAACATAGCATACACCAGCGCAACCCCAAGAATGGCAGTGTGCACGACGCCTGTTTGTGCCACGGCAGCGCAGGCATTACCCACATTTACCGGCGCATGGCGCTGCATAACCAGGATGCGCTGTTACTGCAGGGCGCTGATAAATGGCTGCAGGCTACGCTGGAGCTGAACACCTGGCAGGATGGACTGGCCGGGTATAAATTCTTTGCACACCCTGATTATCATAACAGTTATAACCTGCTGGAAGGTATTACCGGGGTGGGGCTGGCGCTGATCGCAGCAGTAGATACACAAACCCAGCCTGCCTGGGACCGCTGCCTGTTATTGTCATAGCACCTTACTAATCTTTTCAAGTACAAAGAGAATTGCTGAAAATTAGCCCTGTTTTTACTATATTACTAGAGTTAATCTAAACCTGTATTCTCGTCTTAGCACATCTGTTAACTGTGCCAAATTGTTAAGACCGTTAAGTAAACTGGAAATAACCATGATCCGCTTATATTTTGTAGATGACCAGCCACTGGTACTGGAAGGGCTGCGTTCCCTGTTACGTTCCGAATCAGATATTGAGCTGGTAGGCCAAACCCGCAACGGACAGTCCTGTTTGTCATTCTTGGTGGACCACAGCACAGATGTGATCCTGATGGGCAGCATACTGCCGGACATTAGCGGCAGCGACCTGTGTGCCACCATTAAAGCCCGCTATCCCGGTATTATGGTGCTGGGCCTTAGCTCTTTTAAGGAACGTAAATATGTAAGCAGCATGATGGATAGTGGCGCCAGCGGCTACCTGTTGAAGAATGCGGATAAGGAGGAGCTGCTGCAGGCCATACACCTGGTGCATGCCGGTAAAACCTATTTATCGTCCGGGGCGGCGCAGGCCATACAGCCGGCAGAGCAGCCTGCCAACGGGCAGCGTAACCCGCATTTGACCAAAAGGGAAAAGGAAATATTGCTGCTGATAGCAGAAGGATATACGAATCCTGAAATTGCAGAAAAGCTGTTTATCAGCGCTACTACGGTAGACAGTCACCGCAAGAACTTACTGGCTAAGCTGAATGCCCGCAATTCCGCCATGCTGGTGAAATGCGCTATTGATAATCAACTGCTGGTGTAAGCGCGTGTGCATTATAAACCACCCGCAGCTGGGGCCTTTTATGAATGTTGTTGAACAGGAACACCCCGCCCAGGGCTAACAGCGTACAAACAAGATTAAATCCAATATGCAGGGGATAAGAGATCTTTCCCAGGATGCCATCGGCGGCGTAAGGGATGTGCGCATAAAAGAAATACAGCGTAGTTAAATACCCGCTGAAAATGAGCAGCTGGAAAAAAGCGGCATACAAGCCCCACTTTTTGGTGGAGGTGATGTGCAGCAGCACTACCGTTAAAAATTCAAAGCCCAGTATAGCTTTTGCCAGCATAGGTTTGTTAATGTTCGTAAGCAGGGGCGACTGGCCCAGGTCCATAATAAATCTATCATAGGCCAGCGCCTTTACCACAGCCGCGTACGCAAACAATATTGTTAGCAGGAAAACTATTATGGCTAACAGGTTACGTCTTTTCATGTGTCCTTTGGAGTATACCCTAAGCTAAGAAAAATTTTCCTGGCAAACAACTTATACGCCTACCATCTCCCTGCGGTCGGCATCCCACACCTTCAGGCGCAGGCAGGCATAAATATCCCCGATCCGGAAAGAGGTGGTTTTAGGTGTTTGCAGGGCCGGGATGGCCTTCATCACTTCCGGCAGGCGGTAAAACGGGATCCGCGCATTCAGGTGGTGAATATGATGATAACCGATATTGCCTGTAAACCAGGCCATTACAGGATTCATTACAAGGTAGCTGGAGGAAAGCAGGGCCGCATCATGGTAACACCAGTCTTCATTGGTATTAAATGACACCCCGGGAAAATTATGCTGTGCATAGAACAGGTAGGCGCCTATGCCGCAGGCAATAAAAAAGGGCACAAAAATAAACAGCAGGGCGGCCTGCCAGCCCAGGAATATAACGGTAAGGGCGATAGCCGCTACGTGCAGCACCATGGCCAGCAAGGAATCCAGGTGTTTGCGGGGGCTGGAAATAAATGATCTTAATGACATGCCCAGCAGGAACATGGAAAAATAACCCAGCGCAATGGTAAGCGGGTGGCGGGTTGCCAGGTAAGCCCGCTGCTGTTTGGGCGGCAACGATAAAAATTTCTTACGCGTGAAAATGGGATAAGAGCCAATATCCGCGCTGAATAATTTGGAATTATGTTTATGATGATAGTCGTGGGAACGTTTCCAGATGCTGGTGGGGGCCAGCACATAAATGCCGAACACGGTCATGATAGCATTGGCCAGGGCGGAATTGTGTAAAATGGTATGGTGCTGATGATCATGATAGATCACGAACATGCGTACGATCAGCAGCCCTGCCAGCACGCTGCTGCAGATCCTTAGCAGCAGATAAGGCAGCATAATGGTGCCGGTTAATGACAGGATCAGCAAAAGCAGCGTGGAAATGGTGTATAACCAGCTCTTAGCTCTGATTTCTGTGGCATATGGCTTGGTGGCCAATATAAGGTCTTTACCTTCTAGCATAGGATAGGAATACAATAATAATTTTAGTTGCGTTTATGTTTCCAACGGCGGTGCGACCATAACCACGTAGCCGGTTGGGTAATAATATCTTTTTCCAGCTGCCTGGTATGCAGCTCCGTAATAGCCCCGTCGGCGGTGCCTGCAGGCTTTTCTACCAGTACCTCTGCCAGCACGGTATAATATCCCCGTTTAATGCGCTGTACGGTTACATACACCACCGGGTTATTCATTTTCTGCGCTATCTTTTCCGTACCCTTGAACACCGGGGTATCCTGGTGCAAAAAGGTCATCCAGTGGGCATTTTGCGGCTGCGGCGTCTGGTCTGCAATAAAAGCCGTGGCATTCACTTCATTCCGGTGGCTTACCATATCCCGGAAGGTATCCTGCATGGCAATTAACTTGGTGCCAAAGCGGGTGCGCATGTTGTATACCAACCCGTTAAAATGCTTATTCGCCAGCGGGTGGTAGATCACGTATAATTGTTGCGGGCAAAGGATACTGAAGGTATTGCCCGCCCATTCCCAGTTGCCTTTATGTCCCATTACCAGGATGGCGCTTTTATTTTCTGCCGCCAGTTTGGTAAAAAGGGCCACCGTGTCCGGGTGAAAGCTGCAATGCTTTACCATGGCGCCTTTACTGATAGTGAGCGTTTTAAAGGTTTCCAGGAAAAGATCACAGAAGTAACGGTAAAATTCTTTGCTGATCTTTTTGATGTCTGCCTCCGTTTTATCCGGGAAGGCATTGCGTAAATTCTGAACAACCACTTTTTTCCGGTAGCCGGCCACGTAGTATAACAACAGGTACACCCCGTCTGATAGTAGGTAGAGTAGCGGAAATGGCAGCAGCGATACCAGGTAAATGAATGGCAGCGCCAGCCAATAAAGGAATAGGGACAATGTACTAAAGTTGTAAATTCCGGTAAATGCGTGAAAATAATATATTATTTATTAATAATCATATTATAGGGATAATATTAACATATATTTTTCTCCCTTTTAGCCCCTGTTCTTTAATTGCCCGATTTGTGGTAAATTTAAATACACCAGCAACCCAAAACTTTGACAACTTTCTTCCTCAATAACAACCTTTTACACACCGATATGCCCCCCGGGATGTTGCTGCTGGATTTTATCCGTTATCACCAGCATTTAACCGGGACTAAAATTGGCTGTAATGAGGGTGATTGCGGCGCCTGTACGGTGCTGGTCGGC
>NZ_DATCRF010000441.1:0-2643 GCF_036569125.1 Chitinophaga sp. | reverse complement strand
TACCTGAACTCAGCCAACGGGCAGCAGGAAACCGCCCAGTGCATCTTTAAAGCCATAAAACGTTATAAAGAAGAGCTGGAACGTTTTGGTAACTTCAAAGAAGAGCAGGCCGCACCACCGCCGCAACCGGTAGTACCGCAGCCCGTCGTGCAGCCCGTGATTGAAACCGGTTACAAGCAACCCAGGAAAACCTCTGCCACCGCTGCCTCCTCCTCTCTTATGTATAAGGTGCAGCTGCTGGTAAGCGATAAAAATTATTCTGCCAAGTCCCCCATTTTCAAAAAAATGGGGGGCCCTATAAAACAGGAGCGGGTGATCATTAACCGGAAAAAATTTAACAAATATATATGGGGCAGCTTCCGAACGGAACCGGAGGCCGGGGCTGCCTTGCGAAAGGCCAAGCGGATGGGCTTTAAAGATGCGTTCATCGTCCCATACAAGAATGGCCTGAAGTTAGAAGCACAGATGTAATGTAATCCCCGACCAGCAAGCACCCCAAGTAA
Source organism: Chitinophaga sp. (assembly GCF_036569125.1). Lineage (GTDB taxonomy): Bacteria > Bacteroidota > Bacteroidia > Chitinophagales > Chitinophagaceae > Chitinophaga. Next base: position 2,140 of record NZ_DATCRF010000441.1, on the reverse strand, counting down.
TAATTACCCCTATCCTTTTTACCCTATCACCTGATCCTTACTAAATTATAACTAACCGCCGGAGCTAAAAATTGGAATTTGGTACCGGGAGTTGGATTTTCGATTACTTTTGCAGCAACGTATACGTATCTCATGATAAAAGTATCTAATGAAACCAAAGTGGGAGTGCTAACTGTAGTCGCTATTGTCCTGCTGGTATTAGGCTTTAATTTATTGAAAGGAAAAAGCCTCTTTTCATCCGATAAAACTATTTACGCTGTATACAAGCAGGTGAATGGTTTGCAGCCCTCTAACTTTGTGCAGGTCAACGGTTTGAAAGTGGGAAGCGTATCAGACCTCAACATCCTGGATAACAACGCCGGCCGCATCCTGGTAACCCTCCGTATCACAAAAGATGTGGAAATACCCCGTAACTCCGTGGCCCGCATTACCGGCGACCTGTTAGGCACTAAAGCCGTACAGATCGACTTTGGTAACGCCAACGATTATCTGAAATCAGGCGATACCATTTATGCCGCTGTAGACGGTTCCATTACAGATGCGCTCAAAGAACAGCTGAACCCCCTGGTTAAAAAGCTGGAAACCACCCTCTCCGCAGTGGATTCCGTATTACTAACGGTGAACGCTATATTTGATACTACCACAGAAGGCAATCTTCGTGTAGCCGTGGCCCACCTGAAAAATACCATGGGTAATTTTTCTGCCACCTCCAGCTCTCTGAACCGTATGATGGACCCTGAAAAGGGTAATGTACAGGCTACCTTTAATAACCTGGCGGCTATTTCCGAGAATCTGAAAAATAATAATGATAAGATAACCGGCATTCTTACCAATGCCGAGAAAGCCACCGGTACCCTGGCCAACGGGCAGCTGGATTCTTCCCTGCAGGACCTGCAGCATACCGTGGCCAACCTGAACCAGATGACCAGCAAGCTTAATAGCACAGATGGTTCCCTGGGCCTGCTGATGAATGATAAAAAGGTGTACAACAACCTGCAAACCTCCCTGGGCAGCCTGAATAAGCTGCTGGAAGATCTGCGCGTAAACCCGAAACGGTATGTACACTTCTCGCTGTTTGGCAAAAAAGATAAAGTAAAGCCCCTCCCTTCTGATACGGTAACGGCTCAATGATGATTTGTAAAATGCAGCAATTTATAAGATATGGCCTTGTTCTCATTGGCATTTACCTGTTGGGAATAATGGGGGCGGCAGCGCAGCAGAAAACCGGGGACAGCACTTCCGTTATTCACATCCTGCATGCAGATACGCTGAACAATATTACCCGCGATTCCGTGCAGCTGGCCCGTTTTATCGGGAATGCCTCTTTCCGGCAGGGTAACACCATTATCTCCTGCGACAGCGCTTTTAAGAACAGCCGCTCCAACCAGCTGGACGCCTACGGTCACGTACATATTAACCAGGCCGACAGTGTACAGGTGTATGGCGATTACCTGCATTATGAAGGCAATACCAAACTGGCTACACTGAAAGGGAATGCCCGCTTAACAGATGGCAAGGTGAACATCTCCGGCCCTGAGCTGCAATATGATATGAATGCCCGCATTGGTACCTACACACAGGGCGGTAAATTAATTAACGGCACCAGTACGCTTACCAGTAAAGAAGGTTTTTATTATGCAGATACCAAGGATGTATATTTTAAATACAATGTGCTGCTGGTAGATCCCTCCTATACCCTTACCACCGATACCTTACTATATAATACCGATACCAAAATTGCCACCATGGTAGCGCCTACTACCATTAATGATGGCAAAACCATTATGTACACCACCTCCGGTTACTACAACACGGAGAGCGGTTATGGCAACTTTGGCAACCGCCCCACTATTGTGGACAGCGCCAGCACCATTACTGCGGATAATATTGAAACCGATAAGGTTACCGGTTACTCTTACGCTACAGGTAACATGGTGTACAGGGATACCGCCAATAAAATGTCGCTGCTTTCCAACTACGGCAAGGTGAACCAGGCTAATAAAACCGTGCTGGCCACCCAGCACCCCCTGCTGATCCTGGAACGTGATAAGGATACCCTGTACATGGTAGCCGATACGCTTTTTTCAGGGATAATGAGGGGCGACAGCATTATAACGGCGCCGGTTAAACGCCCGGGGGT
>NZ_DATCRF010000440.1:0-9108 GCF_036569125.1 Chitinophaga sp. | reverse complement strand
AGCTTCGACTATCTTGTAAATAATGCCGGGATAGCCCAGCGTACGCTCATCAAAGACACCACTGAGGACATCTTCGACCAGCTCGTAAATGTAAATTTAAAAGGGGTATTCTTTCTTACCCAAAAGCTGCTGCCTTTGATGGTAGATGGCGGCCAGGTTATCAATATCTCATCCGGGCTTGCCCGCTTTGCTTTTCCCGGTGTTGCCGTGTATGGCTCGCTCAAAGCTGCCCTGGAAGGGCTGACCAGGTATTTTGCCAAAGAATATGCTGAACGGAAGATCCGTTTCAACAGTGTGGCCCCCGGGGCAATTGATACGGAGTTTGGCGGAGGGAAAGGCGATGAAAGCCACCGTCAGCAAATTGCGAATATGACTGCATTGGGCCGCCTTGGTGAAGCGGATGACGTAGGCGCGTTCGTAGCCTCGTTGCTTTCAGACGACAGCCGCTTTGTAAATGCCCAGCGGATCGAGGTAAGCGGCGGTATTGTGATCTGATTTTTTTGTAAGTTTATAATAACAATTCAACTTCCTCCAATGGAATATATCGATATCGGATCGATCTCTGAGCTGCACGATTTCTTTCATTACGATAAGCCGCTGCACCCGCTGATCACCGTGGTAGACCTGGCTAAGGTGGACCGCTCACACAGGAGGGAAGGGGATGCATACCGCCTGAACTTATATTCCATTGCCTGCAAAAAAATAGAAGGCTCCTTTAAGTACGGACGTACCTCCTACGATTTTTCCGAGGGTTCACTGATGTTCACCGCTCCACACCAGGTTTTATCACCCGGAATTGAGAACAAGGTGCAGGGCTGGGCAATTTATATCCACCCTGATTTTCTGCACGCAAACAGCAGGGGCCAGAAGCTAACCGCTTATTCGTTCTTTGGTTATGATACCAACGAGTGCCTGCATATTTCAGATGCGGAGAAAAATGTGCTGGAAGATTGCCTGCAGAATATCAGGCGGGAGATCTCGATGAACCTGGATACCCACTCGCACAATCTTATCCTCACGAACCTTGAATTGATGTTATCCTATTGCTCCCGGTTCTACGACCGTCAATTCCTTACGCGGGCAAAGGCTGGCAATGATATTACGGAGAGATTTGAGCGGTTGCTGAACGATTATTTCACACAGGAAACGCCCATCGAATCGGGGATCCCGGATGTAAAATATTTCGCTTCACGCCTTAATCTCTCTGCAAATTATTTGTCCGACCTGTTAAGTAAATACACGGGCAAGTCAACGCAGGAGCATATTCACCTGAAACTGATCGACAAAGCCAAGTCTTTGCTGTGGAGCACTCAAACATCCATCGCAGCAATAGCTTATGATCTGGGCTTTGAGCATCCGTCCCACTTCACAAAATTATTCAAAGCCAGAACCGGTCATTCGCCAAGGGCATTCCGGAATTTGAATTGAGCTTGGGAGCCTGCATCTGCATCAGCTTTTTACATCAGTCCTTCCCGCTTCTGTTTGCCTCATATCTTGAAACGTTAACCGGCTTATCCTTTGTTTGGTCGCGTTTGCCCACGTAAGAGATCATCAGGGAAATAAATGATCCCACGCTGAAGTTTATGAGGAGCGCATTAATGCAAACCATAAAAAGCCAGCCGGCCGGCCGGTCCATGGATGCGTTGGACGGCGCGTTCGTTAATGCGTCTGTTGAAGGTGTAGTGGAGAAAATGTTGGGATGAAAGCTAAGCATCAGCAGAGCCCCCAGCACAATTGACAGCAGGGTACCCACCGCAGTGGCTATATGAGCGGACCCGGACATTGCCACCGCTCTTTCTTTGTGATATGGCCGCCTTATAAGCTTCAGGTTATATAAAAGGATGGGAATAGCGAATGCTACATTCCCGATGTATAAAAGATAGGAGCTTTTATAATCGTCGGCTTTTAAATGGTAAAATAGAAATACCAGGTAAAGAAGCGCTGCCATGCCGCCATATATAAGATAGTCTTTCAGATGTTGTTTGTTAATGAATGGGTTCTTCATCTTTTTTTAAAGATGTTCAGGGGAAATATTGTGCCAGCAGGCATTCCACAGCTACATGGAATGCGCGCGAAGTTCTTTATCCGGTTTTATGTTTCTTTTTTGTGAAAGGCGTGTCTGTAAAGAAACACTTCTGTAGAGCGTTTACACGGTACTGCTGTTACATGCTTCATGTTGCAGGAAGTAGCGCACAGGCTGAACTGGCTTCCTGGTATTGTGTTTTGAAATTGTAGTTAGACGCGTGTGCTACTGTTTAGGCAACGTACCTTCCAGGTTCAGGATCATAACATTTCTGAAATCGATCGGCTGCCCCTCGCTCTGCAAGGCAATATATCCTTTCGATAGCAGCTTCCCGTCCTGCTTCTGTTTCGGGTCATAACGGTTCACCACCGGCCCGCCTATCTGCGGTTTGGAATACTGCAGCACCGTATCCCCGTTAATAATGTGCGTGATCAGCGAATCGCCTAAAACGATCAGCTCTGCCCGGATCCATTCATCTTTATCATAGGTCTTTGAGCTGGAGTTAATGCAATGCCGGGTGTCCAGCTTGCCCTGGTATACGATATGGGTGCCGGGGGAGCACATATTGCCGGTGGGTCTTGGCTGTCCATCGCCCAATCCCGCTAAAAGCTGCATTTCGATAGAGATCGGCCAGTCCTGCTCTTTGGGCATGGTCCGCGGATCCTGGGAGTGGTACATTACCCCGCTGTTAAGTATTGTATAGGAAGGCGCCGTTTTACACCATTCACCCACAAAGCGGTATTCCAGCTTAAGATGGTAATAGGAGAAAGGTGTTTTATAATAAAGGTGGCCAAACTGGTCATTGAAATTTCCGTATTGATCATAACGCACCTGGATCATGCTGTCCTGCACCCGGAAGGTATTGCCGAAATTATCGCCTGTTTTATGGTGATGGATCTTCACGATCCAGTCATTAATATCCGTACCATTAAACAGCGGTATCCATTGTTGTTGCTGCGCCTGCGCGGCAGGCTGAAAAATAAGGGCCAGCAGCAGAACGGCCAGTGCGCGGGGAAATTGTTTGTTGATCATAACGGAAAATAGTGGTCGGCTTAAATATAAACATAATTGAGTATAAACTGTAACACGCAAGTAGAACCCCATACACATGCTGCGTTGATAGGCCCGGTTATTCCTGCTCTTATGATGTAAGAGCCGCTACAGGACACTATTTGCTGGCATAGGTTGTGTATAGATATCAATACAACAAAATCATACGTCATGAGAGTTATAGGAACAAAGACCCATGGGTACCTCGATTACACCGTAGGCCTGCTACTGATCGTTGCCCCCTGGTTATTGGGCTTTTACAAAGGGGGCGCTGAAACATGGGTACCGGTGATATTGGGAGTAGGCACCCTTGTTTATAGTTTATGGACTGATTACCCCCTGGGCATGGCAAAGGTAATTCCCATGAAAACCCACTTAATATTGGATCTAGTGAACGGTATACTGCTGGCTGCATCGCCCTGGCTGTTCGGCTTTGCGGATTATATTCGGGCGCCACACCTGGTATTAGGTATTGTAGAAATAGTCGTAGTGCTAATGACAAAACAAACCTCCGGGGAGGGTAGAACCGGGAGGCGCCGGACTATTCCGGTACACTAACCTTCTTAAAAGGGCTGAGCCGGGCACAGGACTTCGGTTAGAAAGTTGCCATTCAACCAGCTGGTAATCAATATACAACTATTGTATCATTGACACCAATCCAGTGTTGTTTATATTTGAGGTCATATGTTGGTCGTACCGGCAACATGATTGAAAATCCTATGACCCAGTAATGTCACGTTTAGCCAAGATTGTTAATCTATCTGTAGTTTTATTATTCCTTTGCCATAACCCGGCCTTTGCCAGGCTGGATACCGCTCAGTATCATCTGCAGCATTTTACGGATGAGAACGGCCTTCCGCAGAACAGCGTAAAGTTTATTGCAGCGGACAAAGCCGGATATGTGTGGCTGGCAACCGAGAACGGACTGGTACGTTTAGAGAGTGGCCGTTATATCAGGAATTTTAATAAGAATGAGCTGGATATTTCCTCCAGCCGGATCAGCTTCCTTTACTCAGCTCCCGGTGATAATGAATTATTTGCCCTCACAGAATTCCATCAGCTCATCGGTATCAGCTGTGGCAAAGCTACGGTGCTGCAAAATATAGCAGCCAATGCAAATGCAGACGCCGAATTGATCTATAAAGAAGGTGCAGACACTTACCCCGTTATCGGGTTACCAAATTTATATGAGAAAAATATCAGGGCCGGCCGGTACCTGATCCCTGCAAAAAGGAATAGCTTTTTTTTAATCCATAAGGATAGTATTGACTTTATAGGAGAGCATCAGCAGCATTTTCGTATAGCCTTCCATTATACCAGCCCCTGGGGCTTTTTTTCAATGAAGGGGCAGCTGTATTATTTAAATGCTTCGGGTGAAGTGATGTTGTTTAACGGACAGGATGTAAAAACGGTAGCATTTACGGGCGAGCTGCTGAAGAACCCCGCTTACAGGAGCCGCCGCCGTTATTTAAAGTTATACTGGAACTTTGCGGCAGAACAAACTTTCGTTTACCTGGATGAGCATTGTTATGTGCTGCAACGTATGCCGGACGGAAGCTTACATACCAGGCTGGTGGTGGATGATTTTGATTTTATATCAAACAGGATCATGTCTGTTTATTACGATGCGGGGCATGAACGGACTTTTCTTGGCAGTGTTAGCAGGGGGCTGTATGTTTTTACCCGGCAGCCTTTTAATGTACTAAGTGGTGAGCAGAACTCTGATGATGAAGTTTATTACGCCCAGGCGGAGCTTGATGAAAACCAGGTATTAACGCCACAGGGCATGCTCTTTGATTCAGCCGGCCGCAGCTCCGTATTTGGGCCCGTCAACGCCCGGAGCTTCACCGATGGCCGGTATAGCATGGTTATAGACAGTTCTGAAAATGTATGGTATAAGAACGAGCAAACGCTGTATAAATTTAACAGCAAAGGACGGTTGCAATGGCAGTGGGAGAGCCCTTCACCCATTAACCAGCTATATATAGGAAAAGATGGCCGCCTTTGGATAGGCACCAAAACAGCAGGACTTTACCGTTTGGCCCCGGCAGTGCCGGAACAGGCGCCGGAGCTGGTTGCTGAACAGCTGGTAAATGCATCCTACCTGCAGCAGGAGACCGCAGACCTGCTATGGATGGGTAACAAAACAGGCCTCTACCGGCTGCATATTTCCTCCCGTAGTATTGATACCATCAAAGAGCTGGATGGTAAGCACATTCGCAGCCTAAATATTCCGCGCCCGGGCGAGGTTTGGATCACTACCTATGACGATGGCTTTTTTCTGTACCGGCAGAACCGCCTGCACCTGTTTCCGCTGGATCAGCATAAATACCTTCAAACGGTACATTGCCTGGTAGAAGATGATAAAGGATATTACTGGATCACTACCAATAAGGGACTTTTTCAGGCAGCGCGTAAAGACCTGCTGGCGTATGCTGATAATCAGCAGTCGTATGTATACTACCTGTATTATGGAAAAGACAGGGGATTTAAAACGAATGAATTTAACGGCGGCTGTGAACCCTGTGGGGTGAAATGGAGCAACGGAAATATCTCTTTCCCCTCCATGGACGGCCTGGTGTACTTTGCGCCCAACCGCATAAGCGCCGAGCTGCCGGATAAGGAGCTGTATATTGAGGAGGCTGTGCTGAACGGTAAGCTGGTTCCGCTCAGCGATTCACTGGTATTACCCAATACTTTTCAGCAGCTGAAATTAAGTGTAAGCACGCCTTATTTCGGAGATGCCGCCAACCTGCAGATGACCTATGCATTGATCGAAGCATCGCAAAAGGACAGCGCAGTATGGTTGCCGCTTGGCAATGACCATAGCTTGTCATTTTCTACGCTGCCTTCAGGTACTTACCAGCTGCATATCCGGAAAATAAACGGATTTGGGAAAAACAATTATACGGAGAAAGTATTGCTGATCACGGTGCTGCAGGCCTGGTATGAAACGGGCTGGTTCCGTTTGCTGATAGTGCTGGGCTTAGTAATAGCCTTTGCTGTTTATACCCGGTTACGCACGTATAAGATAAAGCAGCAGAACCGGGTGCTGGAAACCCGGGTAACCGAACGCACTGCCGAGCTGCAAACCATCCTGGCATCCCTGGCTGCTTCCGAGAAAAAGCTGCGCCGCCAGGCACGCACACAGGAGCGCTTAATGGCATCCATCACACACGATATTAAAACCCCCATGAAGTACCTGATGATGTTAGCCGGCAATATGTCGTGGAAAGAAAAAGATACGATGGGGCCGGAAATGATGACAAGAAGCGCCAGGGCCATTTACGACACTTCTTACCGTATGTACTACCTGCTGGAAAATCTTATCCAGTATATAAGAACACATATCAAGAACGGCGCTGCGGTGCCTGAGGATGTTGACCTGCATGAGCTGCTCGAAGAAAAAATAGACATCTTTCATAGTATTGCATTGTCCCGCTCAACCAGTATTGAGAACAACGTGCCGCCGGATCTGCAATTCCGCGCCGACTACCAGGTGCTGGCGGTTGTGCTTCATAATTTACTGGATAATGCAGTGAAGAACACCGTGGATGGCGTGATCAGGTTTTCCGCAATGAACGGTAACGGAAAAATATCTATTATAGTGGAAGATGCAGGAACCGGGCTGCCACCGGCAGTGCTGAACTGGATCAATGATTACCATGGCTTAAATGGCGAAGCAGCTTCACCGATGTATGGCGGTATAGGCTTACTGATCGTATTGGAGCTGCTGGAGCTGGTGAACGGAAAGCTGATAGCGGAAAATAACCAGGTAAAAGGTGCTACCTTAAAAATAGAGCTGCCTGCAGCTTAGCCCATGTTCGGGTTATAGAGTTTTACTTTCTCAATTAATTCAACAATATTCGTGGTCCCCATCTTTTCAAAGATCCTGGTCTTATAGGTGCTTATGGTTGTTAGCTGCAGGTGTAAGGTTGCTGCTATCTTAGCCATGCTGCTGCCTTTGATCAGCAGGTTCAATACTTCCCTTTCCCTGGCCGACAGTGAGTTCAGCGGATTTTCAGTCGCAGGTTTTGGCTGCTGCAGCCGGGAAAGTAGCTGGTCTTTTACAGCAGCGCTGATATATTTCTCATTATTCATTACCGTTCGCAGGGCCGTTTTTATCTGCTCTTCGGAAGAATATTTCACCAGGTAACCATCCGCCCCTGCCTGTATATAATTAAGCGCAAACAGCTGTTCCTCGTAGCCGGAGAACATCAGGATCTTAATGTTAGGCTGCCTTAACCGTACTGCATCGATCATCTGCAGGTTGTTGCCACCAGGAATATTAATATCAAGAATCAACAGGTCAAAAGGTCGTGACTCCAGCTGTGTGATAGCCTGGTCCAGTGTTTCAGCTTCTATCACCTGCGCATTCAGGAACATGCTTTTTATGATCAGTAACACGCCCAGCCGGACAATGGTATGGTCATCGGCAATGAGTACGGTTTTCATAGCAGGGGTATGGTTAATGTATAACAATCGGTTTTCACGGGGGCTAAGATATAATATATCTTTTTACCCTGAAGGCCTTTTCGTGTAGAATAATTACTACACGCGCTACGAATAACTACTATAGCTGCCGGTAAGTTATTTGTCTAATTTAGCAATGTGAGAATGTTCGACGTGTTTATTTAGAACCATATTCTATACACATGTAGAAATTTTACTATACAAATAACCACAACTATATCCTATGGGAAACTTTACCCGGTCCCAACGCTCAAAAGATCATTTACTTCTTTTATTGCCGTTGCTTGCATACCCAATGATAGTGTTATTACCTAATGCTGGTTGTTACCGGTATAGGTTACCTGTTTTTGCGAGCGTGTAGCCGGCAAATTGCTATCAACCTATTTTAAAATTTCCCCTATAGAGTTTTTCCGGGTGCGCTGTTAATGACAGCCGCACAAGCCCCCCTTTTATCCAAAGCTATTGCATTATGTCCCGTTCAATTGTATCCAACCCGAATACCCGGTTCTTCCGCATTGGAGGTAAGCACATTTTACTGTTGTTATGCAGCATGATTATAACAATCACCGCACTGGCTGCCAACTTCCCGGTCACCAATACCAATGATGCCGGGCCGGGTTCATTAAGACAGGCTATTCTGGATGCAAATGCGGCAGGGGCGGGGCCGCACGCAGTAGTGTTTAATGTGCATGGGCAGATCACTATTTTGACTTCGTTGCCAACCATTACGGCAAAAAAGCTTACGATAGACGGGCAGAACAGGATCATTATTAACTCCACCGGAACGAATAGCGTAATAAATCCTTTTGTGATCAATGCTGACAGTGTAACTGTCCGCAATTTTACATTGACCAATAACGGGGATATTGATTTTGATATCCTGGCAAATACAAAAGGGGTAACGATTGAGAATATACGCACTTATAGTACAGTAGGTAACTTTTTGAATGCCTTATTAAGGGTAAGCGGCGCATCCACGGATCTTACCATCCGAAACGTCACATCTTCAGATGTGGAGCCCAGCGGCGGGGCAGCCCATATTGGCAAGGCCTTTTACTTCACCGGCGGTATGCAAACCAACCTGGTGATGGATAACATTCAGCTCACTACCGCAAACAATACCCGTGGTTCAGAAGGGATGGTGTTCCGCGATGCATCGGTGAATGGGTTGAGCATTACCAATTCCAATATCAGCGGATTCCAGAATGGTATTGTGCTGGATAATACCGGTGGGGCGGTGGAAACCGCTAACAATGTGCTGCTCCGGAACGTAGTGATAGATTCGCTTTGGAGCGGAGTGGCTTTGGGCTTTTATTCTGATTTCGTTAATACCAATATACAGATCAAAAGAACCTCAATAGATATGGATGTAGTGGGCGCTGATGATGACGGGGATTATGCCATCCGGTTTGATAACACCACTAATAATGTTACCCTCGATACCATAAATATAAACGAAGATGATATCTACTTTATCTGGTTCAACGGCGCTGCCAGCAATATCACTATTGATCATGCAACGCTGGAGAACCGGATCCCGGGCATTTACGGCGGTTCTACCC
>NZ_DATCRF010000439.1:0-5936 GCF_036569125.1 Chitinophaga sp. | reverse complement strand
GTTTGGGGGTATACCCCACGGCTATGATGCAGCTGATACAGCAGATGATGACGCTGATTAAGTGATGTGCTAATGTGCTGATATGCTAATGTGCTGGTATATGTTAGGGATGCGGATCGGTCTTCGCTCCATTCAGTATATACCAGCACATTAGCATATTAGCACATCAACACATTAATACCCGTAGTGCTTTTGTGCTCCGAAGGCTATCGGTAACCCTATCATTACAACAATAATAGCCATGCCCAATAAAGCAGGCGCCCAGCGCAAAGGCGCCTGCTGGTAATTAGAAAGGGGTAATACGGCCAGGTTCATTACCAGCCATACCAGTACGCCGAACAATACGCCGCTTACTACCCATTGCCGTTGCAAAAAGGGCAGGTGGGGATACAACAGGAAATAAGCTGTTGTAAAGATGAGCGCAAGGGCGTAGTGGAACAGCAGCCCTGTTAAGGCCATTGGAAAACCGCCGGCATATGCTTCCCTCCCAAATACGCCACTGGCAACGCCCTGCAGGATCTGTACAGGGGTGGCTTTTCCCATAATAAGCGCATACACGGTAATGGCGGAGAGAATGTCCAGGGTGCCGGCTATTAGCCCGGTCCGTAAAATGGTGTTTACATTTGATGCTACAGAATGCGCTGTCATAATTCTTGTTTCCTTTTTTTAAAGCATGGTTCCCGTTAACGAATTATAATTGATTTGTCGTAACCTTTTTGGCGGAAGGAGTTGGGATTCATGAATTGGTTGAATTGAAATCACATCAAATGTAAACAAGGATCATAAAGGGTTGTAACAAATTCGACCAGGGGCCGGGCAGCGCATACAAACAGCAGCCAGTAGTATCGGAAAGGCGTTGGTAGGTTGCAAACAGCCCGTTGGTGGTTGTAAGCGGTTAATGGTGTACAATTACAAACTCCGTAATGTATATGGCAAGCGCCGTATATCATGGATGGGCGGGCATAATGCCTTTCCACCCATGATCCCGGACCACTCCTGCCAAAGAATGGCAGCAGCTTAATACAAAACAGGGGAGGTAGTAGTTTGGTCCCTGTTCGTGTCATACCTATACTGAAAGGGGTTTTTCTTTGAATGTGGCGTACATAATGATCCTGGAAGCAATATGTTTTTGGGGCCACAAACTGATGAAAATAAAATCCCTGGAAAAGGACTTTCCTGTAATGTCATGATCAGCAGAAGATATAATATCTCCACGGCCCGGCTCCGGGTATTACCCGCAGCGGGAGCAGCTGTTTAATAACCTGTTTTCCAATTCTGTGTAAGTGGGGCCAACTTCAGGTTGCTGAAGGTAGTTCGGCTTACTTCAGCACCTATATTCTTTTGTACTCAATGTGAAATGTTTTAGGGGTTAATAAAAATGTGAATCGGCAGTAAAGATAAAGCTTGCCTGTTTTTCTAAAAATTGAAAACTATTAACGGTTTTGTATTTAAAATAAACGGCAGCCTCCGCTTTTCCAAAGGCCCTTGCTAAAAGTGGAACAGCTCTTTCATGCGTGTCATAAACGGCTCTTTCTTACGGCGGCTTACTTCTATCTGCGCCCCGTTGGTCATAATAACAGTGCCGCCTTCCCCGCGCTGGTACTCAATTACATGCTGCAGGTTCACCAGGTACGATTTATGCACACGCAAAAAATTAGTGCCGGTAAGCAGCGCATCATAATCGCTTAATGGCTTGGATACAATGATGGATTTCTTATTCACCAGGTGCACAATGGTATAGCTTCTTTCTGCGGCGCAGTACACGATCTCATCCAGCTTTAATACGGTGAAACCCTTGAGTGTAGGCAGGCACAGACGCATTTCCATGGGCATGCCGGTTTTGTGAATGTTGTAGGCCAGCGTGGATACAGGCTCGTTCTCCTTTTCTGCAGCGCGCCTTTTTTCAACCCGCTGCACTGCTTCCATCAGGCGGTCCTCATCCACCGGTTTCAGTAAATAATCTGCGGCGCTGTATTGTAATGCCTGCAGCATATACTCATTATGCGCCGTTACAAAAACCACTTCAAAATCCTGGCGGGAAAGGTCCATCAGCATTTCAATGCCGTTCTTACCGGGCATCTGAATATCCAGGAAAACCACGTCGGGTTCCAGCTCCTGCAGCTTTTGGCTGGCCACTGCTGCACTGGAGCAGCTGGCCAGCACATTCACCTGCGGGCAGTTGTTTTCCAGCATTTTACGGAGGGTTACTATGCCATTCACCTCATCGTCAACAATGATTGCTTTCATATTATGTATTTTTAAAGATCAGTTAGTTTAAAGCGGAGCACCGCCTGTGTACCGGTGTTATGATGGCCGTTATCACTACGGTCTGTGATGGTTAATGCGCAATCCATATGGTACTTCTCATTCATGATGCTGATGCGGTTGCGCAGGTTATCCAGCCCTACTGAGCGGTGCGATGTTTTGCGCTGCTGCTTCAGCTTTTCTGCCTGCCGTATGCCAATGCCGTTATCTGTAATTGCACAGGTGAACACTTCGCCCTGCAGGCTAAAAACAATGTCCACGGCCTTTTCTCCTTCGCGGTGCATTAACCCGTGCCAGATGGCGTTTTCCACCAAAGGCTGTATCATTAATGTGGGGATGGTAATATCTTCATCCGCCAGCTCATCATCTGTTTGTATGGTGTAGGTGAAGGAATCATCAAAGCGCAGCTTTTCCATTTGCAGGTAACTTTCCAGGTACTCAATATTTTCCTTCAGCGTTACAAATGACTGCTTGGACTGGCTGAGCGTAAGGCGTATCATTTGCGCAAACTTGCTCAGGTAGCGGGATGCATTGGAGATGTCCTGCTCCAGTATCATGCGCTTAATACCATTGAGCGCATTAAAAATGAAGTGCGGGTTCATTTGCGTTTGCAGGGCCAGCAGCTGTGCTTCGGCCAGCTGCTCGTTAATAGAGTTCAGCTCTTCATGCTTAATACGCAGCGTTTGTTCCGATGCCAGCTGCCGCTGTAAAATGCCGGTACGCCACCTGAACACCGTGTACACAGCTATGGCAGCCAATAATAGTAACAGGCCAAAGAACCAGGGCGTAAGCCAGAAGGGCGGCAGCACGCGAATCGTGAGCTCCTGCACCTGCTCGGGCCAGCGGTTGTTAATAGCAAAGAGTTTTACCTGCACACGGTACAGGCCTGGCGACAGGCTGGCAATGTTAAATGTATTGCGCATGCCTAACTGCTGCCAGCTGCTGCTATCTGCTTTTAAGATGCGATAGGCAAAACGCTGGCTGCTGCTGTACAGGAAATTAATGCTGCCCAGCGTAACCGTAATATCATTCCTATACCAGCTGGTGGTAATTTCTTTAGCGGGAAAATGGATCTCCTGCTGATCACCAATGCTGATATTTTCAATAAAAAATGGCGGCGCCGTCATGGTTGTAAGCAAGCTTTCAGGGTCGAATTTTACAAGGATACGGGAAAACCCTATGCTGAGTTGCCTGCTGGCGGTATCGTAATAAAATTTGCTGCCGTCTGCTACCGGCAGGTCAGGAAATCCATCTTCCTTACCAAAGGATACCATCCGCAGGGTGGCCAGGTCGAGGCAGGAGAGGCCGGAGTGGCCGGCCATCCACAGGCGGTTGTTCACCACCGTCATGGCGGCGATGTTATTATCCTGCAGGCCGTTGCTGCGCGTAAAATGCAGCCACTTACCGCTGCGCAGGTTATAGCCGGTAAGGCCATTGTTGTTACTGTTACACCAGATGGTGTTATGTCCATCCACCACAAAATTATTCACCTGCCGGTCCGGCATTTTAATGTAGGGAAAGGTATCTATTAAGCGGTCGAACTGTTGGGTGAAGGGGTTGTAACGGCACAGGCCATGCCCGGCCATCCATATGTTACCTGCACTGTCAAGGCCCAGGCGCAGCGCGCGTTGTATGCCACGGTACAGGGGCGTAGCGGTATTAACGGGTGTAAGCTGCCGGGTGGCTGCGCTGTAAGTATAAATATTGGCGGCGGTGATCCAGGTACGGCCCTGCCGGTCTGTTTGCAGGTCGGCGGCTTCATACTCCGGCAGGTCCCAGTGCTGCAATACTTTATGGGTTTGCAGGTTCAGGCGCAGCAGGGGGTGTTCCGTGCCTACCAGCAGGCTATGCTCATCTGCAGGGGCTAAGCAATAAATATTATCTGCTGCTGCAGCATAATTTTTAAAGCTGATGCGCTTATTAAAACGGAGAGGTTGCTTGTCAAACACCAGCAGGCCGCCGTTCTCCCGGCAGGCTACGTACAGCTGATTGCCGGCGCCATACACATCATCCATTATTAAATTAGGGAATGCGGTATGGATGTTTGGCGGCAGCGCGGCCTGCTCAATCCGCGCCTGGAGGTTGTGCTGGTGGAACAGCCCTTTGTTGGTGCCTACCCATAAATAACCATCACGGTCTTTTAACAGGCTGTTGCAGCTGTAGGCGGCAAAATATTTTTCCGGGAAAATGTGCGCATTGCCCGTTTGCGGGTTAAAGATCATTTTATGAAAACCGGATACCTGTCCGGTAAAATAAAAAAGCGTATCATTTACCTGTATCAGCTTGGAACGCTCGCCTATCAGGCGTTCCTGGTAGGGGAGCACCGGCAGGCGGCTTACTATTTTTTGCTGTGTAGGCACATCAACATAGATGAGGCTATCGGAGTTTTCAGGCAGTATAAAAAAGCGGCCCGTTCTGATCTGGAACACCTTTGACTGGGAAAGCGGCAGGTATTCCGCCAGCAGCGGGCAGTCGGCCGCCTCCATTTTTTTTACCTGGTGCGTAAGCGTGTTGTAAAGGTAAAAGCCTAAATAGGAGGTGATGATGAAGCGCTGCTCATCCAGCTGCAGGAGGCCAATGCCAAAGATCAGCGGCTGCGTGATCTCACTGTCCTTGTAATGATCATACCTGTATACGAGGCGGTAATTCTGATCATAATGGTAAATGCCCGGGCGGGTGAGCACAATGATATCCCCGTTGTTGCAGGGCCGCACCGACATAATGTTATTGAACTTATACTGGAACTTTTTTTGTTTGTAGGGGATGAAGATGTTACGCGCATCGCCGGTAGCGGTGTTGATCATATGCAGGCCCACACCGGTGCGCACACCCAGGCGCGACTGGCCTAAGAATACCAGGCCTTTGATCTCTTCTGCGGGCAGCGATAAACTATCATCCGTATTATGGAACTGTACAAACTGGCTGCCATTGTAACGATTGAGGCCGGAGGAGGTAGCCGCCCAGATATAACCGGTGGCATCCTGCACCAGGCTGGTAATATAATCATCAGATAAACCCTCTTGCCGGGAGTAACGGGTGAAATCACTTTCACGAAGATCCTGGGCCGTTAACAAATTACAAAAGAGGCATAGCAGGGGCAGTAAAGTTAGCCGAACATACATACCTGTAAACATTGGGGTGGCCCCAAAGTTACTTTCTTTTGCGAAAAACCGGTAACTGAAAATTTATTGCTCCAATACCCGCATCACCAGCTCTTTATAGCTGCGGCCAATGGGAATGGGGGCGCCGTTGATCTCTACATCGGTAGCGGTAAAGGCATCGATCTTATTCTTTGATACAATAAAGGAGCGGTGCACGCGCAGGAAATTGTTCTTGGCCAGCAGCTCTTCAATTTGCCCCAGCTGAAATTTGGTGAGGATGGTTTTATCGCGGGTTACAATACGAATGTATTCTTTCATGCTTTCAATGTACAGGATCTCATCCAGGTACACCTTTACCATTTTTTTGCTTACGTTAAAGAACAGGTGCGTTCTTTCCGGAACCGCTGCTACGGCTGTTACAGGGGCTGCGGCTGCAGGCATTTTTACTTTGTTCACCGCCATCAGGAAGCGGCTGAACTCAATGGGCTTAAGCAGATAGTCCACCACATTCAGCTCATACCCCTGCAATGCATATTCCTGGTAAGCGGTGGTAATAATGATCTGCGGCGG
>NZ_DATCRF010000438.1:0-6752 GCF_036569125.1 Chitinophaga sp. | reverse complement strand
AGGTACATTCATCCATTTATGTGCGTCAATGGTAATGCTGTCGGCCGCTTCCCAGCCTTTTATCAAATGCCGGTGCTGCGGGCTGCAGGCGGCAAATCCGCCAAAAGCAGCATCCACATGTAGCCAGAAATTATATTGCTGTTTTAAACGTGCCAGGGCAACAAGATCATCAAAGTCAGTTGTATTTACGGTGCCTGCGCTGGCAACAAAGATCACCGGCCGGCCTTTGTGCTGCTGCAGCCAGGCCTCCAGCGCATCTACGTCTACGGCTTCCCGTTGGGGCAGGGCCGGTATCTTTACCAGCGCATCCCTGCCCAAACCCAGCATAGAAAGGCTTTTAGCCACACTGGAATGCGGCGTACAGGCAAGCACCTGGGGCTCATGTAAGACGCCTATACCCTGCTGCCCTACATCTACCCCCTGCTGTTCTCCCAGCCATTGCCTTGCCACGGCCAGTCCTGCAAAGTTTGACATAGTAGCGCCGGATACAAAGCTGCCTTCAAAATCATCCGGTAACCCGAATAACTGGCGGAGCATTTGTATGGTGGCTATTTCAATATTAAAGGCGGCTCCGCCTTTGTCGGCTGCATTCATGTCAATGGCGGAAGCCACCCAGTCGCCTGCTAAGGCGGCAGGCGTTACGCCACCGGTTACAAAACCCCAGTAGCGCGGACCTGCGCCTGCAGCGAGATAAGGGCCATATTGCTGACGGAACTGCTGTAAAGCAGCCATAGCGCCAATGCCCTGCTCCGGCAGTAAAGTAGCATTGCCTGGCGGTGGCATGTACTTACTGGCCGGTAGCTCATCTATATTGGATAAAAAGTGAGTACTAAAGGTTTGTGTTGCTGACAATAGATCATTTATCTGCGCCAGATCCTGTTCCAGTTGCGCGTTCATCTTGCTAACGTTTAGAATAACGGTTGAGACAGCAAAATTCATATAAAAAACTTATCTAAAACAGATGCAGTTCTGTAAAAATTGACCAGATCAGATAGCTGTTGAACCAACTTTCGTGATCAGTGTCCCGGGGACAAATTATCCTCATTCCTGCCACTATTGGCCAATGGCAAGCGGGCCGGCATACTATGGAAAAGAATTGCAAAAACAAATAACCAGATCAGATGGTCTTAAATTAATCGTGCAGGCATATCACTTATAACAGGCTTTCCTTAACTACTACGGTACAGATACGGGGCGGGATCATCAAACGAACAGGCGCTATTGCCCCTTAGAACAATTCCTGTGTGCCATACTTATGCTTCCATTCATGCTCCAGCAGCCACTTTTTGCGCCAGATACCGCCGCCAAAGCCTGTAAGCGAGCCATTGCTGCCAATTACACGGTGGCAGGGCACCACGATCGGCAAATGATTGCTGCCATTGGCAGTGCCTACGGCACGGATGCTTTTAGGATTGTTGATCCGTTTGGCCAGCTGCAAATAAGAGATCGTATTGCCGTAAGGGATGGCCAACAGCTGTTGCCATACCGTTTGCTGGAAATCTGTACCGCTTTGCTGCATGTTAAAGCTGAAAGTACGGCTGCTGCCGGCAAAATAAGCATCCAGCTCTGCCATGCATTGCAGGAAAATATCCGGCAAAGATTGCATAGTGACCAGCGTACGCGGATCAAAAATGATCCCGGTGATGTGGTCATCATTTCCCGTGAGGCCCAGTGGACCGATGGGCGATTGGTAAGTGTGGTGGTAGAGATCCATGACAATTACGAATTAGTTAATTACGAATTACGAATTGGAATGCAGCGGATTTATGAATGCCATTGAAAATAAATTATGCCTATGAATTACTGGAATGCAGCGGAAACCTTATTGAAGCGGAGCTTCGCTTTATTCATTTGATAAGCTTCTCCACAAATAAAAGGTGGCATAAGCTGCATGCTGCTGCCAATGTGCCGTATAGTCTTTTACGGCTACCAGCGACGGTTTGGCCGGTAGCTGCAGCTGGCGGCGCAGGGCGTTGTGCAGGCCTGCATCTTCCAGCGGTAATGCTTCCGGGAAACGGCTGTACTTCATCAACACATAGTTAGCCGACCAGTTGCCGATGCCTTTCCATTGCAGCAGGTATTCCCTGGCAGCAGTATATTCCATTTGCTGCAGCCGTGCTGCTGTTAACCGCCCCTCTGCCATGGCTGCTGCTATGCCTATAATATAATGGGCCTTGCTGCGGGAGAACTGCATGGGGATCAGGTCATCCGGCTGTAAGCCGGCCACCACCGCAGGATGCGGGTAGGTGTAATGATCGGCCCCCTCTGCCTGTACATGATAACCAAAAGCCTGTATAAAACGACGGCGTAATGTATAGGCAAATGGTAAGCTGATCTGCTGCCCGGTGATAGTCCAGGTAATGGCTTCAAACAGGTCCGGTATACCAATGAGGCGCAGGCCGGGGTAACGCTGCACCAGCGGCGCTAATACCGCATCCTGCGCGGCAAAGTTGTAAAAAGACTGCATATCGGCATCCAGGTGCAGCCAGTGCGTAACGAAACGGCGGATGCTGACTTCATCCACCACCACTTCCCAGGGATTTACCACCTGCACTTCCAGTGCTTTTTTATCAGCCGCTTCGCGGATCTTCAGCAGCAGCGGGGCGCCATCCTGCACGATCATACGCTGCAGGTAACCGTCTTTCACAAAATGCAGGCACTCCCGGTCAGAACGGCTGAGGAATACCAGGCACTCTGCAAAGGAAAATTGTTCAGGATGTAATATAGGTACTGTGATCATGTGCTTATGGTTTACAACGCTTACAGGCACGGAAACCATTCTTCAGGGCTTCATCGCGGTTAGCATAGAAAATAACATTATCCGGCCGCGGATTAGCGGAGCAGGATGGTTTGCAGAAAATGCCGGTAGTTTTTACAGCGTTGTAAAAGAGGGTATCAAAATCCTTATCCTTGCTGAGCATGGCCTGCAGCATTACAGGATAAGTTAGCGGGGAACCTTTCTTGTAGGTAGTACGTTCCAGGAATACGCCATGGTCGTTTTTAAGGGAGCGCTGGTCCAGGTTCAGGTATTCCTGCAGCCAGTCTTTCAGCTGGTAAAAAGCTGTTTTGTTCAGGTAACCGTAACGTTCCCTGCCGGCCTGGTAGATCCTTATCCAGCCGCAGTCTTCCAGCACACTTACATGTTTGGAAACGGCCTGCCGGCTAATATCACTAAAATGCTCATTGATCTGGTTCACATTCAATGGCTGCTGTAACAGCAGCTCCAGTATTTGCCTGCGAACCGGATCAGCGAGCCCTTTAAACAGCTCATCCATTTGCGCAACATTTAAGTTGCACGAAAATAGCGCAACTTTTTAATTGCACAAAAAATAATTAATAATGAAGAATGAATAATTAATAATAACGGAGGCTGCTTGTTTGCGTGGAGTACAACTCTTTTGATTAGTAGTAATGAAGACCGGTTGTTCACCTGAAAAGCTGGCCCTATGACTATTAATCATGAAGCAGCTTATTCACTTGAAGTACCAGCACTACGTCTATTAATTATTCATTCTTAATTATTAATTAAGGCCGAAGCGCTGTCTCTGTCCTGGTGGAGACAACAATACGGTTCCAGCCGTTAATGGTTACAATTAACAGGAGTAGCTGCACCAGCTCTTTTTCTGAAAAATGCTGCGCGGCCTCATTATAAACATCATCCGGCACATGCGTGGCAGATACCAGGGTAACCGCTTCTGTAAGCGCTAAGGCTGCCCGCTCCTGCGGCGTGAAAAAGGGCGCATCCCTCCAGCCGGCCAGCGTGTACAGGCGTTGTTCTGTTTCTCCTATTTTGCGGGCCTCAAAAGCATGCATATCCAGGCAAAAGGCGCAGCCATTGATCTGGGAAGCGCGTACTTTAACCAGGTCCATCAGCTTTTTATCCAGGCTGCTGTTGCGCACATATGTTTCCAAAGCGCTCATAGCTTTATAGGCTTCGGGGTCTATTTCTGTCCAATGCATTCTTGTTTTCATCTGCTTATAGGTTTGATTCCGGATACAAAATAACCACAACACAGCACACCAAAACAGATACAGAATTTATTATTTTTGACCATAACAGATAGCATTATGCCTAAAACAGATGATTTTTTATACCAGCAGCTGGCTGATAAAATTGAGCTGCTGATTGAAAAAGGTGTGTATGCGGCGGGCGATAAACTCCCCTCCGTACGGGAGCTGCACCAGGAACATAATATCAGCATCAGCACCGCTTTACAGGTATATACACAGCTTGAAAAAAGGGGCTGGATAGCTGCCCGTGAACGCTCAGGATATTATGTGCAGTATACGCAGCGGCAACGCCCCCAATTGCCGGCTATTACTACTCCGCGGGCTACCATTACCACGGTAAAGGTAAATGAGCAAATGCAGCGCATTCATGATGGACGGCAGTATAAGGGGTTTATTTCTTTAGATGCTGCAGCGCCGGCCAGTGAGCTGTTCCCGCTTAATAAGCTGCACAAAGCCCTGCTGCATGCAGTACGTTCGCATAAATCCGCCTTTGTGCATTATAATGATCTGAATGGTTATGAACCGCTGCGCAAACATATTGCCCGGCGTACGCTAAGCTGGAAGGGCGCTGTTAATTCATCGGACATCATTATCACCAATGGCTGCATGGAAGCCATTAGCCTGTGTTTGCGGGCAGTAGCCAAAGCCGGTGATACCATTGCCATAGAATCCCCTACTTTCTTTGGATTGCTTATGACCATTGAAAGCCTGGGCATGAAAGCGCTTGAAATACCTACTGACCCGGTAAGCGGCATATCACTTGAAAAGCTGGAAGATGCCTTCCGTAAAAAGCGGGTAAATGCCTGTTTGTTCATCAGCAATTATAATAACCCATTGGGCAGCTGTATGCCTGCTGCCGGCAAAAAGGCGCTGGCGCAGCTGCTGCACAAATACCAGGTGCCCTTAATTGAAGATGATACTTTTGGGGAGCTGCATCACGGACCGGAAAGGCCCGCTACAGTAAAGACTTTTGATAAGGATGGATTAGTGCTGCACTGCTCTTCTTTTTCCAAATGGCTGGCGCCCGGCTACCGCCTTGGATGGGTAATTCCCGGCAGGTATTATACCAAAGTACAACAGCTGAAATTTATGACCACCTTTTCCACCGGCCTGCTGCCGCAGCTGGCTGTATATAGCTACCTGGAGCATCAGCGCCCGGATCTGCACCTGAAACAACTACGGCATGCGCTGGCCCTGCAAACGCAGCAAATGGCCCGCGCCATTCAGCAATACTACCCCGATGATACGCAGCTCAGCAACCCCGAAGGGTCATTTAACCTGTGGGTAGTGTGCAATAAAAGAACAGATACCTGGGAGCTGCACCGGCAGGCGGCCGCACAGCACATTGGCATTATGCCCGGCACCCTGTTCACCAGCCAGCAGAAATATAAGAATTGTATGCGCCTCAGCGCCGCACTGCCCTGGAATGAGGACCTGACCCGGGCCGTGCAGATCACCGGAAAGCTGATCCGGAAAATGCTATAAGCTATTGCGCGTGCGCCAGCTTAAAGATGGAGAACAAATGATGCGCTTCATGCAGCAGGAAGAACTCTGTCCACTGCAGGATGTTCAAACGGCCATACCGTTTGTGCACACCTACCCGCTGTAATTGTTCCTCCGGAAGGCTTTGCAGCAGCTGAATGATCTTTTGCCGGTCGGTTTCCAGCTCTTCCAGCAAGGTGCCCATCGACTGGCGGCGCCAGTACAGGAACACCGGGTCATCGTCCCCCACATACGGTTCAAACAGCGGATCCTGCGTATCCAGGATCCGGTACACCCTGCTCAGGAATGCCGGCTGATAGCTCACCAGGTGCGCTACCTGCTCCTGCACCGACCATTTGCCGGGCAAAGGCTGCGCCAGCAACTGCTCCTGCGTTAAAGCCGGTAACATAGGCGGTAGTGCCTGGTACTGATTCAACAAACGTTCCAACAATGATGGATAAAACATATTGGCGAAAGGAGTTAGATATGGCTGCAAAATAAATAGTTTGCAGGTTGTCAAAACAGATGCAGTTTTAGTAATTTTGACCAGATCAGATCTTTAAGCCATGTTAAAAACCGCGGAGCATTTATACCTGCAGATAGCAGACCGTATAGAACAGCTGATAGAAAAAGATGTATTGAAAATAGGCGACAAGCTCCCTTCTGTACGCATGCTCAGCAAGGAACAGGGCGTAAGCCTCAGCACTGCTTTCCAGGCCTATTATCACCTGGAGGGTAAGGGATTGATAGAGCCCCGGCCTAAATCCGGCTACTATATACGTTTTAGTCCGCGTAAGCTGCGCGATATTCCCAAAACCTGCGAGCCGGTAAAAAAAGCATCGGAGGTAACGGTGCATGAAATGATAGACCGTGTATTTGCCCACATGGCGGCAGATAACATACTGAAGTTCTCTATTGCGGCTGCTTCCGATTCCCTGCTTCCTGCAGCCAAGATCTCCAAGTCAATGGTGCAGGCCCTCCGTAATATGCCTGGTAACGGTATTGGATATGAATCCATACAGGGGAATCTGCAGCTAAGACGGCAGATTGCCCGCATGAGTATTTTATGGGGCGGCGTGGTAAGTGAAGAAGATGTAGTAACCACCAATGGCTGTACCGATGCTTTAACATTGAGCCTTTGTGCTGTAACACAACCCGGTGATACTATTGCATTGGAAAGCCCCTCCTACTATGGCTCCCTGCAGCTAGCTGCCAGCCTGGGTTTAAAGGTGTTGGAAGTGCCTACCAACCCGGTAACC
>NZ_DATCRF010000437.1:0-5198 GCF_036569125.1 Chitinophaga sp. | reverse complement strand
GTGGTTTTGGTATCCCACATGCAAAAGCCTGCATGGTGCTTGGTAGTGAACACCACGTATTTCATGCCGGCCAGCTTCGCCAGCACGGCCCATTCCTCCGGATCAAACTTTTTAGGGTTAAAGGTTTTGGGCAGCTCTGTAGTGAACTTCTGCAAATAGTCTTCCGATGCGCCGGCCATAGAATGGCTGATCACTGCGCCCAGCTGCACATCCACGCTCCAGTGAATGAACATGCCCAGGCCCATATCCATGAACCATTGCTCTCTTTCAGGTTTGTTGGCGGTTTGCTGCGGGTAGGCAATGCTGCCGGTTAATAGCAGCAGCAAAAGGATCGGAATAGTACGCATAAGTATCACAGTTCGGGTTTGTTAAGGTAAGATACGATCAAAACCAGGTGGCTGTATATTTCTCCTGCAATGAAATCCCGGCCTTTACAACAAAGTATCAGGCTTTGATAATATAAAATCAGGGAATAAATGCCCCGCTCCCCAAATATTCCGCTTTAGATAAAAACATTTCCTGATTGCGTAAACGGACCCAGATATGATGCAGCACTTTTGCAGCACGAAATGCTTATATGAAAAAGGTCCTTTTAAGTCTGGCGGGATGCTTCATCGCTATACCCTTCCTATACTCACAACAGTACACTCCTGCGCAGCAGTTAGTATTACGCACCAACGAAGATTCCCTGAATGCCGGTGTGGCCTCCAATAAAACGGTAGTATCCGGTTATGGATCTGCGTTTTACCAGCGGAACTTTAATGAAGAAATGTCCAGGGCTACACTGGAAAGAGCGGTATTATTCATTGGGCACCGGTTCAATGACAAGATCTCCTTCTTCAGTGAAATGGAGCTGGAAAATGCCGTGGTGGAAGCCGGATCAGACAGCAAAGACAATTTTAAAGGGGAGCTGGCCATGGAGCAGGCTTACCTGCGCTTTAACCTGAATCCCCGCCAGTATATAGTGGCCGGTTTATTCACCCCGCGTATCGGCATGCTCAATGAAAATCACCTGCCGGTGAATTTTAACGGGGTAGAACGCCCGCTGGTAGAGCAGCTTATTATACCCGCCACCTGGCGTGAGCTGGGTATTGGCTTTTACGGCCGCTTACGCCGCCAGCCTTTGAACTATAGCATTGCGCTGTTGAACGGGCTTAGCGCCGCATCTTTTGAACATGGCACCGGTATTATAGAAGGCCGTGCAGAAGGCTCCGGCGCTTTTGCCAATGATATTGCCATTACCGCCTCCCTGCAATACTACTGGCAGAACTTCCGCTTCCAGGTATCCGGTTATATGGGTGGCACCAACGGCGCCAACAAACGCCAGTCAGACAGCCTGCAGCTGCACCACGGCGCATTCGGGCTGCCCCTTTACCTGGGCGAGGCCAATATACAATACACGCATAACGGGTTTGCCTTTAAAGCCATTGGCAGCATTATCTCTTACCCCGATGCAGCCGACATTAACAAAGCCTACGCCAACAACGTAAGTAAAGTAATGTATGGCGCCTATGCGGAACTGGCCTATAACCTGCTGGAAAAAAGTGTCAAGTACAAAGAGCAGCAGCTGAATGCCTTTGCACGTTATGAAGCATTTGACCTGAACTCCTCCATTCCCGCTAATGGCATTCACGATGGCACGCTTAAACAACAACACCTGATAGCCGGTTTCACCTATCTGCCCATTCTTAACGTAGCTATTAAGGCAGATGTAAGGCTGGCGCATACCGGCGATGAAAATCCCGTGCTGGTTATCAACCCCAGCCCGGCGCGCATCCCTTATAAAACAAACAATACCTTCCTGAATGTAGGTATTGGCTACGCATTTTAAACCTGAAAACGCATAACGGTGAATAGAAGGAATTTTCTGAAAGATACCTGCAAGGCCTGCCTGTTAAGCGCCGCTGCTTTTTCCATGGCCGATGTGCTGGATGCCTGCGGCACCACCATGAAGGGTTTTAAGACTACCGTAAATAACAACCGGGTAGAGGTGCCGCTGTCATTGTTCGCCACCAGCGATCTGCAGATCATCAGCCCTAAGAATTATGAATACGAAATTGCCGTGCGCAAAAATGCGGACAACACCTACGAGGCATTGTTAATGCGCTGCACACACCAGGCCAACCAGCTGATACCTACCGGTAACGGTTTTTTATGCAGCCTGCACGGCAGCCAGTTTGACAAAACCGGCATGGTGAAAAAAGGCCCTGCAGAAAAGCGCCTGCTGCAGCTGGCCACAGAAACCAACGACACAAACCTTATCATACATATCTAACAAGTAAAACACCATGAAAAAATTATCCATACTATTGGCAGCCTGTAGCTTAACCCTGTTTGCGTGCAGTAAAGATGATAACAACGGCGGCAATAACAACGAAGATTTCAACACCATGAAAACCACCGTGCTGGTGGATTTTGCTACCAAAACAGGCTTGCCGGGCTACAGCAACCTGAAAGATAAAGCCACTACCCTGAACAATGCCATCACAGCCCTGAACAGCAGCGCTACCGATGCGAACCTTACCGCGGCGCAGGCAGCCTGGCGTGATATGCGCAGCACCTGGGAACAATGTGAAGGTTACCTGTTTGGGCCCGTGGAAGATGATAACTACGATCCCAACATGGACACCTGGCCGGTGGATTATGTGCAGATGGATTCCCTGCTGGCCAGCAGCAATGCGTTGCAGCTTACAGACATTGAGAACCTGAGCACCCTTTCCCTGAGAGGTTACCACCCGATAGAATATGTGCTGTGGGGTAAAGACGGTAAGCGCACTGCAGCTTCCATTACGGCCCGTCAGAAACAATACATCACCAGCCTTTCCCTTGACCTGAAGAATATTTGTACGGCACTGTATACCAGCTGGGCGCCGGAAGGCGGCAACTATGCCAGCAAAGTACAAACCGCCGGCAGCGGCAGCACCGTATTTGCTAAAAAGCAGGAAGCATACATTGCCATTGTAGATGGCCTGATAGGCATTTGCGACGAAGTAGGCAGCGGCAAAATGAAAGAGCCCTTTGATGCGCAGGACCCGCAGATCGTGGAATCACCTTTCAGCGGCAACTCCGCCACTGACTTTAAGAACAACATTACCGGCGCATATAACGTATACACCTGCAAATTCCTGGGTAATGAAGGTACCGGTTTAAACAAGCTGGTGGCTATGAAGAACATTTCCCTGGATAATGAGATCCAGCAGAAGTTCCAGGCAGCTATCACCTCATTCAACAGCATTACCGTACCTTATGAGCAGGCCATCCTGACCCAGAAAGTACAATGCCAGAATACCATGAATGCCATTAATGATCTGAAAGCAACACTGGAAGAAAAGCTGAAGCCTTTCATCATTACCAACATTACCGACTAAGGCGGTAGCTATTATACACCACATGCAGATAAGGAAGATATACATAATGGCGGCATTGCTTACCCTGCCCTTCATGGTAATGATGTGCAGCAAGCCGGCCACTTTTGAGGACAGTGAATATGACATCCGCCTGAGCGGAGGCGCTGCCACCGCGTTTGATGAAACCAGCAAAGCCTTTGGGCATATGATGGATGGCATGAATGCCAATGATCAGCATGCACATGAGCTGGGCGACCACGCCGTGGAGCAAACTTTTGTAACCGCGCCGGCGCCCATCAACAGCGGCTTAGGCCCCATTTTTAATAATGTGAGCTGCGTGAGCTGCCATCATAACGACGGGAAAGGCAATCCTACTACGGGTTTGGTAAGCTCCTCCATGCTGGTGCGTTTAAGCATGCCCGGTACCGACGAACATGGCGGCCCCCTGCCGGTGCCCGGCTTTGGCCTGCAGCTGCAGGACGTGGCCATTTTTGGCAAACAGCCTGAAGCAAAGGTAGGCACCACCTACACCGACCAGCCCTTTACTTACCCGGATGGCACTATTGTAACACTGCGCAAACCCTGGTACACAATACTGAATCCTTACATTCCATTGCCTGCCGGCGTATTTATGTCGGCTCGTATGGCGCCGCCCTTTTTTGGCTTAGGATTGTTGCAGAACATCCCTGAATCCACAGTGCTGGGTTTTGCAGATGAAGGCGATGCAGATGGCGATGGCATCAGCGGACGGCCCAACTATACCTGGGACCCGGTGAATAAAAAAATGATGCTGGGCCGTTTTGGAATGAAGGCCAACACCGCCACTATTCTTACCCAGGTGGCGGCCGCCTACCAGCAGGATATGGGGATTACCAGCACTGTATTTCCGCAGGAAAGCTCTTTTGGGCAACCACCGGCCGATGGGTTAAAGGATGATCCCGAGCTGCCGGATTCTATTTTAAACGCTACTGCATTTTACATACAAAGCCTGGCCGTGCCGGCCCGCAGAAGTGTAACAGACCCGCAGGTACAACAAGGCGAAAAACTGTTTGCACAAACAGGTTGTACCAGCTGCCACAAGCCTACCGTACAAACGGGTGTGGATGTACGCTTTAAGCAATTAAGCAACCAGCGCATACATCCCTACACCGATCTGCTGCTGCATGATCTGGGCCCGGACCTCGGTGATGGCCGCCAGGACTATACGGCAAACGGGAATGAATGGAAAACACCGGCCTTGTGGGGTATTGGCCTGTTTGAAAAAACAAACGGTACGCCTTTTTACCTGCATGATGGCCGTGCGCGTACGCTGGAAGAAGCCATTTTATGGCATGGCGGAGAAGCATTAAAAAGCCGCCAGCAGTTTGCATCCCTCAGTAAAACAGAGCGGGATGCGCTGGTACGTTTCCTGAAGTCTATTTAAGAATTGCTTATAATCTATCAGGGCAAACCGGCCTAGAACAGTGAAAGCTGGTCTTCGCCGGTTTTGCTTTTTTCTTTTTTAGCCGCAGCTTTTACTGCCTCACGCAGCTCGCCGGAAATATCATTTACAAAGGGAGAAATTTCCTGCTCCTGTTCCTTCCCATATAAAATACGTGTAGCCGCATGCGTTATATGCAGCTCTTCCTTAGCCCTTGTAACCGCTACATAAAACAGGCGGCGTTCCTCCTCCATATCGGCGGCCTGTCTGCCGGAAGGTGTGATCCCGTTTTCTGCTCCGGCAATAAATACTACCGGGAACTCCAGGCCTTTGGCAGCATGGAAGGTAAGCAAATGAATGCCATACGCCTGATGCTGGCCGGTAGTGGTATGCACGCTTAAAGTGGTATCTTCCAGAAAACGGTGCACATC
>NZ_DATCRF010000436.1:0-16645 GCF_036569125.1 Chitinophaga sp. | reverse complement strand
ATAGGTGTAAAGCTGCCGCACGCCTACACGGATACATTTTTAAAAGCAACAGAAAAAATAGCCGGTATAACGGATATGGTGCGCGTAACCGGGGAGTATTGTTTCTTTGTAAGTGTAACGGTAAGCACAAGAGGCGAGCTGGATGTGATCCTGGATAAATTTGGAGCGTACGGGGAAACGATCACTTACAGCGTGTTATCGGAACCGGTAGAAGGGAAGGCGATAATGTTGTAAGTTTAGAATAAATACATACAAGATCCTCTGTATTAAATATGGAAGTTACTCAAAACCAGCTGGCGCAGCTGATTGCATTTAAACAGCGCGATAAATTTTCAGCAGCTGCATGGAATGAAAGAGGACTAAACCCCTCAGGAGATGAATTATGCCAGGCGCTGACCAATCAATTTAATGAATGTGCAGATAGGCTAATTGCAGGGATAAATAATGGCGCCACCAACAGGCAACTAAAGCGTATGTTAAGATCTGCGCTGTATGCATTTCATAAGCCTGATTACGATACAGAGGAGAGGGGATTTATTTGTGACCTTTTTGATGAGCTGGCGACCATTGTCAATGTGGATATTAAACACTACCTGAACAGCTGGTTATATGGTAGTGTGCTGGCCACGATTGTAAAAGTAGCCAGGTTCCTGCGGCCGGAAAAAGTAATAGATACTATCAGTCAGTCATGCAGTAGTTGTAACCAGGCATTGGATATCACCATATTGCAAAAAGAGGAAGGTATTCCCGATGGATTCTGGCTTATCGTAAAATGTTCAAATTGTAATGAATTTAATTTGTTATCACCGGGCCCAAATATAAGGAGTATGCGTTATGGTAATTATCAATGCGTGGAAACATTAAGTAAAGATGAATTTAGTTATGAGCAGGCGCAGGTAAGAATGGAACAGATTAAATTTTTTAGAAAGTAATGCTCTAACCTTCTGAACCTTATAACCCAATGGCACGAAATTCGAAGCATTTGATCCACACATAAATCCCATCCATCATCATGAAAATAGCTACCTATAACGTTAATGGTGTCAACGGCCGCTTACCCGTTCTGCTGCGCTGGTTGAAAGAAACCGCACCTGATGTGGCCTGTTTACAGGAGCTGAAAGCCCCGCAGGAAAAATTCCCGGAGCAGGCGATTACAGACGCCGGTTATGAAGCCATCTGGCACGGACAAAAAAGCTGGAACGGTGTAGCCATCCTTTCAAAAATTGGAAAGCCCCAGGAGCTACGGCGGGCGCTGCCCGGCGACCCGGACGATGTAAATAGCCGTTATATAGAAGCCACTATCAACGGCATCTTAATAGGCTGTTTGTATTTACCAAACGGCAACCCTGCGCCAGGCCCTAAGTTAGACTATAAGCTAAGCTGGTTCAAACGCCTGCACGCGCATGCAAAGGACCTGCTGGCGCAGGATATACCGGTAGTGTTGACAGGTGATTATAATGTAATGCCCACTGAGCTGGATGTGTATAAGCCTGAAAGCTGGGTGAATGATGCCTTGTTCCTGCCGGAAGTGCGCGATGCATTTAAGAACCTGGTAGCACAGGGCTGGACGGATGCTATACGAAAGCTGTATCCCAACGAAAAGATCTACACCTTCTGGGATTATTTCCGCCAGGCATATACCCGCAATGCCGGTTTGCGCATTGATCATTTTCTGCTAAGTCCGCACCTGGAAAAGCGCCTGAAAGCCGCCGGTGTTGATAAAGATGTACGCGGCTGGGAGAAATCAAGCGATCATGCGCCGGTGTGGATCCAGCTGGATAAGTGAGCCGCCATTTGCTCACCAGGGACTTTCATCCCCTTCACCATCCATATCATTGCTGAAGTATTTTCCGGTAGGGCCATCTGCATCAAGTAAAGCATATTTTACAATGATCTTTGCAGCGTCCTCCACGCTGCCAGGGCCGCGGTGGTTATTAAAGTCAGTACCCGTATGGCCCGGGTCCACTGCATTTACTTTGAAGGCAGTATCGCGCAGCTCATAGGCCAGGGCAACGGTATACGCGTTCAGGGCTGTTTTGGAAGGGCCGTAAGCACCGCCTTTTATTGCATAATATTTCCAGTTAGGGTCGCTGTGTAAGGTAAGCGATCCTAACCCGGACGTTACATTCACAATACGCTGGGCAGCGGACTTTTTCAACAGGTCCAGGAAAACCTGTGTAACGTTAATGGCGCCAAAAAAGTTGGTGTCAAAAACTTCGCGGATAGTGGCTACATCTGTTGTGGAAGGCGCTTGCGGAAAGCCTCCGCTAATGCCGGCGTTATTAACCAGCAGGTCCAGTGAAGCAGTTTGTTTTCCTACCTGCTCCCTGGCCGCTTTTACAGATGCCGGATCAGCTACGTTTAGCTGAACAAGCGTGATCTGGTCAAACCCTTCTGCTTTCAGCCGGGCTACTGCCTGCTCTCCATTTTTAAGATCCCTGCTGCCCAGGAAAATAAAATAACCTTGTGAAGCCAATTGCCTGGCGGTTTCAAAACCAATGCTTTTGTTTGCGCCTGTTATAAGTGCTGTTTTCATCTGTTAATATTGAATTTTTTACGGGTCAGATAGAACCTCGCATCAACATGCCCCTGTGTGAGAAAATGTCTTGTGCTCGGTTTCATCTGTTTTTTATTTACAGGGCAAAGTTATTCCTGCCTGTAATCCTAAAACTGCACTTCGAATGGTTTCAATGGTAAATTTCACGGATAGCGCTCCGGTACTGTAACGGCGTTTGCTGGGTAAGCCTTTTGAAGAATTTATTGAAGTAAGACGCCTCCTCAAACCCAAGGTTAAAGGCAATCTCTTTAATGGACTGATCGGTATGGTACAACAGCCGTTTGGCTTCCAGTATTAAACGTTCATGGATATGTACAATAGCAGGTTTGCCGCTTTGCTCCTTTACCACCTCGCTTAAATGCCCGGCAGAAATGTTCATCAGCTGCGCATAGGCGGCTACTTCGTGCAAACGGGTATAGGATGCTTCAATGTGTGAAAGATATTTCTTTAACAGCAGCCGCTCTGGTAGCTGGTTTACCTCGCTGAACTGTTCCATATACAGGCGGCTTAAATAGATCAGCAGCACCTTGGTATAGCTTAGCAGCATCGTATGCTGCCACTCATGTTTGGCGTGGTACTCAGCATAGATCTTCTCCAGTATATCCTCCACAAAAGCCAGGTCCTGCTCATTCAGCTTCAGCTCATGGCCGTTGTAAGGATTCTGGATAATAGGCAGGTTTTTAAGGAAATCGTTTTCATCGGTAGCCAGGAAATCCCGGGTAAAGCTAAGCGTAGCGCCGGTAAGGGCCGCGGTTTCTTCCTTTAAATGTACCTGGTAAGGCACCGTAAAGTAAAAGGTATTATCCTTTAAGGTATAAGGGGTCATGTCTATCCAGTGCCGGCTGCTGCCCTTTTTTACAAAAGCAAAAAAGTAATAGTCTTTCCGGTGCGGCACCAGGAAGTCGGAACGCCGGTAATACAATACACTGTCGTTTTTATTAATCCGGAAAAACTTGTTCCCCGTAGCGCTATCCGGCTCAAAAGCATATTTAGGAATAGTTGTTTCTGCAGTGTAGATCATACCCGGAAATTAAGCCATTTCAGCGAACCTTTCGGGATCCTTCATAAAACCGGTTGCTCGATAAGATGAAATCGCCCTGTCCAAATCCATCCCCCATATTGTCTAAATGGTACATCCCCGAAGTAATATTTAGACAGTAGTTTTGTTGCATAAACATTAAAACTATGGCAGACATCAGACACAATGTAGTGATAAAAACTACCCCCGAAAAAGTTTACCAGGCCGTTACCACACAGGAAGGTCTTGAAGCATGGTGGTGTAAGGATACAACCGCCAAACCGGAAGCAGGCTTTGTGAATATCTTCATCTTTGGAAAATACTATAACGAAATGAAGGTAACTGACCTTGTTGCCAACAAAAGGGCAGCATGGGAATGCATTAATTCAATTGAGGAATGGATCAGCACCGGCATCTCCTTCGACCTGGAAGAAAAGAACGGGAATACGTTATTACGGTTCACCCATGGAAATTGGAAGGCAGTTACAGATACATTTGCTGCCTGTAATTATGACTGGGCTTCATTTATGAAAAGCTTAAAATCGTATTGCGAAACCGGAACAGGACAACCCGCTTAATCATCTCATCAATCACATAAAAAAACACGAACAATGCAAAACGCAAAAACATTCACCACGCAGCAGGTTGCAGCACGGTTCAATGAACTGGCCCAGCAGGAAAAATGGTTTGAGATCCAGGACGAATTCTTTACCGAAAATGTTACCAGCACAGATCCTGCCGGCTCTCCGTATTTTGGATATGCAGAAGGTAAGGCGGACGTTCGCAAAAAGGGCGAAGACTTTGTAAAACGGATCGAAGCGGTTCACAGCGCTTCTACAACCGCACCGGTGGTGGGCGGCAATCATTTTGCAGTTGGAAGGGATATGGATATTACCGTACAGGGCTACGGCAGGATCCAGATCAACGAGGTCATGCTCTATGAAGTGAAGGATGGTCAGATCATATCCGAGCAATTCTTTTATTAACCCCTACGCCGTATACCGGTAACACACTGCATTAATATTCATCCCCGCGCCAACAGACGCAAACAATATTACATCTCCTGTATTTAACGTATGGTGGTCTAACTGGCCCCTGAGCACCAGGTCATATAAGGTAGGAATGGTAGCTACGGAGCTGTTGCCCAGCCATTGAATGGTCATCGGCATAATATATTCCGGCGCCTGTTCTATGCCATACAGCCCGTAAAAAGCCTTTACAATCGCCTCGTCCATTTTTTCATTGGCCTGGTGGATGAATATTTTCTTTAACCCGTCAATAGGTATACCGCTTTTATCCAGGCACTCCTTCATGGCCTCCGGCACATGACGCAGCGCATACTCATACACTTTGCGGCCTTTCATTTTAACATAACGGGTATGGCTATCCGCATCCGGGAAATACGAGCTGCCAAAATTAATATACTCCAGCTCATCAAAACAGTCAGACCGGCTGCTGGTAGCCAGTATACCGGCGCCGGCAGGGCCGGTTTCCTGCTGTTCAATAACGCAGGCGCCTGCCCCATCGGAAAAGATCATACTGTCGCGGTCATAACGGTCTATCATCCGCGAAACAGTTTCCGTACCAATTACCAGGCACTTTTTTGCCGCACCTGCCCGCAGGCTAATGTCGGCCTGTATTACCCCCTGCAGCCAGCCCGGGCAGCCGAATAAAAGATCGTAGGCAATACAGTTAGGATTGCGGATCCCAAGATTATGTTTTACCCTGGATGCTATCGAGGGCACTGCATCTGTTTGCGAAGTGCCATTATTAACATCGCCATAGTTATGCGCTACAATGATCTGGTCAAGAGATTCAGGCGCTATACCGCTGCCTTCAATGGCCAGCCGGCCTGCATGGGTAGCCATGTCAGAGGCATTAATACCCTCCGCCGCATAACGGCGTTCATTGATCCCCGTTATTTGCTGGAATTTTCTGATGATCTGTGGCGAAGGCTGATCGATCAGCTCATGTTTGTCCGTATAAAAACTGCCGGGTTCAAAATCTTTATTATTCTTAATAACAGACGGGATGTAGGCGCCCGTGCCGGTAATAATGGAGCGTTGCATAGATTGTACTGTTCAGGTTAGCTGATTAATAGCCATCGGTATTGTCCAACAATGAGCAGCTAAAGACGGCTATACATGCCTGGGCTTATGATCTTTTCTCCACGTAGATTAAATGCCGCAATTCAAGGTATGTGAAAAGAGGAATATAAGTGTTGCAAATATAGGCATCTTACCCCAATGCACAACTTATTGTATTTCAATTTATAACTTTAACAAAATATTTGCAATATATTTTATATATTCGTGCCTGATTCTTTTGATAGCAACCTGCAACACTTGGATTTACTTTTTAACTGTTACGGTAACAATCATCGTCTCACCTTTTAGCACCTGGGCATTCCATTTTTAACAGCAATTAATGTCTCGGGGCCAGCTTTCACACCACACCATCCATGTGAAAAATTTGTTTAACGATCCAGAAGGCAATCACGGATTAAAATTTATTAAAACTATTCCATATATGTCATTTATAGAGAATGTGCTTGAGGCGCCGGATTATGGCTGGAAAAACAGCCAGGGATCTTTATACAAACCCACTCACAGGCAAATGTTTGCCCAGTTCTTTAGCAGGCTCAATATTTTTGCCTCTGCCAAGAACTGGATGCCGTTTTTCTCCTGGTTATGTACGCTGTCGCTGATGCCTTTCCTGTTTATTTTTATTGCCATGGAAATAAATGATTTCAATCCATGGTACCTGGCTGCAGCATTTGTATATGGAATGGTATTCATGGGCACGCATGGCACCATCTGGTACCACCGTTATTGTACGCACCAGGCCTATACTTTCCGTAATAATTTCTGGCGGTTTGTAACAGCAAACCTGGTTGTTAAGATGATACCGGAAGAGCTGTATGTGGTATCGCACCATGTGCACCATTCTTTGTCTGATAAACCTGGTGATCCTTATAATGCAGAAGGCGGTTTTTTGTACTGTTTCCTGGCAGATGTGAATCATCAGCCCATTGCAAAGAACCTGAATGAAGAGGATTATGCACGCACCGCAAAAATGCTTTCACATACAGGCGTAAAAGCCAATTCCTATCAGCAGTATCTAAAATGGGGCTCTGTTGCCTCGCCGCTGAGAACAGTGATGGCTACGGTGGCCAGCTGGATCTTCTGGTTCACAGTGTTTTACCTGATCGGCGGTTTTTACCTGGTAGCAGCCTTATTGACCGGCACTTTTGTATGGGCAGTAGGTGTAAGGACCTTTAACTACGAAGGCCATGGTAAAGGAGAGAACAAACAAGTGGTTGGAACCGATTTTAATGCAGATGATAAATCCATTAACCAGTGGTGGCCCGGTATCGTTGCAGGGGAGTGGCATAATAACCACCACCTGTACCCCGCCAGTGCCCGCTCCGGTTTCTTACCCGGCCAGATAGACCTGGCATGGTACTATATAAAAACCTTAAAGCTCATCGGCGCAGTATCTTCCTGCCGGGATGCTAAAAAACAATTCATAGAAAAATACAGAAACCCGTATTTGTTGGGAAAAAGGCAGCAGGAGCCTGCGCATCCTGTGTTATAGATACCGCTAAATTCTTAGTTTCAGGCTGTTTCCTTTGAACAGTCTGAAACATTTTTTTTATTAACTTTGCCTCTCTGATCAAAACAATACCTTAATGTGAGATTCACTTTCTTTTAATAAATAAACAGCACCGGCCGCTATGGCCCTGGTGATTATTTACTTTTTAAAGAAAGGAATCATGATAATGCTGCAAGGTATTACCTACACACATCCCAACCGGGATCTATTATTTACTGGTATAGATCTCGTTATCAACAAACACGATAAAATTGCATTAATAGGCAATAACGGCGCAGGAAAATCTACCCTGTTAAAGATCCTGTCCGGTAATCTGCAGCCTTCCGGCGGCCTGGTGAAAACAGGCAGCAAGCCTTACTATTTACCACAGCTGTTCGGTCAGTACAACGATCTTAGCATTGCAGCGGCCCTGCAGGTGCAGCATAAGCTGCAGGCATTAAAAGAGATCCTGGATGGCCATGTAACAGAGCAGAACATGGCCTTGCTGGATGATGACTGGGCGATTGAAGAACGCTGCCAGGAGGCCTTCATGCACTGGAAGCTGAACGGGCTGGACCTTAGCCAAAAAATGGGCACCCTCAGCGGCGGGCAAAAAACAAGGGTGTTCCTGGCAGGTATTATGATCCACCGCCCGGAAATAGTTTTATTGGATGAGCCCAGCAACCACCTGGATTCCCTTAGCCGGAACATCCTTTATAACTATATACAAACTACCAACAACACCCTGGTAGTGGTAAGCCACGACAGAACTTTATTAAACCTCCTGCATACCGTTTATGAGCTCAGCAAGCGTGGTATCACGGTCTACGGCGGTAATTATGATTTTTACGCGGCACAGAAAATGGCAGAGAAGGATGCGCTGGACCAGGATCTTAAAAGCAGGGAAAAAGCGCTGCGCAAGGCAAAAGAAACAGAAAGAGAATCGCTGGAACGGCAGCAAAAGCTGGATGCCCGGGGAAAAAAGAAACAGGAAAAAGCAGGCCTGCCCACCATTTCCATGAATACCTTTAAGAACAATGCCGAAAAAAGCACGGCACGTTTAAAAGGCGTTCATGCGGAGAAAGTAGATGCCATTGCGCAGGAGCTGGATCAGCTGCGGAAAGAGCTGCCCGGTACAGAAAAAATGAAGCTGGACCTCGACAATTCCGCTCTGCATAAGGGAAAGATCCTTGTTACTGCAAAGGAAATTAATTTTGGATATGGCGAGGGGCAGCTTTGGCAACCCGGCCTTAGCTTCCAGGTAAAAAGCGGTGAGCGTTTAGCCATTAAAGGCGGCAACGGCTCCGGCAAAACCACCTTAATAAAAATGATCTTAGGGCAGCTGCAGCCCCGCTCAGGCGCCCTGGACAGGGCCGGCGTAAAAGCTATTTATATTGACCAGGATTATTCAGGCATCAATGATCAGCTCAGCGTATATGAACAGGCGCAGCAGGCCAATACCGGCGCCCTGCAGGAGCATGAGGTAAAAACCCGCTTAAACCGTTTCCTGTTTACAAAAGAATACTGGGACAAACCCTGCAGCGCGCTGAGCGGCGGAGAAAAAATGCGGTTAATGCTTTGCGCCCTAACCATCCGTAACCAGGCGCCGGATATGATCATATTAGATGAGCCCACCAATAACCTGGACATTCAGAACATAGAGATCTTAACCAATGCCATTAATGAATATAAAGGCACACTGCTGGTAGTATCGCACGACGAGTATTTTTTAAAGCAGGTCAATGTGGAAGGGGAGATTTTGGTGGGATAAAAATTTTTAAAAAAAATATTTCCTTTTTTGTCCAATCCGGGAAGTTCAGTTGTCATTCTGCTTTAACAACATAAAAATTAAAGCAATGAATCAACGTTTGAATCTTCACCAGAAAGGACAAAATGCCCTTAAAACACTTTTTGCCACCGGCAGTTACCTGAAAAAATCATCCCTGGAGCTTTCCTTACGGGAGCTGGTTGATTTCAGGGTATCCCAGATCAATGGCTGCGCCTATTGCCTGGATATGCATTCAAAAGATGCAAGGGCCCATGGCGAAACGGAGCAGCGCCTGTATGGTTTAAGCGCCTGGCGCGAAACGCCTTATTATAATGACCGGGAAAGGGCTGCATTAGCCTGGGCAGAAGCCGTTACCGCCGGCCATGTACCGGATGATGTTTATAATGATGCCATACAGCAATTCTCAGAAGAAGAGCTGATCGATCTTACGCTCGCCGTTACTAACATCAATGCCTGGAACCGTTTTAACCTGGCATTTCCCACTACGCCGGGCGGCTACCGGGTAGGGCAGTTCGGTTGATCGTACCGCCGCTTTTAGGTATAGAACCTTACAGATCATTTACTAAATTGTAGCAATTTTAATAACGCCAAACAACAAATAAAATGAACGAGTTCCTGTTAATATTCCGCAGAGATTTCACGAATAAGGAAGCGCAGCCATCACCCGATGAGCTGCAGGCTTCCCTGAAGCTTTGGCAAGACTGGTTCGGCGGAATTGCTGCCCAGGACAAGCTGGCCAGGCCCCTGCAAAGATGGGATGGTAAAGGGAAGGTGGTAACATCTAATAAGGTGGTCACCAACGGGCCTTATGTTGAGATCAAAGAATCAATAGGCGGATTAGCGATCATAAAAGCGGCGGATTATGAAGAAGCCTGCGAAATTGCGCAGGGCTGCCCCATTCTGCTGTTAGGAGGTAATGTAGAGGTACGGATGGCCAGCCCCATCGAGTAGCACAGATTGTTTTCTGAAAATGCCTTTGTAATTTACAAGGGCATTTTTTTCTATGAACGGAAATCAGCTCATCCCGAATTTATTCAGAACAGAGTACCAGAAGATCGTTTCGGTGCTCTGTTACCTGTTTGGCATTGAACATATTGAAATAGCAGAAGATATTGTCAGCGATACATTCCTTGCTGCAACAGAATCATGGAGCCTGCACGGCATCCCGGATAATCCCACGGCATGGCTTTATACTGTGGCAAAGAACAAAACAAAGAATTATTTAAAGCGCAACTCCCTGTTTGAACAAAAGCTTTCAGCGGAATTAAAATACAGCGCAAGCCTGGAAACCGGCAGCGAAATTGAAATTGACCTCTCGCCCAAAAACATTACCGACAGCCAGCTGGGTATGATCTTTACCGTATGCAACCCTGTTATTGCAGCTGAGGCGCAGATTGCGCTTGCCCTAAACCTGTTATGCGGTTTTGGCATCCAGGAAATAGCAGATGCCTTTTTAACTAACAAAGAGGTAGTGTATAAGCGGATAAACCGGGCCAAGGAAAAGCTGAAAGAAGCAAAGATCAAAATTGAAACACCCGGCCTGGCAGAGATCAACACCCGGTTGGAAATGGTGCTCACCACCATTTACCTGCTGTTTTCAGAAGGTTATTATTCAACTTCAAAGAATATCACCTTACGCAAAGACCTTTGCGCAGAAGCAATGCGGCTAACCTACCTGCTGATTGAAAATACAAATACCAATACGCCGGCTGTAAATGCCTTGATGGCCCTGATGTGTTTTCACACTTCGCGCTTTGATGCCCGGATGAATGAAGAGGGAGAGGCCATCCTTTACCAGGACCAGGATCCGGCGCGCTGGAACCAGGAGCTCATTGCCAAAGGCCGGTATTTTCTGCACCAGGCGTCTTCGTTAGAGGTGTTAACAAAGTATCACCTGGAAGCAGGTATTGCTTATTGGCATACCTTTAAGGAAGACAGCACTGAAAAATGGGAAGGCATTCTGCAGCTGTATAATAACCTGCTTATCCTGCAATATTCTCCCATTGCTGCACTTAACAGAACGTATGCCTTAAGCAAGGTAAAAGGGAAACAGGCCGCCATTATTGAAGCGGAAAAGCTGGGGCTTACCAGTAACCATTTTTATTATTCATTATTGGGGAACCTTTATACGGATATTGATAATAAGCAGGCATTACAACATTTTGAAAAGGCATTGGAGCTGGCGGCTTCCGCATCGGATAAAGCGATGATAGCAAAGAACATTGCCCGGCTAAGCACCCCTTAGTGTTGGCCTTCACAGGCTAAATACATACAATTTTTATCTTGATCACCTATATACTTTTGTACGTAACAAACCCATCCGCATGCAAAAAAACAGCACTTCCATTGGCAACCGCATTAAGAACCGTATCAGGTCTATTATTCTTACGCTTACGCCCGGCCAGGCAAGCCTGAAAGCCGCCGGTACCGGTGTTTTTATAGCCGCCCTGCTCTTTTTTGTTCTTTCAATGGCAGATACTTTTTTAAAGGGCGTTAGCTTTGGCTATTACCTGGTAAGTGTTTTATGCTACCTGCTGATAGCCGTGGCAGCAGCCTGGCTGGTTGGGCAGCTGGTGCGGCTGGTAGCCAAAACACCGCGCAATTTCAGAACAGCAGTAGCGCTGGTTGTTTTGAGCCTGCTGTTTTTCTTCCGGCTCAGCGGGGAGTATGGCTGGATCCTGATCTCCATCCTGATCATTTTCCCGGCTTTGACCTTTGGAGCATTGTATGCCTTGAAAGCCCACCGGGGAGCGGCATGGCCTAAAAAGCAGCGGATCATTACCCTGGTTTCGCTGGCCATAGGTGTACTGGGCATCGCCATAAGCCTGTATATTTTCTTATATCCCGGCACACGGGTTAAACCTATAAAAGATTATAAGACGCTGGCTCATTTACCGGAGCCAATTCAGGCTGCCGATCCGTCTAAGCCCGGCAGCCATGCAGTATCATTCCTCACCTATGGGTCGGGGAAAGACAAGCGCCGTAAAATATATGGGAAGGATGTAAAAATAAAAACGCCTTCAGTGGATGCCAGCTTCCTGCTTAAATCCTGGGATGGCTTATCCGGTAAGCTGCGTACCTGGTACTTTGGCTTTGATCAAACAGAGCTGCCTTTGAACGCTATGGTATGGTACCCCAAAGATCTGAAAGCGCCTGCCCCGCTGGTGCTGGTAGTGCATGGGAATCATCTTGCCCAGGACTGGTCGGAAGGTGGGTATGATTACCTGGGTGAGCTGCTGGCCAGCAGGGGATATATAGTGGCTTCGGTGGATGAGAATTTTCTTAACTCCAGCTTTACAGACCTGCCGGGCGGAGGCTTGAAAGAAGAAAATGGCGTAAGAGGATGGATGATGCTGAAACACCTGGAGCTTTGGAGAAAGTGGAACCAGGATCCAACGAATCCCTTTTATCATCTTGTAGATATGGATCACATTGCCCTCATGGGCCATTCAAGGGGAGGAGAGGCTATGTCACACGCCGCCTTATTCAACACCCTGCCCAGCTTTCCGGATAATGCAAATGAAGTGTTCAATTTTAATTTCAACATCAAAGCCTATGTAGCCATTGCCCCGGTTGACGGGCAATATAAACCCGCTGCTATACTGGCCCCGCTGAAAGACATCAACTATTTTGTGATACAGGGAACGCATGATATGGACATGCAATCTTACGGGGGCTTAAGCCCTTTTAAGCGCATTGAATATTCACCTTCATTCAACGGTATTAAGGCCGGTTTATATGTGCACCACGCCAACCATGGCCAGTTCAATACCTCCTGGGGAAAGTACGATGGCAGCAGCCCTTATATTAACCGCTTTAACATGACCAACCTGATGCCGGCCAAAGACCAGGAGCAAATAGCAAAGGTGTACATCAGCGCTTTCCTGGATCTGAACCTGAAAGGAGACAGTGTTTACAAGCCCCTGTTTATGGATTACCGTTATGGCCGCCAATGGCTGCCCAAACAAATTTATTTCAACCAGTTTGAGAGCAGCCGCACTACTTACATAGCGCGGTATGAAGAAGACCTGAACCTGCAAACAGCCACCCGGCCAGGCGTTTCCATATCATCGGCACACCTGAGCGTTTGGCGGGAAGCGCAGCATAAGCTCATGTGGGGCGATCATATTTCCCGTGCCGCCTATATAGGATGGAACAGGGAAGAGGTGGATTCACTGGTAGGTAAATACACCTTCACCTTGCCGGATAGCGCAGGGTTAAAGCTGGATGGCCGCTCGCTGGTATTTAGCCTGGCAGAAAGCGACGAAAGCTCCCTCCACGTTGAGAAAGGCAGGAAGAGCAAAGCAGAAAAAAAGAAAGAGAAAAAAGCCGCTAAAGAAGATAAGAAGGACAACGAAAAAAAGCCGGTTGACTTTACCCTGGAATTAACAGACCAGCAGGGAGCCCATATCCGCTTTCTGTTAAGTGAGTGCATGCCGCTGCAGCCGCAGATAAAGAAGAACCTTGCGAAATACGCTTTTCTAACGTCTAATGATGATGCAGAATCTATTCCTGATTTCTTTTATTTT
Source organism: Chitinophaga sp. (assembly GCF_036569125.1). GTDB lineage: Bacteria > Bacteroidota > Bacteroidia > Chitinophagales > Chitinophagaceae > Chitinophaga. The sequence goes on along the minus strand of NZ_DATCRF010000436.1, from coordinate 3,158 downwards.
AACCTGGATGCATTGCAGAAGAAAAATCCTGCTTTTGTAATGAATAAGCTGCGCAGCATTCAGCTGATCTTTGACCAGTCGAAAGCAGGCGTGATTATTTTGGATGATGTAGGGTTTATGGAGCATTAGCTGGCCGTTATTTTCCATTATAACAGGGTTTTTGTAGAATTTTTTCCATTATAATAATTGGATACCTATTATTTCCCTGAAAGAAAATCCGTTCTGCCCTCAATAGAAATACCAATGAAAGGCCTTACCGGCTGATCCTGGTTTATACGGGGCGGGTCGGGCAATACCCTGGACTGGCTTGTGCCGTCAGGCGGTTGATTGACGATGCTGCCCAGCCCGGGGAAATTATATATTTTCCCGATCGTTATAAACGTTTGATTACCGCTGCCTATCGGGAAAGATACGGACGGTATGGGCAGATCATCTGCCGTAATAGAAAGCAGGTTGCCGGATCCTATTTTACCAAGGAAGCGGAAGGTATCAGGCATTAACAGGTTGCCATATCCCAATCCGCGTACATCGCCAAACCGGTTGGCCTCAAGGCCTCTTAACGGGCTAAAGGGGGATTGATTCACCGTTACAATAGTTTCATCCCGTTTTTCCTTATTGGTTTCTCCCATTGCTTTGCCTCCTTTATCAATTAACCGTTCCCACCATTTGTCTTTATCAGAAGGCGGGCGCAGATAGGAGATTAAACGTTTCATTACAACGTCTTTAATTGCTTTCTCGCGTTCAGCTTTGGTTTTTAACAGGAAGATGTTCTTCAGGCTGATAGCGGTTTCCCGGATCACAAGGGAAGCTAACAAAATGGCCAGCTGGTGGTTTTTGTTAGAGGGATAGTCCTTGGCTATTTTGGCATGCGAAGTGGCGGAAGATGCTGCCTGGTCTTTTTTAAACTTATCATCGTAAAATTCACTCGTTGTTCCGGTGGTTACATGGGATGCTATGGAATACAGGGAGGTATTGTCGCTGGTTCCAACAGAGCCTGTGGTAAGCTCCGTACCAAAAGAAGTATCATGCTGTGTGAGCTCTACAAAGTTGGAATGCGCAAAAAAATCTTCTATGGTATGAAAGGCGTTGCCGATTCGGGTAAAGCCTGCTGCGGATGGAGGCGTTTGTTCTACCGCAGCAAGAAATTCCGTTTCAATATATTCAATGGGTGTTTTTTTTGTGGGTTCACCTTTGATGGGTAAGATCCGGGGTACCCATTGCTGGCTTTTTTCATCCCATATTTTGTTCCACTCGTCCCGGCTTATCCAGCGTTGTTTTTCACTGTCCCATACAAAATTATCAAAGTGCTCATAATCCTTATAGCCTCCGAAGCGGTTATACTCTCCCAGCAGCAGCGCATTTACCAAAGCATTGGGGCTTTGACTGTAATCCCGTTGTTTATTGCCTTTTTCAACGTTGCGGATATCAGCTTCCTCAAAAATGCCTGACAAGGCCGATTCATCTATCACATGGTGATCATCGTCAGAAAACCTCTGAATGGAAGGTGCGCCGCTTTGCTGCACGGTATGTGTGAGCTCATGCGCCAGCAGCTGTTTGCCACTTTCGGATTGAGGATTGTATTTGCCTTCGTTAAAATAAATATCGTTACCCACTGTAAATGCCTGCGATTGCAATTCGCGGTTCATTTGTATGGATTCATTATCCGTATGGATCTTTACGCTGCTGAAATCAGTGCCAAAGCGGTTTTCCATAAAGGTTCTGGCGCCATCGTCAATAGCGCTGCCACTTCCTTTTGATGCCTGGATCTTACTGCTTACAGCATCGGATGCCTGGGTGCCGCCTTCGCTGCCCTTCTTTTGGATAAAAGAAGCTAAGGGCTTGCGTTGTACCTGCTCTTCGTTTTCGCAATGCGCACATTTACGTTGAATAAAAGAAGTGGCAGGCATGCGCATTACTTTATTGGCCATGGCATCGGCTTCATGCTCTAACGGATCGTCGGTAGCGCCGATGCTTAATTTGCAGGAAATAGACAATGGCATAACACCCATTTCAGGCCTGGTGGGTTGTACGGGTTCCTGTGCAGGCAATACGGTTGCATTTGCTTTTGTGGGGGCATTCGGTGTTTGTGTATGGTGTATTGGCATGTTCATGTAAGGCGGTGTTTGTTTTGAACAAAACAACATAGCATAAGCCCGGTTAAAGCGGTACAGGCTTAAAGAGTTAACGGGAGATATCATAAAAATAAGAAGTAGCAGCAGATCCTGCTGCTACTTCCGGGGAATACTATTCTGCAGTGGTAGGGTCAATAACCGTAGCCACCTCGTTGATGGAATTGGCTGGAAACCCTCCCTGCTTTGCATGTTCACGGATCATGTCTGCATTCGGCGCAATGTAAACACAATAGATCTTGTCGGCGGTTACAAAACTCTGAACCCATTGGATTTCTGGTCCCATTTTGTTTAGCACGCCACACGAAGTTTGAGAAACTGCTTTTAACTGTTCTGCGGATAATTTACCTGCGCCTGGAATTTCGCGCTCGATCACATACTTAGGCATAATTTAATTGTTTTAATTTTTCTATCCATTAACCATTGAAATTTGCTTTATTATAGCTGCTATTTGTTGTGGGGTGGCCATTGAGATAGTAAAAGGGGTACGCCATAAATATACGCAATTATTTCATTGTGCAGGCTGGGCGGCGCAAAAGCGGCGGGGGATCTTAGTAACGGCGGCCCTGGTTTGCTGTACGGTGGTAATTGGAGGATTAACGGCAGTGGTATTAATATAACTTCTTCGCCAGGATTTGGCTTCACGCTTTAGGCAATCGCTTTGGCCATTACTTTTCAGCAAAGGCATCACTGAATGCCGCTATATTACTGCCGTCTTTACTTTTGTCCAGTACTGCAAAGACAACAGATTTAAAACATTGGCTGTACTTACCGCCATTTAGCAGGTAGTGTGCAAAATACCTGGCAATATCTTTCGGGTCGTTCCGGAATACACCGCAACCCCAGGCGCCAAGCAGCAGGTGTTTTATATTGTGGTGAACGAATAGCGCCAGCACTTTATCCATCCTGCGCAGCATGGTCTCCTCCGTATGTATCATTTCTTCCGGGCGATTATTTTTTATCGCCCCAACGTTTACAGCCGGACTGGTTATAAAAGACATTTTGTAAGGATTAGCCAATAAGTGGCCA
>NZ_DATCRF010000435.1:0-3816 GCF_036569125.1 Chitinophaga sp. | reverse complement strand
CTTTCACTGGTATCCAAGCTGGCGCCGCACCGTTTTACCTCCCTGCTCATGGGCGTGTTCTTTTTATCCAATGCCTCCGGTTATGCGCTGGCCGGCACTTTGGGCACCCTGTTACCACCTACCGGCGAAAAATTTGAGATAGCTGCCAGGAACAATATTGACCTGCAGGGCATCCTGAACGGCACTGTTGCCGTTACCAGCCAGTTGAAAGAACAGCTTTTAACCTTGAAGCTGCCATCAGCTTACCCGCAATTTGCCGGTTTTACCATTCATAACCTGTACGAGTTCTTCATGCTCTTTGCCATACTGCCCGGGGTAGCGGCCATTCTGCTATTCCTGCTCTCCGGCCTGTTAAAGAAATGGATGAATGGAGTGAGGTGATGTGCAAATGTGCAGATATGCAGATGTGCAGATGATAAAGCCGCACATGTTATATCCGCACAATTCATTTGCACACCTGCACATTCGCATATTTGCACATTATTAAACATACACCATCAATAAATCATGGCAGATACTAACTTTAAACCCTTTGTTGCTCCTGACATAAAGATGAAGGAGCTCACCGTCAAGTCCATTGTACTGGGCTGTATTTTTGGTATTATTTTCGGCGCCGCTACGGTGTACCTTGCGCTCAAAGCAGGTTTGACCGTTACGGCATCCATCCCCATCGCGGTAATTGCCATTACCCTGGGCCGGAAATTTTTTAAGACCACCATCCTGGAAAATAACATTATTCAAACCACGGGGTCTGCCGGTGAAACCATTGCAGGCGGCGTGGCTTTTACCCTGCCGGGATTCCTGTTCCTGTCGCTCCCCAGCAGCGCCAATTACTTTGATTACATCACCATTTTCATCCTGGCCATTTTTGGGGGCATCCTGGGTACGCTCATGATGATCCCCTTACGGCGCTCCCTTATTGTAAAAGAGCATGGCACCCTGCCCTACCCGGAAGGTACGGCCTGTGGCGATGTGCTGATAGCCGGTGAGAAAGGTGGAGAATTTGCTAAAACAGCATTTTACGGATTAGGCTTTGCTTTCGTGTATGCCATTCTGCAAAAGATCCTGCACGTTATTGCGGAAACGCCTTTTTATATGACCAAACAGGTGAACCGGTTCTTACCTTCTGCCCGTGTAAGTGCGGATATAACACCGGAATACCTGGGTATAGGTTACATCATAGGCCCGCGCATTGGCGGCGTACTGGTAGGCGGCGGCGTACTGGCCTGGCTGGCCATTATTCCCTTACTGGCTACCCTGGTACCGGCAGATGCTATTGCTACCCAGCTGGTGAAGCTGGGCTACCTGGCCAGCCTTACCACACCGGGCGGACAAGGAGGCTGGGACCCTGCCACCCATACTTTTGCCAACTACTCCTCTGCTATTTATTATGCCTATGTACGGCAAATAGCTGCAGGTACCGTGGCAGCCGGCGGTTTCATTACGCTTATCAAAACCATTCCTACTATTGTTTCATCTTTTAAAGGCAGCATCAGCTCTCTTAGCCGCGACGGTGTGGAAGCAAACACAAAGGATGTACCGCGTACGGAAAGGGATCTTAATATTAAAATAGTGGCCATTGGCAGCATACTGCTGGTATTATTAATGGCTTTTCTGCCGCAGCTGCCGGGTAATTCCGTTGGCCAGAAATTGCTGATAGGCTTACTGGTGGTGATCTTTGGCGCGTTCTTCGTAACAGTGTCCAGCCGCATTGTGGGTTTGATCGGTACTTCCAACAACCCTATTTCCGGTATGACCATTGCCACACTTATGGCCACCTGCCTGGTGTTTATTGCCATTGGCTGGAGCGGTAAGGCGTATGAGCCTATGGCGCTGGTGGTAGGCGGTATGATCTGTATTGCGGCAGCTAATGCCGGCGGTACTTCGCAGGATCTGAAATCCGGCTACATTGTAGGCGCTACGCCTAAATACCAGCAGATAGCATTGTTTATCGGCGCTATTGTTTCCTCTATCATTATCGGTTTAACAATAAAATTCCTGGACAAGCCTACAACCGATATGATCGCTAAAGGTATGGCGCCTGATGCACATGCGATTGGCAGCCTTTACTTCCCCGCGCCGCAAAGTACGCTCATGGCTACACTGATCAAAGGTATCCAGTCGTCCAGCCTGGATTGGCAGTATGTAGTGGTAGGCGTATTCCTGGCTATTACCATGGAATTGTGCGGTATTAAATCACTGTCTTTTGCAATTGGTGCATACCTGCCCCTGTCTACTACCCTGCCTATTTTCCTGGGTAGCGCTATCCGTGGTGTGGTAGACCATCAGAAGAAAAAGAAGAACATCCAGGTATCTGCGGAAGAAGAGGAATTGGGTAAAGGCAACCTGTTTGCTACCGGCCTGGTTGCAGGTGGCGCTGTAGCGGGTGTATTGATCGCAGTGTTATCTGGTATGAATGCTACCGGCCCCTTAATGGCCAGCCTGAACCTGGAAGAAGGTATGACCCATGCTTTGGGCCAGGGCGGTTACTATGTGCTGGCAGTTGCGTTCTTTGCCCTGATGGGATGGATCCTTTACCGCATTGCCAATCAGCAGCAGAAAGTAGAGCTATAGATTTTCCCTACACGCGTATATATTCAACATAAAGCGGCTGTGTCAGCGATGACGCAGCCGCTTTTTTTATTGTGCTTTTATCTTTTTAATCCGCGGCTTGCGGCGCTGCTGTTTTCCAGCTATACACTCTTTTAACACCCTGCGTTTTTTCCAGCTTGTTCACACACACGGCGCTGATCCTGGTTTCATTCAGGTTCACTGCTTCCAGGTGTTTTAAGGCAGCTAAATGATCGCTGATACCATCTGCAATGGGGTTCTTCTCCAGACGCAATTTTTCCAGGTTGGTAAGCTGGCCCAGGAAAGCCAGGTCTGTATCGGAAAAGTTGTTATCAGAAAGGTTCAGCCAAATAATGTTCTTTCCCACTTTTGCCAGGTCATCTTTTATATCAGCAATGTTTTTGCCGGAGCCTGCGGGCAGGGTTACATCCAGCATGGCGGGGTGCTGTAACATAACGCGCACCATCAGTCCCTTACGGCGCAGGTTCTCTACCAGTCCGGGATCCACCGCAACAGGTATATCAGGATTAATATGCTGTTCAATGCCGGCTGCATTTTCTTCCTCCGGTGCAGCGGCGCCATCTAAGCCTAACCAGGCTGCTATCTTCGGTTTTATGGCAGCATTATCTTTTAACGCCGCTATTTGCGCACCTTCTGCGGCCATTGCTTTTTCTATCCACCAGTGAATGATCTCCACCTCTTTTTTTGCCAGCGGCGGCTTACCATCTGCCGGCATAAATTTTTCATGGGCGGGATCCATGGTAATACGTTTGTATAATTCACTTTCATCCGGTTTACCGGCTACTATTGCAGGGCCGTTCTTACCGCCTTTCAGCAGGCTTTTTAAATTCTGTACGGAGAGGTTGCCCTTTAACTTACCGGGCTGGTGGCATTGCCCGCATTTCTTTATCAGCATGGGCTGCACCACATCTTCATAGATCATTGCCTGCTCCACGCTGGTTGGCTTTGGCCGTTCCCGGTAGGTTAATACTGCCATGGTCAGGTAATCGCTGCCATGTGTAAGGTTACCGCCCTGGTGACCTGCATATCCCATTAAACCAAACAAGCCTGCCAGCAAGGTTGAAAAAAGTGTAGGCGTTACCGTGTATAGGGCTTTGAAACGTTGGGTTGTGAGTAAGAACAGCAGGCCTGCAATCACCGCCAGGCCAATGCCTGCCAGCTTATGATGGCTTAAAGTAGTACGGTCATAATCCCCGCTTAAAGAAAGCATATAACCAAACACAC
>NZ_DATCRF010000434.1:0-16573 GCF_036569125.1 Chitinophaga sp. | reverse complement strand
GATACGGGCGGCTACTATGAAAGAGGCCCCGCAGATCACCGAGCTTTCTATACAACTGGGTTATCCATTAACAGTACAGGATACCATCACTAACATTGCAGCGATTGATAAAAGTAATTACGACATGGCGTACGTGGCTGTGATGAACAACCAGGTGGTAGGCTGGATCCACGTGTTTTACACCATGCGTTTGGAAACCGGACCCTTTTGTGAAATAGGCGGCCTGGTAGTGGCAGCCGGCGCCCGCGGTAAAGGTGTCGGCAGCCAGCTGGTGGAGAAAGCTAAAAAGTGGGCAGCAGAAAGAAATATCAATAAGCTGCGGGTGCGCTGCCAGGTAAAAAGAACAGAAGCGCATGCCTTTTATGAAAAGAATGGGTTTGAGGAAAAGAAAGTGCAGAAGGTATTTGAGTATGTGATTTAACGTGTGCCACACCTCAAAGGTGTGGCGCACATAACGGTAACGGATATACTAAAATTAAAGGGCTGTTTCATTTTAATGAGACAGCCCTTGCTATTCAATGTAACGTCTCGCTAAATAACTGCAACGTTCTTCCCCAGGCTTTATCTGCAGCTTCCTTATTATACCGCGTGGGGGCGGTATCGTTATTAAAGGCATGTTGCGCCCCTTCGTATACAAACAGCTGGTATTTAACACCTGCCGCTTTCAGGGCAGCTTCATAGGCCGGTATACCGGCATTTACGCGCTCATCCAGTCCGCCATAGTGTAATAGCACGGCTGCTTTGATCTTGGGTACATCGGCTGCATCCGGCTGCCGCCCATAATAGGCTACCGCAGCTTTCAGTGCAGGGGCGTTCACTGCCAGCTGGTTGGCCATCGCGCCACCCCAGCAAAAACCAACACAGCCAATTTTACCGTTACATTCCGGCAGGCCGCCCAGGTAATCCAGGGCTTTCAGGTAGTTGTTCAGGTTCTTTTGCGCATCCAGCTTGCCAATGAGGTCGCGGGCCTCATCCTCATTCTGCGGGGTGCCGCCGGTGGCAGACAGGGCGTCCGGCGCCAGGGCAATATATCCCGCCTGCGCCACCCGCCGCGTTACATCGCGGATGTGCGGGTTTAAGCCCCTGTTCTCATGGATCACGATCACCGCCCCGGTTTTAGCGCCGGCAGCCAGTGTGGTGGGTTTTACCAGGTAAGCTTTCATGGTGATGCCATCGCCGGGGTAGGTAATATCCTGCCCCTGGATGCCGGCAGTATTTTCCGGTACCGTAGCTGCCTGTGCATAGTTTACCTCCAGTAGGGGTAAAACCGCGGTGGCAGCGGCCAGACTGCCGGTAAGCCGGATAAGGCGGTTTATAAATTCATCGCGCCGTAAAGGCTTGTGGGTATATTCATCAAAGAGGTTTATGATACGCTGATCCATAAAAAAGAGATTTCCGGTGAGTAAGGTTTAATATGAAGAGAAAGTACCTTAAATTTAATGTTTTAGACGACAATAATTGCAAGAGCTGGTTTAATTTTCGAATGGATCTATTACAAAGCAAAAATTGGTTTTATGAAGCACATTATCATAGTGGGTGGCGGGTTTGCAGGCATTAACCTGGCGCGTTCACTGGGAGGCAATAAGAATTATACCGTTACGCTGGTTGACAAGAACAACTATAACTTTTTTCCACCCCTGATCTACCAGGTGGCTACGGCTTTCCTGGAACCTGCCAGCATCAGCTACCCTTTCCGTAAATTATTCCATCATAAAAATAACCTGCACTTCCGTTTGGGCAGTGTGGTAAAGGTAGTACCGGAAGAAAATAAGCTGGTGCTGAACAACGGAGAGCTTATCTATGACTACCTGGTGTTTGCCACCGGTGCGGAAACCAATTACTTTGGCATGCAAAACGTAAAGCAGCATGCCATGCCCATGAAAACCCTGCATGATGCTATTGACATGCGTAACCGCATGCTGCAGCAAATGGAGAGGGCCATTATTACCAAAGATGAGGCGGAACGTAAAAGGCTGCTCACCTTTGTAATAGCCGGCGGCGGGCCTACAGGCGTGGAAATATCCGGCATGCTGGCTGAAATGGGCCGCAGCATTGTGTTGAAAGATTACCCTGAGCTGCACGGCACACGGGGCGAGATATACCTGGTAGATGGCAGCGAAAGCCTGCTATCGCCCATGAGCAAACAGTCGCAGAAAGGCACCTATGATGCCCTGCGCAGGATGGGCGTACGTATACGGTTAAACGTACACGTAAAAGATTATGTAAATGATACCGTGATCCTGGACGATGGCGATACCATTGAAACCAAAAGTCTTATATGGGCGGCCGGTGTTACCGCAAAAATGTTTGAAGGCATCCCTGCTGCCAGCTATGGGCGCGGTAAGCGCATGCTTACAGATGAATACAACAAGGTACAGGGCACCACGAATATTTACGCTATTGGCGATACCTGCTTACAGCTGCATGAGCCGCAATGGCCCAACGGGCATCCGCAGGTGGCGCAAACAGCCATACAACAGGGCAAGCACCTGGCTAAGAACTTTAAAGCCATGGCGCTGAACCACGCAGTAACGCCGTTTAAATACCACGACAAAGGCTCTATGGCCATCATAGGCAGGAACAAGGCAGTAGCCGACCTTCCCAAACCTGTGCTGCATTTCAAAGGTATTATCGCGTTTTTCATGTGGCTGTTCGTGCATGTAATGTCGCTGATCAATTACCGTAACCGTTTAAAAACATTAGCCAACTGGACGGTGGCTTATTTTAGTAAAGACCAGTCGCTTCGTATGATCATCCGTCCGGATAACGAAAACAATACGTAGCTTCCCGTTATGAAACAATAGCCGGTGCCCCGGATCCCAATGCATGAAACGGCCATTGTGGGGCATAAGCGCTTACAATAAAACTATACACATGCGGTATGTACTGTATTTTTTTTACTTAGCATGGTATTGGGGCCTGGATGTAGCTATTTTTATTATTGAGCATGAGATCCGCGGTGAGCGGCGGTTTGGCGTGCGCACTATTGGCCTTCACCATTTGCCGGAGCACTTGCCGGAACAGGAACGCAAACACTTTTCCTTTTATGAGCCGGTAAACTATTATAGCGCTACCACCTTATTTGATCAGCTAACGCCGGCGGATAAACAAACGACCCTGCTGGATGTAGGCTGCGGCCGTGGCCGCGTACTGGCCATTGGTGCGGGGTATGGGTTTAAGGATATGATCGGGATAGATTTTTCCGAAGCGCTTTGTGAGGAAGCGGCAGATAATGCGGAAAAAGTGGAGGACCGCCACCCCGGCACGCATATTACCATTGAATGGATAGATGCCCGCTATTACGACCTTTCATCCCGCGTAGGCGTTATTTTCTTATTTAACCCTTTTGACGGCACAGTAATGGAAACTTTTATCGCCAAAGTATTACAAAGCCTGGAGCAACATCCGCGCCCCATGAAAATATTATATGCCAATCCCCAGTTCAAACACCTGTGGCAGGATGCCGGCTTTACGGAATCAGCCACGTTTGTAAAAAAAGATATGCTGCGGGGTTGTGTGCTGGAGCGCCCATAAAGGCTGCTGACGCATTAGGATAATTGTATTATTTTAGAGCCAACGCAGAATTGACTTATACATATTTATGCATAATACCTTTAGCCTTTACATCTTCCTGCTGCTGGTGATCCTGTTCCTTGTTATGCTGGCGCACCGTTTAAAGATCTCTTACCCGATCGTGCTGGTGCTGGGCGGCTTGTGCCTGAGCTTTATTCCGCGCCTGCCACAGATCCAGATCAACCCGGAGCTCATCTTCGTGATCTTTTTACCACCACTGTTATTTGAAGCTGCCTGGCAAACTTCCTGGAAGGATTTCTGGAAGTTCCGGCGGGTAATTGCCAGTTTTGCCTTTCTTATTGTAATACTTACTTCCTGCGTAATTGCCGTTATATCTTCAAACCTCATCCCGGCATTTACGCTGCCGCTGGGCTTTTTGCTGGGTGGCATCATTTCACCGCCGGATGCAGTATCGGCCACCTCTATCTTAAAAAGCATTAAGGTGCCTAAACGGCTGGTAACAATAGTGGAAGGGGAAAGCCTGCTGAATGATGCTTCCAGCTTAATTGTTTTCCGTTTTGCATACAACGCTATTGATTCCGGCAAATTCGTTTTCCATGAGGCTGTTGTGAGTTTTTTTGTGGTGATCATTATGGGTATCCTCATAGGGCTGGCCGTGGCCCTGGTGTTTTACGCCATTCACCGCTGGCTGCCCACCACTACCAATATTGACATTGTGCTCACCTTTATTGCGCCGTATGTGATGTACATAGTAGCGGAAGAGTTCCACTTTTCCGGTGTGCTGGCAGTGGTAAGCGGCGGGTTGTTCCTGTCTACCCGCAGCAACGTGATCCTGAGCCCGGGCAGCCGTTTCAAGGGAGAGAACGTATGGGCCACCATTGGCTTTGCATTAAATGGTATTGTGTTTATGCTGATAGGGCTGGAGCTGCCGTTTATTGTTCAGCAATTGGGTACGGTAAGTATGGCCGATGCGATCCGTTATGGGGTGATCATTTCCCTGGCGCTCATCGTGGCAAGGCTTTTATGTACCCTGGGCGCATCGGCCTTCACCGTTTTTGCCAGCAGATTTATTACTACGGCAGACAGCAGGCCGGGCTGGCGTGCGCCGCTGGCCCTTGGCTGGGCCGGTATGCGTGGAGTGGTATCGCTGGCGGCAGCATTGTCTATTCCCATCACCTTATCAAATGATACGCCTTTCCCGCAGCGTAACCTTATTCTGTTCATCACATTTACCGTGATCCTGGTCACGCTGGTATTCCAGGGCCTGACCTTACCCATGGTGGTGCGCTGGTTAAAGCTGGAGGACAATGATTACCCCATACCTTATGCAGAACAGGAAAAAGTGGTGCGCCGCAAGCTGGCGCATACAGGGTTGCGTGTACTAAATGAGCAGTACCTGGAGAAAATAGCCGCTAATGAACAACTGCAAAGCTTAAAGGTGCGCTATGAGAGCGACATTCACCTGCTGGAACGCCTGCAGGATGAAGCAGCGGAAAATATGCAGCTGGCAGCTGAAACTACCAGCAGGCATTACCGCGCCGCCGTAGGCGCCGTGATCAAAGAGCAGCGTGAGCTATTGCAAAAGCTGAATAAAAAAGAGGAGATAGACGAAGACCTGATCCGCAAATACATTGGCCTGCTGGACCTGGAAGAAGAAAAGATCCGTTTAATGGTGACCGGAGAAGTCACGGAATAATTATTCGCATTCATATCCATTTTCAATGGTGCTCATGAATGCTTCGCATTTGACATTTCGTAATTCCCTTTGTATTTTGGCACACTACTTAAACGTTTTAGTAATAGCTATGAGAAAGACACTGGTATTTTCTATTGCGGTATCCCTGGGAGCTGCCATCTTCTTATCCACAGCGGTTGCACAGCAGAAAAAGACGGGCAATCCCGTGATCAGCGGCTGGTATGCTGATCCTGAAGCGGCTATTTTTGGTAAAACCTACTGGATCTTCCCTACCTATTCCGATAAATATGAGAACCAGGTGTTCTTTGATGCCTTTTCCTCAACCGATATGAGCCGCTGGGTGAAGCACCCGCACATACTGGACAGCGGCGCTATTAAATGGGCCAAACGCGCGATGTGGGCTCCGGCCATTGTGGAAAAACAAGGCAAATACTATTTCTTCTTTGCCGCCAATGATATTCAAAACAACCAGGAAAAGGGCGGCATAGGCGTGGCCGTAGCCAGCCAGCCGGGAGGTCCCTATAAGGATTACCTGGGTAAACCGCTGATCGATAAGTTCCACAATGGCGCCCAGCCCATAGACCAGTTTGTGTTCCATGACAAGGATGGCCGTTATTATATGATCTACGGCGGCTGGCAGCATTGTAATATTGCCCGCCTGAAAGCCGATTTTACCGGCTTTGAACCTTTTGCAGACGGCACTACGTTTAAAGAGATCACCCCCAAAGGATATGTGGAAGGGCCGTTTATGTTCATCCGCAATGGCAAATATTATTTTATGTGGTCTGAAGGGGGCTGGGGCGGCCCGGATTATTCCGTAGCCTATGCCATAGCCGATTCCCCTGCCGGGCCTTTTAAACGCATCGGTAAAATATTGCAGCAGGATACGAGCGTGGCTACCGGCGCCGGCCACCACTCCGTAATACAGCTGCCAGGCACGGATCAATGGTATATTGTGTACCACCGCCGGCCTTTAACAGAAACCGCTGCCAATAACCGCGTGGTTTGTATTGATGAAATGCATTTTGATAAAGATGGGCTGATCATTCCTGTAAAGATCACCAAAGAGGGGGTTACGCCGGTGAAACTAAAGTAGGTTGCATCTTATTATTCCGGTTCATATCTTTAGCGGGTACAATACACCACCAGTACACCCGAACCGTAATAAACCAAATCTTAAATAGCTTGTACGGCAGCCTGAATGATAGCGCGCTTTGGAGTAAGGTAATGGAAGGCGACCAGGATGCGCTGGCTTTCATTTACAGCACGCATTTTCATTCCCTTTACCGCTATGGCATGAAGCTGCATGCAGATGGCAACCTGGTAAAGGATTGCATTCACGACCTGTTCACCGGCATCTGGCTAAGCCGGGAACGTTTATCCGTAACCGATTCCATTAAATTTTATTTGCTGGCCAGCCTGAAAAGGAAGATCGGCCGCCAGCAACAGGGCGTGTTCAGCCGCCTGTTTGAACACACGGAGGAGCCGTTCACGCATTCCCGTGAAGAGGACCTTATTAATGAGCAGGCCAGCGCAGAACGTACCCAAAAGCTGGAAAAGGTGATGAGCAACCTGCCCCGCCGCCAGCGTGAGATCTTATACCTGCGCTTTTACGAAGGGCTGGATACACAGCAAACAGCAGCCATCATGTCGCTGAGCGTGAACTCAACCTACGTGCTGCTATCCAAAGCATTGAATTACCTGAAGAAAAATAGTGATCAGCTGCTGACGCTATTATTAATAGTGCTTGAGCACCAACGGTTTTTACAGCCATTTTTGAGGGGCGGAAACTTTTTTTAAAAAAACTTTCCAAAACACGCTAAGATTTTCACCATTCACCGCTTTACCTTATTAAGAGCCAATAATGACATTCAGGGACTTTAAAACGGAGGATTTTTTACAACATCCTGTTTTCCGCCAGTGGGTGCTGGAACAGGAGCCGGAAGCTACACGGTTCTGGGAGCAATGGCTGCAGGAAAACCCTGATAAACAGCCGGCCGTAGCCCATGCCCGCGAGCTGCTGCTGCTGATAGGCGGCGGGTCTGCACATGCACCGGCCCCGCAGGATGAGGAGCAGACCTGGGAGAAAGTATTACAAAGTATTTCCATCGCAAACCAACATACAGCTGCCGGCACTAAGCTGGTACCTATGCACAAAAAACGCCGGTGGTGGCCTTATGCGGCCGCTGCCCTGCTGGCAGGAGTGCTGGTTGCCTGGGCGGCTATCTTCTTTTCCCTCAATAATAAAACCGTGCAATACGCTACGGTAATGGGAGAAATGAAAACCATTGAGCTGCCCGATCATTCGGTAGTAAAGCTGAATGTAAATTCCACGTTATCTTTTTCTAAAAAATGGGCCGGTACCGGGCCCCGTGAAGTATGGCTGAAGGGCGAAGCATTTTTTACGGTACAGCATACCTACAACAACCAGCGCTTTGTTGTACATACGAATGATGTAAACATCCAGGTAGTAGGTACAGAATTTAATGTGAACACCCGCCGGGTAAAAACACAGGTGGTGCTGCGCAATGGGGTGGTAAAGCTCACGCTGAACAATACCGCATCCGCCAAAAAAGCTGCTGCGCCTATTACCATGAAACCCGGCGATATGGTTACTTACTCCGCCGCCACCGCGGAGCTGAGCAACCAGCGCGTAAACCCGGAGCAGTATGCATCCTGGAGCACACCGGCCCTGCTGTTCAATGAAACGCCGGTAGCAGAGGTGATCCGCTCATTACAGGATAACCTGGGCCTTACCATTGTGCTGGAAGATGACAGCCTGGGCGCCCAAACCTTTACAGGCACTATACCCAGAGATAATATAAACGTGTTTTTTATAACACTGGGAAGATCGTTTAATGTACATATCGAAAAGACAGGAACAAGCACATACAGGATCAGTAAAACACAGGGGGAATAAAAGCAGTACAGTAACAGTGTTTCGTAAATACATATAACCAACCTTAATCTAATGCTATGGTGAAAATTCACGCCGGGTATACCGGTGGTGGCCTTGCCTTGGCTCTTTTGATCCAATTGGGCAGCCTTACTGCCATTGGTAAAGCACAGGGCCCGGCCAATGACAGATCTGTTTATTACGTACAAAACAACACACAGGACCAGGAGCCGCTTAAGAATCACCTGGCTCATATGGAGCGCCGTTACAACATACGCATTAACTATGTTGGCAACACGGTAAAAGGTATTTATGCAGATGCGCCGCCGGCCAAAGATCCTGCTACCAAACTGATTGATTATCTCAACAAATTCCTGTTGCCCTTAGGCCTGGAAGCAGAGCAGGTAGGACAGGACCAGTACATTCTTTACAAGAAGTCCGGCACAAAACCAGCTGATCATCCCATTGCTCCATCTGACCTTAATATGGAGCCGGTAAGCGCAGCAGTGATAAGTGCTGCCGCCACTGCCGCACCTTCCGGTGAGCTGCAGCAGTTTGCCGTAAGCGGGCAGGTAACCGAGGAATCCGGCGTACCGCTGCCAGGTGTAACGGTGGTGGTAAAAGGCACCACCAATGGCGCTAAAACCAATGAAAATGGCAAGTACCGCCTGAATAACGTACCGCCCAATGGCACACTGGTATTCAGTTACATTGGTTATAAAGCACAGGAGGTTAAAATAGGCAACCGTGCCGCTATTGATGTAAAGCTGCTTACAGAAGTGCAGTCCATGAAAGACTTTGTGGTGAATGGTTACCAGCAGCTAAAGAAAGAAAGCTATACCGGATCTGCCATTACTATTACCGGCGAAGAGCTGAAGCGTTTTAATCCGCAGAACATTCTGCAAAGCATACAGGCCTCCGATCCCTCTTTCCGTTTGGTGGAAAATAATATTGCCGGCGCTAATCCTAACCAGCTGCCCAATGTAAATGTGCGCGGCACCACCGCCATACCCACCGGCGATGCCAGCCAGCTAAGCAGAACGCAGCTGGCCAATGTAACCAACCTGCCCCTGTTTATACTGGATGGTTACCAGGTGAGCATAGAAACTATTTTTGACCTGGACTTTAACCGGGTGGAAATGGTAACCCTGCTGAAAGATGCCGCTGCTACCGCCATTTACGGATCGCGTGCATCCAACGGCGTAGTGGTGATACAAACCCGCGCGCCTAAAGAAGGAGAGCTGGAGCTGTATTATAACTATGAGCTGAATGTAACTACACCTGACCTTACTGCCTATAACGTATTAGATGCTACGCAAAAGCTGGAATATGAAAGGCTGGCCGGTTTATATACCAGCAATGGCGTGAACAGCGCTGATGAGCTGGAGAAGATGTATTATGCCAAAAAGAAAAATGTGCTCAGCGGCATTAATACCTACTGGCTGTCGCAGCCCGTGGCTACAGACTTTGGTCATAAACATTCGGTGTCTTTACAGGGTGGGTCGTCTACTATCCGCTATGGTATTGATGCGCGTTACCAGACCAACAACGGCGTTATGAAAGGCTCCGGGCGCGATCGTTACAGCTTAAGCAATACGCTGTCCTATCAGCCGAGAAGCCAGAAGCTGCTGTTCCGCAACCAGTTCACATTATCACAGGTAAGCGCTAAGGCATCGCCTTACGGCAATTTTGACCAGTATGTGAATATGAACCCTTATTATCCCATCCGGGACTCCGCCGGGCGTTTGATCCGTGAAATAGATAAATGGAATTACCGCGGTTTGAATGACAGGGGAGAGGATGCCGGCCTTACCGCTACTGTGCTGAATCCTTTATACGACGCTACCACCGGCAGCTTTAACAAATCATCATACCTGGAATTTATTGACGCTTTTTCTACACAATACACGCCTACTGATGCGTTGCGGTTCAATGCAACCGTAAGTCTTACCAAACGTAAAACCACGGATGATGTTTTTGCATCGCCGCTCAGCAACTACTACTTTTTTTACAGCGGTGATGCGCTGAAAGACCGTGGCAAATACACCTACACCAGCCAGGATGATATGCAGGTGGATGGTTATGCCACCATCACCTACAACAAGGCCCTGCAAAACACGCACTTCCTGAACTTTTCATTGGGCATGAATGTGCAGGCCACAAAAACAGACATCAAAAGTTTTTCAGCCATAGGCTTTACCAATGACCGGTTCACCAATATCACCTTTGCCCGCAAGTATGAAGATAATACGGCGCCTGCCGGCGATATTGAGGAGCAGCGCCTCATTGGCGGGTTTTTGTCCTTTAACTATTCTTATCAGAACCGTTTCCTGATGGATGGTACTGTGCGGGTAGATGGCTCGTCCAAGTTTGGTACGGGCTCCCGCATGGCGCCGTTCTGGTCTTACGGCATTGGCTGGAACCTGCATAAGGAAAAGTTCCTGCAGCATACCGCCATCAGCCAGCTGCGTTTAAAAGCTACTACCGGTTTAACAGGCAGTGTGTCTTTCCCGGCCTATTTATCCAATACCACTTACCAGTATTATACCGGCAGCTGGTACTCTACCGGCGTAGGCGCCGTGTTTACCGCCTATGGCAATCCGCAGCTGAAATGGCAGCGCACCAATAACTATGATGTAAGCATGGAGCTG
This sequence comes from Chitinophaga sp., assembly GCF_036569125.1. GTDB lineage: Bacteria > Bacteroidota > Bacteroidia > Chitinophagales > Chitinophagaceae > Chitinophaga. The sequence goes on along the minus strand of NZ_DATCRF010000434.1, from coordinate 5,796 downwards.
GGTTTGTTTAATGACCGCGTGTACATTTCGCCGCGTTATTACTACAAGCTTACCCGCGATCTGCTGGCAGACATTAATGTACCTACCTCCACCGGTTTTGATAAATACAAGGCTAACCTGGGCGAGATGGTGAACAAAGGCTATGAGGTGTACATGCGCGCCAATGTATGGCGCACCCGCAACTGGTCGGCCAACATTAATGTGAACCTGGTGCACAACACCAATGTGATCACTAAAATATCCGATGCGCTTAAAAGCTATAACGACCAGGTAGATAAACAGCAGGATGCCAAGGCAGACCTGGCCACCGCGCCCCTGCTGCGTTACAAGGAAGGGCAGTCGCTTAACACCATTTACGCGGTACGCTCCCTGGGCATAGATCCGGAGAACGGAAAAGAAATATACCTGAACCAGGATGGTACCCGCACCTATGATTACAAGGTGAAGAACACCGTACCTGTAGGTGATCAAACACCGGATATAGATGGTTATTTCGGCGGCAGCCTTATTTACAAAAGCCTGATGCTGCAGGTGAACTTTTACGGAAAAGTAGGCGGCGATATTTATAATCAAACCCTGGTAGACCGTATTGAAAATGCCAACCCATGGTATAATGTGGATAGCCGCGCGCTGGCCCTGCGCTGGAAGCAACCAGGCGACCATGCCCTGTATAAGGACATTACGGATAAAAGCCTTACCCGCACCTCATCGCGCTTTGTGCAGCGGGAAGACAGGCTGGAGCTGAAATCCGTATACCTGAGCTACGATGCGCAGGCCAGCCTGTACAAAAAGTTAAAGATGAAGAACCTGCGCTTTGCGCTTACCATGAACGATCTCTTTTACTGGTCCACCGTAAAGCTGGAAAGAGGTATTCAGTATCCTTTTGCCAGGAGCTTCACTTTTTCATTATCAACCAGGTTCTAAAAAGTATTGAAGATGAAAAGATATTTCGCCTTAATTATAATAATAACCGTCTTCGGATCCTGTAAAAAGTGGCTGGATGTGCAGCCACAGTCGCAGGTATCGCAGGATGATCTTTTTAGCACGGAAGATGGTTTTAAAGAAGCCATCAACGGTTTATACAGCCGCTGCGCACAGCCGGACCTGTATGGCAAAGAGCTGCTGGGCGGCTTCCCGGATGTGCTGGCGCAGAACTACACCATTGCATCCGACGATCCGGTACATTATAAAGAAACGGCTCTCTATAATTATAAAGATGCCGATTTCATTAGCCGTAAAGACAGTGCCTGGCGCGGATTGTACAATGTGATTGCCAATGCCAACCTTATTCTGGAGAAGGTTGATAAGCAGCAGGCTATTCTTACACCGGTGAACTATGCGCTGGTAAAAGGGGAGGCGCTGGCCATGCGCGCTTACTGCCATTTTGATGTGCTGCGTTTATTCGCAGCCGTGGATGCCGGCGGCAAAGGGATTCCCTATGTAACCGCCTTTAGCAAAGATGTGCCTAAAATGTATAAGACCGGTGAAGCGCTGGACCTGATGCTGAAAGATCTGCAGGCTGCCAAAACCCTGCTGTCCACAGCCGATCCTATTGTATCAGCCGGTTATAAAGTAGGGTATCCTATCCCGGATTCATCTACCGAACAAAATGGCGATCTTTTTGTGCAGGAGCGCCGCCACCGCCTGAACTATTACGCTGTATGCGGCCAGCTGGCGCGGGTGTACCTGTATAAAGGCGATAAGGCCAATGCGCTCAGCAACGCGCTGGAAGTGATCAACACCCATAAATTTCCCTGGACCCGGCAGTCCGATTTCCTGAACCCGGACGATACCAAAAAAGACCGGGTATTATACAAAGAGCTGCTGTTTGCTTTTTACATACCTAATACTACAGAAGAATTGCGCCGCCTGTTCCGTAATTCAGACAGGGGCCTGTATATCTCCACCCAGGAGGGCCGCAACCTGTATGAAACCGGCGGGGTAGGCGGGGAGGATTTCCGTTACAAACAATGGTTATCCGAACAAACCGTGAGCTCCACCAATTACCTGCGCCTGGAAAAATATGCCCGCGATCCGGATAACAACCTGCATCCGCAAATGGCCCCGGCCATGCGCCTCAGCGAAATGTATTACATAGCTGCAGAATGTACGTTTGATACGGATCCTGCCAAAGCCTGGGATTATTTTAATACCGTACGCCTGAACCGGGGCATAGGCGTTACGCTCAATGATCCCTCCAAAACCGTGTTCCTGCAGGAGCTGGTAAAGGAAGCGCGTAAGGAGCTGTATGGAGAAGGTCAGATCTTCTACATGTACAAACGCCTGAACATGCCCATCACAGGGCAGAACGGCAGCACAGTGCCGGCCAGCAGCGCCATTATGGTGCTGCCTTTCCCGGACGATGAAATTGCATACGGTAACAGATAAACATATACGAATGAAGCATATCATAGCTATAGCACTCTTATGCGGTATTTTATATTCGTGTAAAAAGGTGGAAGAAGTGAGGTATCAATCCACCGATAATGTGTACTTCAACTTAATAACAGATACAAGTAAACAGACACGTTCAGATAGTATCGTGTACAGCTTTGCGCTGTACCCGGAAAAGGCTACGGACACGGTTTTTCTGCCCGTGCGTATATCCGGCAGCCGGGTAAAAACAGCACGGCAGTTTAAGGTCACTGTGGTAGACAGCGCCACCACCGCCGTAGCCGGCCTGCATTATAAACCGCTGGAAGATATGTACACCATGCCGGCAGATTCAGGCACTACAGGCGTACCCGTTATACTGCTGAACACCGATCCGGCGTTGGCCAATAAAACCGTGCGCATAAAATTTATGCTGGTAGCCACAGCGGATTTTAAAGTGGATTATACACCCTGGGACAGCCTGCGCGTAATATTCTCTAACCGCCTTGAAAAGCCCGTGTGGTGGAATGTGTGGATAGGCGAGCTGGGCGCATATTCCCGGGTAAAGCATGAGCTGTTCATCCGCGTATCCGGCACTACAGAGCTACCCGCTACTAACAGTGACGCCACTACTACGCCGCGGGTGCTATATTATACCCGCCGTTTTAAAGCCTTCCTGAGCGATCCCCTGTTATGGGTGCAGAACAATCCGGCCGCCGGTTACACCCTAACACCCACTACCAATGGGAACTACTTTTTTTACAGCATTACCAACCCAGAGAAAAAGTATTTACTGGAGCTGAACCCGGCCGATAACCGGTATTATTTCCGGGATGAGGATGGCAACCGCATTGTTGTGTAAAACAAATTATTCGTCATGCAGAAATTGAAACACACTCTTATATATATGCCCGTGCTGCTGTTGTTACTGGCAGCCTGCGCACGCGATAAAGGCAATTATGATTACGTGGAGCTGCCGGATCCGCAGATCAGTAACCTGGATACCCTGTATAACGCCATTACCGGCGATAGCCTGATCATTACACCGAAGATCACCCTGGCCTCCGGCAAAAATGATTACAGCTGTTACTGGAAAATAGATGTAGCCGCAGAGGCCCGCAGCCAGGACTATGAAGGCCGGGAGCTGCGCATTGTATTCGGATTGCCGGCCGCCCGTTATCCCACGCAGTTAGCTGTAACGGATAATACCACCGGCATGAAATACTTTTACAAGTTTGACATTGTAGCGCAAACAGAATTTACCAAAGGCCTGCTGGTATTAAGTAATAACAATAACCAGGCAGTACTCTCCTTCGTAAAACCGGATGGCACCGTACGGCCGGATATTTACCAATCCATTAACCAGGAAGCGCTGCCCGGCCCTGCCAAACAGCTGGTGCCCATTCAGAACATGTTTTACCTGAACACCCTTACTGCCTACTGGATCACGTATGACGGAGACCAGAACGGTGGTGTGCAGATAGATGCCAGCAGCTTAAAAAAGAATAAATACATACGGGAGAATTTTTACGATGCCCCGGCCAATGCGCATGCGGATTATTTGCTGAACATGGTGAATGGTATTACCGATGCCGTTATAGATGGCAAGCTGTATATAGGCGCTACGGAAACTGCTCCCTTTTGGCCCTATTACGGCTTTTGGGGCGTGCCCATTAACGGCAGCTACTCACTGCATCCGCAGCTGATGGAGAACTTTGCGGAAACAGCGCTATCCGGCAGAGGTAACAGCTACTTCCTGGGCTACGATAAGAACCGCAAGGCCTTTGTACGTTTTTTCGTAAATACTTTTTATGATGTGAACTACACGGTGCTGGGCGATGCCTTTGATCCCAAACAGGTGAAGATGGACATGATCTATATGAACCGCTTTAACGATAATGAGCTGTATGCCATTGGCGACAGCCTGGGTAAGAAGCTGGAATTAAAGTTCAGGGTGGATTTTACAGACAGTACCCAGCGCTTTTATCCTACCTATAAAAGACCCTTCCCCGGCGCCGGCCTGTTAACGGCAGGCACCAAATGGCAGTCGTCGCCTATTGGGGTGTTCTTCTTCAGCGCCAACGATGTTATTTACCGTTATAACCCGCTGAACAACGACATTAAACCCCTGCAAACCACCACTGCGGGTAAAAAGATCACCCTGCTGAAAGTATTGCAGGGCGGCAATTTGCTGGTAGCAGGCGCAGAAGGCGGCAGCATTTATTACCTGGACATCAGCACCGGTAAGCTGGGGCAGCTCATTAAAAAAATAGACGGCATCCCCGGAGCGCCGCAGGATATTATACTACGTGATTAAACTTTAAATAAATAAACAACATGCAAAAATGGATATTATTCGCTTGTGCAGCATTCCCTCTGCTAGCCAAAGCACAAAGCGGCAACTTTGTATTAAACGGTAAACTGGGCCACCTGAATGCGCCTGCCAAGGCCTACCTGGACCGCCGGGAAGAAGGTAAGATCATGCTGGATTCCGTGCTGCTGAAAGACGGCGCCTTCCAGTTTAAAGGTACCGTACAGGGTCCTTTATTATGTATGCTGATGGTAGATCATGATGGCACTGGCGGATCTAACCCGCAAACGTCACCGGATAAACGGCTTATTTACCTGGAAAAGGGGACCATTACCCTGGCAGCTGCTAATACCCTGGAAGATGCTACCATCACCGGTTCCCCTATCAACACGGAAAATGAGCGCTACAAAAAATTCCTGGCGTCTTTTGATGAGCAGATGAACAGCATTAATAAAGATTTTGGCGCCGCTACCGACGAACAACGCCAGGATACCAATTTCACCAAAGGCCTGGGCGAACGTTTTCAGAAAGCGCTGGCAGAGAAGCGTGAGCTGATGCAAAAGTTCATTGCAGAAAATCCTAACTCCTTCTTCAGCATAGTAGCCTTAAAGGAGCTGGCCGTGCATACCAATATGGACCTTAAGCTGCTGGAACCAATGTACAAAGGTTTAACACCGGAGCTGCGCAACAGCCCTGCCGGTAAAGAGTTTGCCGCTTCTATGGAAAAAGAGCGCGGCCTGGCCATAGGTGCTGCTGCGCCGGATTTTACGCAGAACGATGTAAATGATAAGCCGGTAAAGCTCTCCGATTTCCGCGGTAAGTATGTGCTGCTGGATTTCTGGGCCAGCTGGTGTGGCCCCTGCCGTGCAGAGAACCCGGTAGTGGTAAAGGCTTTCAACCAGTATAAGGACCGGAACTTCACCGTGCTTAGCGTATCCCTTGATCAGCCGGGCAAAAAAGACCTGTGGCTGGCAGCCATTAAAAAAGATGGCCTGGAGGGCTGGACGCATGTATCTGACCTGAAGTACTGGAGCAATGCAGTAGCCGGCTTGTACGGTGTAAGAGGCGTGCCCACCAACTTCCTTATTGACCCTGCCGGTAAGATCGTAGGC
>NZ_DATCRF010000433.1:0-2105 GCF_036569125.1 Chitinophaga sp. | reverse complement strand
GGCACCCACATCATAAGCGCCCAGTAACCCAATAACAAAGCCAGCAGCCATAATACCTGCGCTTTAGGCTTGCAATTAAGATATATAAGCCCCGCAAAGAACCATGCAAGGCCAATGCGCCCAAGCACGCTGGCAAAACGGGTATTTTCATACCCGTCAAATTTCAGCAGGCCGTTTACGATCATACCCAGTAAGATCAGTATGCAGGTACGCCGGAGCATTGACAGATACAGCTTATTCTTTTCCCTGGCAGGCAGCTGCGAGGGATAACGCACATCTGCCAATGCCACTTTCTTTTGTAATGAATAGGGCATGGATACTCCCGCAATAAAAAGGAACAGCGGAAAGATCATATCATAGAACGTAATACCGTTCCATACCGTATGGTGCAGCTGGGCTGAGATCCATATAAAAACCGGCCAGCCGGTAGCTTTCGCAAGGGCATGAAAAATACGCTCGCCGCTCATGATCCAGAACATATCAAACCCGCGTAATGCGTCTAACGAAACAAGTCTTTGTTTCCGGGTAGTATTATCCATAGCAGGAATAGTGTAACCGTTTTTAATATCCATATGCCCCTCCAATTTCAGACCTGTACTTTTCATACACCTGCAGCGCTTTGGCTATGCTGCTGCCTGCCGGCTGTACGGGAAATGCTTTTTGCTCATTCACCCAGCTCCACTCCCACTGCTTAATGTGCTGTTCAAAAAGTTTAAGATCAGGTTCCGTTTGCGTACGTAACGATTGTTGCAGCATCTGAAAGAATTGCGCCCATCTTTTTTTATAGAAATCATTTATCAACCCGCTCCATTGCCGGTTGGCATATTCATGTAAGGGACTTTCCGCATCGCCCCACAGCGTTACCAGGTCGCGGGCATTACGTTCATACAGGGCTTTTTCTGCGGGGGTAGTACCGCAGCGGCGTGCGCTTGCGATCCAGGGGCCCAGCATAAAATCTTTACGGGTAGCCAGCAGGGCATCCATATCACTCATTAGCTGCAAAAACTGATGGCTGTATGCTGCAAATGCAGTACTGTCCTTATCCTTAAAAGCGCTTTTCCATTTTGCCTGTAAGGGAAGCGCATAATTGGCAAGCACCTGCCGGGTAATATCAACAAGGTCATAGCGGAAACCGTCTGTATTCACACCGTTCTTTGCAGCATGAATGAACAGGTCCCATGCGGGCAGCAGCTCTCCGGGCGGGTAATTGAGCCGGGTACGTGTCCATACGGTGGTTGAATCAAAGGTGGGCCGGCCGGTAATAATTGATTCCGCGCCATCCCTTATATCTTTTCCATTGTAAGCGGTAGCCCTTAATACCTGCCAGGCTTTTACCAAACTGTCACTGGCAACGCCATAACGGTTCAGCACATATTTTTTCAGCCATTCATTCAGGTCAACCGGTTTTGTTTGCCAGGTATGCTGCATCATCAGCTCATAGATCACGGGATTCTGTTCAATGGCTTCCATGGTTAAGCCAATGCCCGATAAACGTCCGGAAGCGCTGTCATTTAACGCCATGGCGGGCCCGCTGGCAACGCCATCCATTCTTCCGAAAAGGTTTACGTTGCCGCCAAAATTGTTAAGCATGTTCCAGATCCAGGGTTTGCCATAGAATGCAGCGGTTCTTTTCCATACAGGTTCTATTTCTGCGGCCAGGTCCAGCAAGATCATTTTATTATCGGGAACGGCCTTTAGCAGGGCTTCTATCTGCGGCGCTTTCCAGAACTTCCGGTCGCTGTAGAACAGCCAGCCCTGCATCACCCAAACAGCCGCAGTATCTGCCTGCCGCATGCCTTCATAGATCCTTGCGCTCAGCTTTGACAGAAAGGTAGGATCATCAGAAGGAGGCTCATTTTCATTAAACGTATCGGCGGAATATAAGTGATCGGTACCAAACAGCCGGGTTTGCGCTTCCAGGAATTTCTTCCCGATGGTGGCGAACAACGGGTCTTCCGAATCCAGGATATAGGTATCGGAAAAACCGTTTGTCCAGTTGGTTGCTTTCAGCTTTGCGCCCGGAAATCTTTTCTTAAACGCCGCCGGAACATGGCCGGTAAAAGCAGGAAGCACAGGCGTCATGCCCAGCTCTCTTTCCCGTTTAA
>NZ_DATCRF010000432.1:0-4571 GCF_036569125.1 Chitinophaga sp. | reverse complement strand
TACCAGCACAGCGCCTGCATTTGCTGCAAAGGCAAAATGACCGGTTGCATCGGTAACAGTTCCCTTGTTGCTGCCTTTAATACGTACGTTCACGCCGGGCAGCGGAGCGTGATCCTGCTCATCCAATACCTGCCCGCTGATGCGGTCATCTTTTTGAAAAGCATAGGTGAATGACTGCGGCAGTAAGAGTAAACTGCATAACAACCATCTTAAATAGTGAGAGGTAACATTTTTCATGTTGCGGAATTTTCATGTTTTATTCAATAGTTAAGACCACGGAAGTCCCTTTCATACCAGGAGATAATAGAACAGCGCACAAACAAGGATGAAAGTGAGTATTAATAGCTTCTCCAGCATTTGCAGCCTTGCAATGCGTTTCATTTCTTTTTGCCGGTTATTATTGAGTGGCTCCATATTCAATAGCGCATCAACTAAATTAGCCACCCCTCTGGTGCCCCGCCATGGAGGATTGTACAATTGCCTGTGATTATTGGTAGTTTCCCTGTATGGTAATGCGGTTTTCAGCCGCGGCCGGCACATCGTGTATATACAACAGCTTAGCAGCGGCATCATACTGCCATTTAGCAGCAGTTACAGCGGTTGGTTTTTCAGCCAGGTGTACTTTCAGCTCAAAGGTTTTCAGCGGACTATGATAAGGACCTGTTGCGGGCTTTATAGTAATAGCAATATTACCTGGAAAAGTTTGGCTGCGGATATTGGTAATGGCAAACTGTCCCTGCTGGTATAACAGGCTTTTACCATCATCTGTATACAGGCGGCAGTGGGCGCTATCGCCAGGGTAGATGTCCAGCGTGAGGGTATCAATGATCCTTTCTCCTACATATTGCAGCGGCGCCTGGGTAGGAATAATGCTGCCTGCTTTAATGAACAGCGGTATTTTATCCAGCGGTGTAAGCACGTTCAGGTATTGCTTGCCGGGATAAGTTTTACCGGTCCAATAATCGATCCACTGGCCCTGTGGCAGATACACCGTGCGGGTAGCGGCGCCTTTTTGCGTAACCGGGCATACCATTAAGCTGCTGCCCAGCAGATACTGATCTGTAATATTGTACACATTCACATCATCCTGGTAATCCAGCACCAGCGCACGCATGAGCGGCATACCGGTAGTGTACATTTCATATGCATGATTATATAAGTAAGGCAACAGCTGGTAGCGCAAGCGGGCATACTGTTTAAAATTAGCCTGTGCTTCCTTGCCATAATTCCAGGGCTCTTTGTACCCGGGATGATCCATACCAAATACCATGGCTACAGGGCTTAACATACCGAACTGGCACCAGCGGATGTACAGCTCCGGATCGGCCGGGTGCTCAAAACCGCCCATACAATGGGCCCAGTAGCCTACGCCGGATAACCCGATATTAAGGCCTGCTTTTATAACCGGCTCAAAGTACTGCCACTCGCTGGGCCAGTCGCCGGCAAAAATGAAAGGATAACGCTGGATCCCGGCATAGCCTTCGCGCGTATGGTTCATACCACGCAAATGGTTATACGCTGCAAAATTCTCATAGGCCGCTTTAGCGTATGCAATGGGAAAAACATTGTGCAGCGCACGGGCCTTCTCATCTGTAGGACCTGTTTTATTACTTTCATTCGCCAGGTGTCCAAAGGCGCTGCCCTCATCTGTTTTAAAGAATTTTGCGCCGGTGCGGGCCACTTTCATGGCTGCATTTTGCCACCACCAGCTTACGGCCGTGCTGTCAAAGAAGTTCACGAACTCACCGGGTTTATTGTTTTCAGGATAGGTATAACCCAGGGCGGCAGCGCTATCCAGCAGGTGATTGTGCAAGCCATTATCCAGCCGGGGGCGGATGTGCAGCCCCACCATATTATAGTGCAGCGCATACAGGCTATCCATCATAGCGCGGGGGTTGTGGAAGGTTTCCCGCCACTCGAAGCTGGTAGCGCCTTTGCCGCCATTTTTGCCAAAGAGGCGCCAGGTAGAGTCCAGGAACAAAAGATCTACCGGTATGCCCAGCTCCCGGAAACGGCGGGCCAGCGCCAGCACATAAGCAGCGGAAGTAAGCTGCTCATGCCCCCAGGTGCCGCCACTGTACGTGCCCACATGCAGGCCCATGGCAAACAACGGCATTAAAGGCGGGCGGCCGGTGAGCGCGGTATATTGCTCCAGGATACCAGCAAAGCGGGGACCGTAAATAAAATAGTAATCCAGCTCCCCTTTACCCTGCGCCGCAAAAGTGTATTGGTCCGGGCGGGTGCTGCCCATATCCCACTCCGTAGCAGCGGAAGTATGCATGAAAATGCCATAGCCCCGGGTGCTCATAAAAAAGGGAATGGGGCTATAATTGGCGGCCAGCACGTTGTAAGCGCCGGTAATATGCGGCATGCCGGTACCGCGGCCCACATTCAGCTGCAGCTTTTTGCCGCGGCGGTCCAGGAAATCCATGCGCTCCCCGAAACCAAAGAAATGCTCATCCGGCTGCAATGTTTTGCGGCAAAGGGTAGTATCGTCAGAAAGCGCAGCGCCATTAGCGGGTTCTTCCGACAGTAATTTTCCATCGGCAGTATATACATTGATGTTAAATGGGTTTTTGTTCACCACAATTTGCAGGGCAGTGGTGCTGAACCGGAAAGCCTCCCCGGTTTCTGTTACCTGCACCGGCAGCTCAGCCCATTGATATTGTACCACCATCCAGGGCTCATCCGATGCAAAAGTGCCGCTGCGGCTCATTCTCACCCGGAACATAGCGGCTGTACAAAATTCCAGCTGCACCCGGGCCCGGGTAGTGGTGAAATAAAAAGTGTTGCCTTTCCTGGAAAAATCCTGCTGGTAGCTGCCCACCTGCGCCTGTGCAGCAAATGCGCCTATACAGAAAGCCGTGCAAAGGGTAATAATGGTCCTGAACATATTTCCGTGTAATTGTAGTGAGGTAATGCCTGCCCGTAAAGTTGCCGGTAAAATGGAGGCTGCGACATGGAAAAATTGACTTTATGCTGTAAAAATGTACCGGCAACAGGCCCAGTAGGAAAGCATAGGATGGATCTTACCATTTAAAATGCCAAATTCAGTATGCTGGATCTTCAGACCTGGAAAAGTGCAGATGAATTGAAAAACCGGGATCCGGGACTTTATAAATTCCGTTAAATATCGTTATGCAATTCCTGAAATGCGTTCTAACCATTTGCAGCAGCTTGTTATTTACTCAAACCCTTACCGCTGCGCTCACTATCCGCCCCACTGCCAAAACCGGGTTAAGTAATAATGTATGCCTGGAACAATTGACCACCCACGACGGCCTTTCCCAAAACACCGTACGCTGCCTGATGCAGGACAAAAAAGGATTTATCTGGATCGGCACCCTTAATGGCCTGAACCGTTATGACGGCAAAAAATTCATTGTGTACCGGCCGGAGTATGGCAACCCGCACTCCATCAGCGACACGCGCATCCGTGAGCTGCATGAAGATTCCAATGGCTTTATCTGGGTAAAAACATTTGAAGGGCGTTTTCATTGTTTTGATCCGGCCCGGGAAGATTTTATTGAATTTACCAATGATAATAAGGCGCCGGCATACGACCAGTATTTTGCAGCCGCCAATGGCGACATCTGGCTATTTGGACATAGCACCGGCTGCCTGCGCATTCAGTACCGGCAGGGCAGGTTTGTAACACAACAGTACGACATGCCCACGGTGAATTTTATTTTTGAAGATGCCAACCATTATTTATGGGCAGGTACCAGCAAACGTTTGCATAAATTAAGCGCAGCAGGGAAAATGCTGACCATCTTTCAACCGTCAGCTGATTTCCTGCAAACCATACCCGGTAAGGACCAGCTATATTTTATTACGCGCAACAGCGGCATATTTACCTACCATTTACAACGGGGCACTTTCAGCGCATTGCGCATGGATCAGTCCTTATCGCTTACCAGCGCGGCTTTGCTGAACCATCAGCAGCTGTTGTTAGGTACTTCCCGCTCCGGTGCATTTGTAGTACAGCTCAATACCGGGCACGTAACATCTGCCAGTACTCTGTTTGGAGAAACTATAGCCGGGCATACGGACCTGGTAAGAAGTCCTCAGCAGGCCATCTGGATCAACAACCACTCCGGCACCGTATGGTATTATGATACCCTGCAGCAGCGGAGCAGGCGTTTTAACCTGGTAGCGCCGCAGGTGATAGCGCGTGTAGATGACGACCGCTTTACCATTCATACGGATAATAAAGACAATACCTGGATCACCACTTATGGGGGCGGCCTGTATTGTTATAACCGCCGTACCGATTCGCTGCAGCATTTTGATTACAATGCCGGTAATACCAACGGGCTAAGCTCCAATTACGTGTTAAGCGTGCTGGCCGACCGCTCCGGGCTGGTATGGGTAGGCACTGAACATACGGGACTGAATAAGCTGATGCCACAGTCATTTACCGTATCGCACTTTTACCCCGACCCAAGCACGCCCAAACATTACAGCGCCAATATCGTAAAAACGCTGTTTGAAGACAGCCGCGGCAATATATGGGTGAGCACCAAGAACGGATCGCTGAACCTGTATAACAGCCGGCTGCAGCAGATCCG
>NZ_DATCRF010000431.1:0-15474 GCF_036569125.1 Chitinophaga sp. | reverse complement strand
AGCCCTCCCTATTTTAGAAAATTCTACGTTATTCATAATCTATCTGATTAAAAATAATCAATCAAATATAATACAAATATACAGGTTTCCTTTCCCTCCCCGCCAATATTTAAGCTTTGTATATATTTATTCTAATATATTAACCCGCTAGTTTATAAATAGTTATATCCCCTTTAAAAACTGCTCCTGTATAAAGTCAGCCACTGCCACCAGGTCATTGGTTGCTTCATAAACACGCAGCTGTTTATCTGCACCGGTGCCCTGTTCCAGGATCCGGCTGGTATTTTCAATGAACGGGCGGGAGCCAAGATCATCCACCACATCATCCACAAAATCCAGCAGCTCAAAGATAAGAGCCCGGGCATTCACTTCCATTTCCTTCCCAAAATCAATCAGGTTACCATCAATACCATAGCGGGAAGCGCGCCATTTATTTTCGTTTACCAGGGCGCGGTTATAAATAATGAAGTTCAGGTTTTGTGCGCGCAGCTTGTAGATCTTGGCGCATACAGCCTGGAACAGCGCGGCCAGGGTACAGGTTTCATCGGTGGTTAGCGGAATATCGCAAATGCGGAACTCCACGGTATTAAAGAACGGATGCACGCGCAGGTCCCACCAGATCTTTTTGGCATTATCAATACAGTTGGTTTTAATAAGCAGCTTCACATAATTATCATATTCCTCTATGCTGCCAAAATAATCGGGTATGCCGGTACGCGGGAATTTGTCGAACACCTTGGTACGAAAGGATTTGAAGCCTGTATTGCGGCCCTCCCAAAAAGGGGAGTTTGTGCTTAGCGCAAAAATATGCGGCAAAAAATAACGTACCGAGTTGGCTATATGCAGGGCCATTTCCCGGTTCTCCATACCTACGTGCACGTGTAAACCGAAAATGAGGTTGGAGCGGGCAGCATCCTGCATTTCATTTACGATCTCGAAATAGCGCGGATGGTCGGTGATCAGCTGCAGCGCCCATTCAGAAAAGGGATGCGTGCCGGATGCGCCGATACTATAACCCAGGTCGCCGGCAATGGTCCAGATGGTTTTGCGTAGCAAAGCCACATCCTGCCGGGCTTCTTCAATATTAGTGCAGATCTGTGTGCCTACTTCCACTACGGCCTGGTGAAACTCAGCTTTTACTTTATCGCGGATCAGCCTATGTGCCTGTTCTACGATCTTTTGCTCATGGGAGCAGAGTTCCCGTGTTTTCGGGTCCATCACCATGTATTCTTCTTCAATGCCAAGCGAGAATTGCATAAGGGACAATGTTCAATTACGAAATTACGAAACGCGAAGCGTTCATGAATGCCATTGAAAATTATTATGGTTATGAATAATTACGAATTGAGTAATTGCATAATAAAAAGTACAACGCATAGACCGGAAGGCTTCGTTATATAGTATCTTATTCATTTAACTAACTTACATCGTTATCCCCACCAGTCCTCCGTTGCATTCCAATTCGTAATTATTCGCATTCATAATCATTTTCAATGGTGCTCATGAATGCTTCACATTTCGTAATTGAATAATTCGTAATTCCCATTACTTCTTCACCTTCTCCGCCACCTTCTTCTCCGCCGGCTTCTTTTCCACGCTCTTCTTCTCTACACTCTTCTTCTTCTCCACCGCTTTTTTCTCCGTTACCTTCTTCTCCGCAACCACCTGCGCGTTCTCCTGCAAAAATCCGCCCCAGCTAAGCTTCGCCGTGCCCTTCTTCGCCGCTGCGGCTTTGGCCTTTTCAATTAAAAAAGCAGCGGTAGTAGCTACTATCCATTCAAAATTAGCTTCGCCAATGGTATGTATATCTGCTTCCGGCGCCGGGTTAAAGAAATCAATGGCATAGGGCACACCCTGGTGCACAGCTATTTCCACGGTATTAATATCATATCCCAGGTATTGATTCAGTTTAGTTACCTGCTTCACCAGTGTTTGCTGCAGGGCCTCATCCGGCGTAAAATCAGCTTCATAACGGTGCTGGTGCAGGCGGCGCGGATCATAGGCCATAATGCGTACCTGCCCGCCAATATAAAAGCAACGGTAGTAGCTTTCAAAATGAATTTCTTCCTGCAGCAGCATTACCTGGTGGCCGGTAGCAGCATGGCGGTGAAAACATTCTTCTGCAGATGTTACACGGTGCACATTACGCCAGCCCCCGTCTGATAAAGGCTTCAGGTAGGCTGGAAAACCCGTATAGGCAAAAATGGCCTCCCAGTCAAACGGGTAAGCCAGGTTACGGAAACTATCAGAAGTAGTATGTGCAGGATGCTCAAAAGTAGGCAGCAGCACGGTTTTAGGCACCTGCAACCCGGCCTTCAGAGCCAGCTCATTGTTCACAAACTTTTCATCGGCGCTCCACCAGAAAGGATTGTTAAGCACCACAGCGCCGTTTAACGCAGCATGTTTTACCCAGGAACGGTAAAAGGGCACGTGGTGGGATATACGGTCCAGGATCACAGCATAACCGGTATCCTGCCCCTGGATCACCTTATCTATTACTACCGCTTCCGCCTGAACGCCTTTGTTGTTTTGCCCGTTTATCCTGTCAATTAATGCCTGCGGAAAAATAGTTTCCTGGCCAAAAAGCACACCTATTTTTTTCATGGTTGAATTTTTTTTGTATGATGATCTTGCATGGTTTCAATCTTACTTGATCAGGGATAAATAATACGGCAGCATCTCCTTCCACCATGACCAGTCGTGCACGGCATTAGGGCGTACATCCAGCCAGTGGGAGATCTGCTTGTTAGCCAGTATGGCCGATAAATGTTCGTTCTGCGCACGGGCCACATCATGCTCCGCCACCCCTAATATAATGCCCATGCGCCAGAGCGCAGCTGCTTTATTGTCCGGCATATAATCCACCGGGTTGTGAAAATAAACGTTGTCATCATAATGCCCGTCCAGGCGGAAACGTATATCAAACGTGCCGCTCAGGCTAAACAGGTAAGATACTTTTTCCGGGTAGCGGAAAGCAAAGTTAGCCGCATGGTACCCGCCAAAGCTGCACCCCGCCACGGCTACACGCTGAATGCCGGTTTCCTGTACGGCGCGTTCCAGCACCTCGTGCAGCAGCGCCTGGTCATAACGGGTATGGTTATAGGCCCGCGCCGCAGGGGGAATGTGCCGGTTGTACCAGCTGTGATGATCTATGCTATCGGGACAGTATACGCGTACCAGCTGCTGATCCACAAACCAGCGCAGGGATTCAATAAGGCCCCTGTCTTTGCTTTCGTAATGCCGGCCCATAGAGGTGGGGAACAGGATCAATGGGTATCCCTCATCACCGAACACCAGCATTTCAAAGTCTTTGCCCAGGTAGGGCGAATGCCATTTGTAGTAGTTTTCCGTCACTTACTAAAAGTAGCGAAAAATGCCGGGATTTTATTCCGTTAGCGGATAGATGGACCATTCACAATTACTCCGCGTCTTTGCATCCGCCTGCATTCCAATCCGTATTCTAAAAACAAAAAGGGTGTCTCAACTTTGAGACACCCTTCTTTATCAGGAAAGAAAATACTGTGCTTAGAAGCTATAACGCAAACCTACCTGCATGTTCCAGCGGGAAAGGAAGTTGGAATAAGCCCAGGGCTCCTTTGTATACTGGTTAGTGCCGAATTGTGGGTTAAAGGTAAAGGTAGGCGTGTTCGGATCTATCCAGGCACTGGTTCTGGCCAGGTTAAGCGGTTGCAGCTGCTGGTTGTTATTACCCGGGTAGTAAGCACGTCCCCAGTTCTTGTTCAGCAGGTTGCTTACGTTAAAAATATCGAAAGTAAGGCTCAGCGTATGGTCCTTAATAACAGCAAAATCTTCGGCCACTTTCAGGTCAAAGTGGTTTTCCCATGGCAGGCGTGCGCCATTCCTTTCGGTATTCTTACCCACGTGATCGCGCAGGTATTTGTTGGTGTTCACATATTGCTGGAACATAGCATATTGCTGCTCCGGAGTATAGGTTACTGCAGTAGCGCCGGAACCTACAACCAGAGTGCTGAACTGTGCTGCACTGTTAGGTATATACATTATGTCAGCGCTGTTGCTGGTGTTGGCTGAGGTACGGGTGGTACCATCATCACCATTCACATCGCCAAAGTATACATAGGAAAGCGGCAGGCCGGACTGGCCGGTGTATACTAAACCAATGTTGGTAGAGAACTTACCGTATCTGAAGCGTTTGCCGATATAACCCACAATGCGGGAACCCTGGTCGTAGTTAGTGCGGGCCTGGTCCAGGTTGTTAAGACCGTTGATGTTATACACAAAACGGTAGTTGGAGATGGCGGTAGAAGAAGTACCGTCATTCACACCATAAGAGTGGCCCAGGCTGTAAGACAGGCTGGCCGACCAACCCTGGCTGAATGATTTCTGCAGCTGTGCAGTGATGTTATAAGTATATCCTTTAGTAGTATTGCCCAGTGACAGTATTTTGGTAAAGTTCGGGTCTACCAGGGTCCCATAGAAAGGACGTTTAGTATCGCCCAGGTTAATAGTACCGGTAGAAGGAGCCAGGTTCAGATCCTTATACAGGATGTCCTGGATAGTTTTGGTATACATACCTTCTAAGGTACCAATAATGCCGAAAGGCAGTTTCTGATCAATAGCCAGGTTAGCGCGTAATACTCTCGGGTATTTGAAATTGCGGTCAGTTACGTCAATTTCAGTAGGCGCTGGCGTACCGCCGGTGCTGGGAGCCGGCCGGTAAGGATTGTTCGGGTTGAAGGTGATACCTGCAGCTTTTACCGCAGCGGCATTGTTGGCAGAATAGCTGATCCTGGTCACACCGGTACCGGCGTATTGGTTAGAGATCCATACAAAAGGTACGCGGCCGGTAAATATACCTACACCGCCACGCAGCTGGGTAGTACCGTCTTTTTTAACGTCCCAGTTAAAACCTACCCTTGGAGCCAGCAGTATCTGCGATTTAGGCATTTGATTGGTAGCCACATTATTTGCTTTGGCTATGGCTGAATTATTGAAGAAATCATTGGCAGCCGGTTTATTGAAGAACACCGGCATGTCTGCCCTGATACCGTAGGTCAGCTTAAAGTTATCAGTAACATCAAAAACATCCTGCACATACAGGCCAAATTGTGCGGCATGCATTACAGACGCTGCCAGGTCGTTACCACCTTTGGTAGAGTAGTTGGTGGTATAGCTGTTCAGGGCAACATTCGCCTTAAAAGAATCTATGCTGTTATAGCTATAGTTACCTAATATACCCTGCATGAACACGTTGTTGGTATTATAGAACTGGTTGTCTGTACCAACAGTGATCGTATGTTTGCCGTAATAAATGGTGAAGTTATCAGTAATGGTATAGTTGTTCTGGTCCAGTTTGTTGGCTTGTGAGCTGTTCTCTGTACCAAAACGGTAGGTAGCGCCATTGTCTGAAATGCTTACAGCCGGGAACGGATCGCCGGGAGTAGCACGGTTATCACGGGTAGCATTATACGTTACACGCAGCATATTGGAAAACCTGCTGGAGATATTGGAGTTCAGCTCCAGTACGGTAGAGTTGTTGGTAGAGTTGAACTTGTAACCATTATTCAGGAAGCTCATAGCAGTGCGGGAGTCGCTGATGATCAGGTTACTGCCTTTTACAAAGCTGTGGCGGATGGTCAGCTTGTTCTTTTCATTGATGTTCCAGTCAATACGCGCAAAAACGGAGTTGGCTTCTTTGGGAATATTAATGCCGTTGTAAGCACCCGGGTCATAGCTCCAGCCGGCGTGTTTGCTTTCGTCTTTCAGCCAGTCGCTCAGATCCTTTACTATATTCGCATCAATGGAAGATGCGCCGGTACCGGGCTGGAAGTCCAGCGGACGGCTGCGTCTTTGTCCTTCATAGTTAACAAAGAAGAACAGCTTGTCTTTAATGATCGGTCCACCTAAACGGGCGCCAAAGGTCCAGTCATGGAAATTACCGTATTTATCACGGGTATCGGCACTTTTACCTACAAAAGACTGGTTCTGGTTAAAGGTATAGGCAGATCCGTGAAGCTCGTTGGAGCCGGAACGGGTTACTGCATTCACACCACCGCCGGTAAAACCGCCCAGGGTTACGTCGTAGGGAGACAGCACCACCTGTACCTGCTCAATAGCGTCAAAAGGTATGGGGTTAATGCTGGCCTGTCCGCCGTTAGTGCCGCTGGCTGCAAGACCAAATACGTCTGTTGCGTTGGCGCCGTCAATAGTGAACTGGTTATATTTATTGCTTGCACCGGCAAAGGAAATACCCATGGTAGAACCGTCAGAGGCGTCTCTTCTGGCCTGTGCCTGCGGTACCAGGCGCACAAAATCGTTAATGTTACGGCTGGTAGTAGGCAGGGTTTGCAGCTGCTGTTGCGACAAGTTGGTTTGGGTACCTTGTCTTTCCGGGGAAATAAGGGCGTTCCTGTTATAGATCACCTCTACTTCGTTCAGGGATTTGGAGTTGTCCTCCAGCTGAACGTTCAGCTTGGCGGGTACACCCAGCTGCAGGGAAATGTCTTGATAGGTACGGGTTACATATCCTATAAAGGTTACTTCTATTTTATAGGGTCCGCCAACCTTCATGTTAGGGATGTTGAACCGTCCATCTGCCTGGGAAACGGTTCCGTAAATAGTTCCGGTAGGTACGTGGGTGGCTTTTACGGTAGCCCCGATAAGTCCTTCATTTTTATTGTCCTTTACAACACCGGTAAGGCTACTCGTCGTAACCTGAGCATAGGAAAAAATAGTACTCAGCACGAGGGTAACAGTGAGTAGAAATTTGTGAAATCCCATAATTCTAGCAAGTTTGATTTACCCCGCAAAATTGAGAAATAATCATATTAAAATTTTAACGGTAAATTAACAAATTGTTAAGGTGTGATAGTTTTTATTGGGTGCTACAGGCTGTTTGGAGGTTATTTAATTCTATGCCTATACGTTTCTATTTATTCAAGGAGTATTCAAAGAAATTAACATTCTTCAAATCTATTTGTTTATAATATGTAAAAAATGTGGAAAAGTGGCGGTGTTTTTGCTGTGTCCGGCTCCCAAAACATGATTTCTGGTATAAGGATCAGCATTTTAAGTGTATTCCGCTTTCATTTTTCCTGCAAAAGTGCCACATTAACCCCACCTTATTCCCGGATCAAGTCCACGTCAAGTCCGGGTGTTTCTCTACTATTATTTATGTGATCTCCGTGTGAACAAAGTGTAATACCCGTTGTTAATACTGGAAAAGTATATCCTATGGCTATCTTAAAAGGTCCTATGAAGCTGGAGGGCAGGGTAGGAGACCTGATCTTTTACCGCCGTGGCAATAAAACCTGCTGCCGCAGCATGCCTGTCTACAAACCCGGCAGCATGACCACTGCCAGTAAGCAAAGCGCCGGCGAATTCGGCCAGGCCAGCAAGGCAGGGAAACTATTCCGCCAGGCGCTCAGCGGCCTGTGGCCCACACCACAGGATAGCGGTATGGTAAACCGTTTGAATAAAACTATGTATAGCGCCCTCCGGGCCGATACGCGTCCGCGGGGCCAGCGGGTTATTACGCCCGCCGCTTTAAAGGAGGCCCTGAAGAATTTCCGGTTTAATAATAAAGCAGTTCCTAACATCCAGGTTAGCTGCACCCGCGAAAAAGGGCAGCTGCGTATCCATATGCCGGAGCAGTGGGTGCAGCGGTTAAAACGCCCCCGTTATGCCTCCCATGTACAGGTGCAGGTAGCTGCCCTGGCCATGGACGCCGCCACCGGCGCCTGCCGCAAAGTGGCCACTGTAACGGATTGCGTAGCCCTGGATGCCTCGCATACCGGCGTTTTACCCATGTTACAATCGCCTCCTGATCCGCGGCTTACCACCGTAGTGTTGCTGCAGCTGCGTTTTATTAAAGAAGAAGCCAATGGCCAGATCTATTCCTCTGCAGAAAAAACTGGGATGCTGTCCTGTATAATAGAAGTATTGCTGCCGGAAAAAAAGCTTAAACCAGCGGCAAATGAGCGGCCGGTGGCCATTGCCCGTAAAAAGCCACGCGTGGTGGAAGCCATTGCTGCACCCCCGGGCCGCAAAACATCCACCCCCGCACCGCAATCTCACAGCTTCCACGAAAGCCCCTCGTAGATGGGCAGATATGCAGATGTGCAGATGTGCAAATATGCAGATGTGCAGATGAATGCACTCATATATTCCCACAAACATCAGCACACCAGCATATTATTATATTATCATTAGTACATTCCCAACCATCTGCACACCTGCACACCTGCACACCTGCACATCTGCATATTTGCATATTTGCACATTTGCACATTTGCACATTTGCCAGGCAACGCCTGCGCCTTTTCCTGCGTATACATAGCAGTAGCGCAAACACGCTGCGTTACGCTTTGCGTATTAAGCGCCTGGCGTTCCGCATTTTAATTTTGCTTTTTCATGACAATCATAACTATGCCATCAACCAGGGGCCCCTGCACCTGGTTTTTCTTTAACTATACCTGGATCAACATCTTAGGAATAAAGGATCCACATTGTATAAGTGGAGAGGCGGCACTTACCTGCCGGTACCTAACCTGACCACAGCAACCTAATTTGTGCTAACTTTGCCCATTATTTCAACTGACTGATCTTTATATATGCTAGACACAATTGAAGCAGCCCTGGACGACATTAAAAAAGGAAAGCTGGTCATAGTAGTGGATGATGAAGACCGCGAAAACGAAGGCGATTTTGTGACGGCCGCCCGCAACGTAACACCCGAGATCATCAACTTCATGAGCATACATGGCCGCGGCCTTATATGCGCCCCCCTGGTAGAGGAGCGCTGCGAGGAGCTGGGCCTGGAAATGATGGTGCGCGATAATACCGCCCTGCACCAAACACCCTTTACCGTAAGCGTAGACCTGTTAGGACATGGCTGTACCACCGGCATCTCTGCCCACGACAGGGCCAAGACCGTACAGGCGCTCATTGATCCCAACACCCGCCCCGAATACCTGGGCAAACCCGGACACATTTTCCCGCTGAAAGCCAAAAAAGGCGGGGTGCTGCGCCGCACCGGCCACACAGAAGCCACCATTGACCTGGCCCGTTTGGCTGGTTTTGAACCTGCCGGCGTGCTGGTAGAGATCATGAATGAAGATGGCTCCATGGCCCGCCTGCCGCAGCTGCGCGAGATAGCCACTAAGTTCGACCTGAAGCTCATCTCCATAAAAGACCTCATTGCTTACCGCCTGCGTACAGAAACTTTGATAGAAGAAGAAGTACGCGTGCAAATGCCCACCAAATACGGCAACTTTGAGCTGATAGCCTTTAAGCAGCTGAACTCCGGCGATATGCACATGGCCCTGAAAAAAGGAGATTGGGAAGATGGCGAGCCCGTGCTGTTGCGCGTACACTCCTCCTGTTTCACCGGCGATATCCTGCACTCCTTACGCTGTGATTGCGGCGAGCAGCTGCATGCTGCCATGACCATGGTAGAAAAAGAAGGTAAGGGCCTTATATTATATATGAACCAGGAAGGCCGGGGTATTGGCCTGCTGAATAAGCTAAAAGCCTACAAGCTGCAGGAAGAAGGCCGCGATACCGTGGAAGCCAACCTGGAGCTGGGCTTTAATATGGATGAACGTGATTATGGTATTGGCGCGCAGATCCTGCGCCACCTGAACATCAGCAAGATCCGCCTCATGACCAACAACCCCCGCAAACGCGCCGGCCTCAAAGGTTATGGACTGGAGATCGTTGAAAACGTACCCATCGAGATCCATCCCAACCCGCACAACGAGTTTTACCTGCAAACCAAACGGGATAAGCTGGGGCACGAAATTCTGGGGCGCATTACGAATTAATAATTAAGAATTAATAATTAATAAAGTACTTCACAACAAAAAGTCCTGCGCATATGTGCAGGACTTTTTATTTATAGCATTTTAATTAATCAATTAATCAAATCAATTAACATCCCATCCCCGCCGATCTCCGCTGCATTCATTATTAATTATTAATTATTCATTCTTAATTACTCTGGCTGCATTCATTATTAATTATTAATTATTCATTATTAATTGAATCTCTCGGCTTCAGCGCTTCCGTGCGCCTCATAGAATCCAGTAAACGCCGGGAGGGGCGCCTGCTTTCAAACAGCTCCCGTAGCCGGTTATACTCACGTACATAGGAAATACCCAAACCCGCCTTGTTGCGGTTCACCAGGTTATATACGTCATAATCCGTTTTACTAAAGGCATTAATACGGATGCGGCCATCCTGGGTTAGCAGGTATTCAACCCGGAAGTCGCCGGCAAAGCGGTTAGAGGTAGCGCTGGTAGCCGTTCTTCCCCAATCGTAATCACCACCAACGTATAAGCGTACACGATTATTGAACAGGTTACTTGTAATACCTGCGCTCAGCTGGTTACGGTCCATATTGGTATTATCCTGGTTGCCTATGTTATAGGCCCGGTAGTTCACATTCACGCCAATACCGCTGTTCTTCAGGATAACGCCGGTAATATTATTCAGGATAGCAGATGCCTGGGCCGATAAAGCCTGTCCCACACTATTCTTACCCACTATGCCTGCGCTGCCGGTAGCCGCATTGTCATCCGGTATGAACTGGTTAAACAGCAGCAGGCCATACACCTGCAGCAGCGCTTTGTTCTGGTCCTGGTTAATTTCCCGTATACGTGCAGCCACGCCGCTCTCATAGGAAAGGGAGCCTACATCCGGCAGCTGTATCTCGTAGGCAATATCCGGCTTCATCATTTCACCGCGCAGGTTTATCACTACATCCACTCTTTCCTGGCGGGTAGCCAGCTTATCGCTGCTAATGGCCGCAGAGGCGTTGGCGTTATACTGGCCTACCAGGTTATACAGGCTTACTTTGGGTACGCTGTATTTGGCGGTAATGTTCATGCGGGCTTCCCGCGGATCGCCGTTCCAGGTAATGGTGCTGTTCTTGGTAATATCAAATTTCCAGCTGGTAAGGCGCTGGAAGGTAAAGTTGTAAGATCCGTTGTTGATCTCATAGTCCCCGAACATGGAGAAGTCGCCGGCAGTATTCACGTTGATCTGCAGGTTCCCGTTGCCGTTGGCAGAGATCACATCGCCGGTAGTGGCATCCAGGATCACATCTATCTGCGCATCCGGGTTGGCGGCAATATCCAGGCGTATGTTCAGGTTCACATTATCCTTCTTCTTCTTTTTAGGCTGCTCCATTTCTGTGCCGTAGGTCTTAAAGGTAATGTAGTCGTATTTACCAATATCCTTTGTGTCCGACATAGGCAGGTAAAAGTGCGTGCCTTTCACCGGGCGTGCCAGTATGTGCAGCTGCATATCATTCAGCGGGCCTGAGAAATATACCTTACCATCTGCGATCACATCCCCGTAAAACAGGTCGCTGTCGGCCCCGGTAGTGTTCATGAACATGAACTTGCGGCCGGTAACGTCAAAGTCAAAATTCAGCTTGGAGAAATGATCGTGGGAAATATAACCGCTGGCGCTTGCCCGGTTATTGAATTTATCAACAATGCTAAAGTTGCCGAACTCTATCAGGTTATCATCCACATTAATATTCAGCCGCGGTATTTTATAATAGGTGCCCAGGTATAGTACGCGGATGCCTACACTATCCAGCTGCACCTTACCTTTTATGGATGGCTGATCGGTAGTGCCGCTAATAGTAAGCTTGCCCGTGGCCAGGCCGGAAAGGCGGTCCACATAATCGCCCAGGTATTGGTTCAGCGGGTCAATGGAAGTGCCGTTCAGATCCACGGTGCCGCTAAGCTGGTTATTTTCTTTGGTAAGGCCGGCAATACCCTGTATGGTAAAGTTGCGGCCTGCGTTCCTGGATTGTATCTCAACGTTTGATTCGCCGGTTTGCTGCCGGTAGCCGCCCTTAATGGTCACCAGGCCCAGTGAATCGTTGTTCAGCTTTAAGTTGCTGGCCGTAATGTCTGCATCAATATCCAGGTTGCGCGTAGGGTCTGATATGTTGATCACGCCATTGGCCTGCCCTTCAACCGGCATGGGCAGCAGCTGTGCGGGAATGGCATCGGCCAGGTTCAGATTTTTAAGCGTGATCATAAAGCGCGATTCATCCGGGTTAAACTCATTGGTTTCCACCGTAACGCTTTGATCATTGCGGGTAATGCGCAGGTTATTAACCGTCAGGAAATGTTTGCTCCAGTAAATTTCATTCCCGGCCGTAACGTTCCACTGCCGCTCATTTACAGTAAAAGAGCTGTTCAGGAAGTTGATCTTTACCCCGTCATTCACGGTAACTACCCGGGCATAAAAGCCATCCATGTTGGTAGAGTCCTGGCTGGCCTGCACATCCATCTTTATAAAAGAAGTATCGTGGCCCGAGCTGGCCAGTATCAGCGGGTTTTGCAGCCATACACGGTTACCGGAATACACCTTGCCAATGCTGGTGCTTACATTGATCTTATTAAAATTACCGCTGCCTTTTATTTGCAGGTCCTGCACGCTATATCCCTGGTAGGCGGCCTGCGGCACAAAGGCATTCAGGGAAATGCTGCCCTGCATGGTATTTAAGCCGCCGCTTACCCGGGCCTGGTCAAACCCGGAAATATCTTTTGTAAAGGCATGTATCAGCTTATCCACCTGCCCGAACTGGAAGGCAAACGTAAAATCCTCCTTAATGTTAGCCTTGGGCGGGGAAGAAAAGAAGCTGGGATAATATTTATTCAGGAACAGGCGAAAGGCATCCGGCAGCTCCACAAAGCTATAGGTGCCTTTTACATACCCGGTTATCTCGCTGCCCACAATGCCCAGCACCTTGGCATTGTTTTCCATATGGGTGCTGATGTTGAGGGAGTCAAAATCCACCCGGCTCTGGTTCTTGTACAGCGATACGTCGTATATACGTGCCGTGCCATCAAAGTTATCAATGTTATCACCGGCAAAGTTCAGATCCAGCTTGGTTTGCAGGGTAATGGAGTCCGTTGTGAGGCGCAGCGCTTTCAGGTTGCTTTTGCGGATCTCCGAGTTGAATTTGAACACCGGCACCGAGTCGTTAAAGTCAATGGTACCGGCAAAATCCATATCCAGGTTAGGATCCTTTACCGCCAGGGAGCCGTTAAAGAATTTGCGGTTCATTTCGCCCTGGGTCTTGATATTCGTATAGGTGTAATCGTAAAGGGCTATTGCCTGCACATCCGCATCTACATTAGCCTTCAGTGTTCTTATATTAAAGCCTGCGCCGTTCACTTTTGCGCTCAGGGAAATGGTGGAGAGCTGTGGCACATCCAGCAGGGACCCTAAGTTAAAATTATTGGTGGTAAGGCTGCCGGAGTACACCGGTATATCAGCGCTGGTTTTAAAGTTCAGATCCGAGCTTACATTTCCCAGGTTGGTCTGAAATTTACCATAGGCCACAAAATCATTCACAAAACCGGTAAAGCTACCCTGGAAGGCAATGTTGGAAAGGCGGTCAATATGCAGCTGCGGCACATCTTTAATGGTGGGGAAGATGCGCTGTACATCTTCGCCGGTAGTTACCAGGTCCGATGCCTGGAAGTCGATGAAGGTTTCATTGATCTCCGGCAGGCCGCGCATTTTAAAATGCCCTTTCAGGCGGGTGGTGCTGCCGGCCTGCAGGCTTACGCTGTCTGCATCCAGGTTGCTCACCGGGCCTTCTACCACGCCATTCAGGGATATTTCCCTTTTCCAGCTGGTAAGGGGCGGGGCAAAGTAGGCAATATCATCAGAAGATAAGGTGCTGTTCACAAAACGCGCTTTCATAAACACCAGGTCCACATAATCGCTCATGTCGCCAAGATCGGAGTATTGCATGGTGTAGTAGTTGCGCAGGTGGCTGCGGTTGGTAATGAGGTCCATTTGAGAGAACTCCATTTCCACCGGCGACATTTTAAAACGGGCCGTCAGCTTTTTCACCTCAAACCCGCTGCGTTCTTTCGTGCGCAGGGTCAGGTCGCCGATAATGCTGTCTTTTATAAGGCTGGTGTTCAGCAGGGTCAGATTTATATTCGCAAAGCGTATGTGGTCCGGATCAAAGAACCCGGGTCCCAGGGGCTTGGTATCTTCCAGGTCCTCCAGCCCAAATACCCCGTTACGCACGGCCAGCTCCCTTACCAGCAGCTTCCAGTTGCTGCTGTTCCAGCGCAGCTGCCCGGTACTGTCAATGGCCGGTAAGGGCGAATTGGTGCTTTTGCTTTTTTTGTGCCGCAGGGGAGAGGCAGGGTAACGGTTAATAATAAACGAAGGCTGATCCAGCAGCAGCTGCTGGATATCTATATTATGTTTTTGCAGGTCCAGGTTCTGGGCGTCCAGGTAGATCTGTTTGGCCGCTATGCGCATATCTTCACCCACCCAGGCATCGATCTGGTTAATGTGTATGTTGCGCAGGTCTATGCGGCGCAGGTCCAGGGCAACCCCGCTGCTGCTTTTGGGCGTGGTGCTGGTATCCGGGGCGGATGAGCCGAATGCATCTACAATAAACTGATAGTTCCAGGCCGAATCATTGCGGTGGCGCACCAGGTTCACCTGGGCATTTTCCAGGCCTATGAACTTCAGCACGGGCTTTTCCTGGAAAAAGAACCAGTCGGTAATGCGCACCTGCATGGCGCCGGCATACAGCAGGGTATCGTGATGGCGGTCTTCAATATAAGTGCCTTCCAGGCGCGCACTGTTAAACAGCCGCAGGCTCACCCCTTTCACGGCTACTTTTGTATGCAGCTGTTCCGATAGCCGCCGGGCCGTTTCCTGCACCAGCCACCGCTGCACCGCAGGAATGTTAACCAATATGCCTATCAATATAATAATGCCCAGCAGTGATAGCAGGACAATCGTTGATATTTTACGTACTTTTTTCAGCGATCTGCATTTATCCGGCAAAAATACCATTTTCAGCCACACCTCCCCGGATTTTAGATCTTAGATTTACGATTTTAGATTTAGGAAGGTTTACATTATTGCTGGGTCTACGATCTTAATGTTACTTCGTTGATTTACCTGTTTACGATTGTAGCCCTCATCCCCGGACCATTTCCAATAAATCTAAAATCGTAAATCTAAAATCGTAAATTTCATTCATGTTATCCACTTTCCTCGCTTTGCTTATGACCGCCGGCACACTGCCTGTTAATGACACGGCTACAGCCAAACCTAAATATGTAATGGTGATACACGGCGGGGCCGGCACCATCCTGAAATCGCAAATGACGCCGGAAAAGGAGCAGGCCTATAAAACGGCCCTGGAGCTGGCCTTGCGCAGCGGGTATACCATTCTGCAAAAGGGCGGCAGCAGCCTGGATGCCGTGGAAGCAGCCATACGGGTAATGGAAGATTCGCCCCTGTTCAATGCCGGCAAAGGCGCTGTGTTCACCCACGAAGGCAAAAACGAAATGGATGCCGCTATTATGAATGGCAAAACACTGGCCGCCGGTTCTGTTGCCGGCGTAACCGTGATCCGCAATCCCATTGCCGCTGCCAGGGCCGTAATGGAAAAGTCGCAGCACGTAATGCTCACCGGGCCGGGGG
>NZ_DATCRF010000430.1:0-4430 GCF_036569125.1 Chitinophaga sp. | reverse complement strand
GTGATGGCTTAGCACAAGGTTATCTGAACCAACCAGAACTAACAGCCGCTAAGTTCATCGATAACCCGTTCAAACCCGGAGAGCGACTGTACAGAACAGGCGACTTAGGACGTTGGCTGCCGGATGGTAACATAGCCTTCATAGGCCGTAAGGACGAGCAGGTAAAGATCCGCGGTTACCGAATAGAATTGGGTGAGATAGAGAACACTTTGCAAACACAACCAGGTATTGAATCAGCAGTAGTAATAGCCAAAGCTAACAGCAATGGTGAAAAAGAAATAGTAGCCTATATCGTTAGCTCGCAGGAGCAACATATCGCTGGCCTGCGCGCTGCGCTCAGCAAAACCCTGCCTGCTTACATGCTGCCCGCGCATTTTGTACAGCTGGAAGCATTGCCCTTAACACCCAATGGTAAAGTAGATAAGAAAAAGCTGCCGGAACCGGAAGGCTTGGGTATTAGCGGTGTTGAATACATAGCGCCCCGCAATACCACGGAAGAAAAGCTGGCCGCTATCTGGCAGGAAGTATTAGGTCATAATCACATTGGTGTTAAAGATAACTTCTTTGAAGTGGGCGGTCATAGCCTGAAAGCCACTCGTTTGAGTAGCCGCATCTATAACACATTTGAGGTAAAGTTAGCTTTGAAAGACCTGTTCAATTATGCAGTGCTGGAAGAGCAGGCCAGCCTCATTGAACAAAGCAGTAAAGCCGCTTTTGCAAATATACCGCTTGTAAACCCGCAGCCCGCTTATGCCTTATCTGCCGCGCAGCGCCGTTTATGGGTGCTGAGCCAGTTTGAGGAAGGGAGTATTGCCTACAATATGCCCGGCGTGTATGTGCTGGAAGGCCAGCTGGATGAAGCTGCATTTTCCGCTGCTTTTGATCAGCTGATAGCACGGCATGAGATCCTGCGCACCATCTTTAAAGAAGATGAGCAGGGCGAGGTACAACAATATATTCTTTCACCGGAAGCTGCCGGTTTTGCCATTACATTCCAGGACCTGAGAAAAGAAAATTACCAGCCTGCAGATATAAAGCAATTAATACAGGTGGCTACGCAGGCGCCGTTTAACCTGAGCGCCGGTCCCTTAATGCGCGCCGTGCTGT
Source organism: Chitinophaga sp. (assembly GCF_036569125.1). Taxonomy (GTDB): domain Bacteria; phylum Bacteroidota; class Bacteroidia; order Chitinophagales; family Chitinophagaceae; genus Chitinophaga. The sequence goes on along the minus strand of NZ_DATCRF010000430.1, from coordinate 3,323 downwards.
ACCAGTTAACGGATCACAAATGGGTGCTCAGCTACACTATGCATCATATTATCAGCGATGGCTGGTCAATGGGTATCCTGGTGAATGAGTTATCTAAACTATACAATGCACAGATCAATGGAGAGCAGCTTGCCTTAGCGCCGCTATCCATTCAGTATAAAGATTACGCTGCCTGGCAACAGCAACAGTTAGCGGAAGGGCAGCTGGCAGCACACCGCGTGTACTGGCTGCAACAGTTTGCTGCCGAACCACCGGTGCTGGACCTGCCTTCAGATTATGCACGCCCGGCCGTAAAAACCTATAATGGCAGCCATGTGCAGCTGCTTGTAAATAAAGATTTACAGGAAGCTTTGCAACAGCTTAGTCAGCGTACCGGCGCCAGTCTGTTCATGAGCTTACTGGCAGTTGTAAAAGTATTGCTGTACCGCTATACCGGGCAGGAAGATCTTGTTACCGGCACACCGGTGGCAGGCCGCTACCACCATCAGCTGGAGGACCAGGTAGGATTTTATGTGAACACGCTCGCCATCCGCTCGGCCATTAAAAGAACAGACAGTTTCATCCGCGTGCTGGAACAGGTAAAGAAAACTACCCTGGATGCCTATACGCACCAGGCTTACCCCTTTGACCAGCTGGTAGATGAGCTGCAGCCGGAGCGCAGCTTAAGCCATCACCCCTTGTTCGATGTGATGGTAGTGCTGCAGGAAAAAGAAACCGCCGCAGCTACCATTGCCACGGGCAAGCTGCAGCATTTAACTGCAAGTCCGTTCAATGTTGAGCAAAACCTCAGCAAATTTGATCTCACATTCAGTTTTACGGAATCTGAAGAAGGCATTATTGCCGATCTTGAATATAATACAGACATTTACGCTGCCTGGCGTATAGAGCAATACCTTGCTCATTTTGTACAGCTGCTTACTGCCATTGTAAAAGACCCGCAGGCGCCGGTAGGGCGTATCAGGTACACCAGCCCGCAGGAAGAGCAGGTGCTGCTGGAACAGTTTAATCCTTCAGCAACAGCCTATCCTCAAAGCAAAACCATTCATGAGCTGTTTGAAGCGCAGGTGGCCCAAACGCCTAACCAGGTAGCTATTGCAGCAGGTAACACACAGCTTACATACCGTGAGCTGAATGAGAAAGCGAACCAGCTGGCAGCCTGTTTAAGGGACCTTTACCAGGTAAAAAAAGAGGAGCCAATAGGACTGATCACAGAACGTTCTATAGAAATGGCCGTCGGTATGCTGGGCATCTTAAAAGCCGGTGCTGCGTATGTGCCTGTTGATCCCGCACACCCTGCAGACCGTATCCGGTATATGCTGGAAGATGCCGGTATAAGAACAGCAGTAATAACAGATGAAACATTAAAAGCTACGCTTAATATCAGCAGCTGTGAGCTGTTAGTAATAAAAGATAACGACCTTATAGCACAATTCCCGACAGCAAACCAGCCGCTGGTAAATGATGCCGGCAGCCTGGTATATGTGATCTATACTTCCGGTTCAACCGGTAAGCCCAAAGGAGTGCAGGTGGAACACCGCTCCCTGGTGAACCTTTGTTACTGGCATAACCGTTCTTTTAAGGTAACTGCGGAGAGTAGGGCTACCGTGTACAGCAGCATTAGCTTTGATGCTGCCGGCTGGGAAGTATGGCCTTACCTGTTGAGCGGCGCTGCTTTATATCCTTTGCAGGATGAAACCCGGCTGGATCTGCCGGCATTAGTGGCTTTTATACAGGAGCAGGGTATTACGCATTGCTTTTTACCAACAGTGATCAGTGAGAAGCTGGCAGACCTGGCGCCTGGCACGCTGGCAAATGTGCAGGTACTTACAGGAGGTGATGCCTTGCGGAACACCGGCAATGGGGGCCTGCAGCTGGTGAACAATTACGGGCCTACAGAAAATACAGTAGTAACTACTTCTATCAATTTACATAACAGCAATGATCCCGCTTTAATACCTATTGGTAGGCCTATTGATAATACACAGGTATACATCCTGGATGAAGATCTGCAGCTGCAGCCCATTGGCATAAGCGGTGAGATCTGTATAGCAGGCGATGGTTTAGCACGGGGATATTTAAATCAACCGGTACTAACCGCCAGCAAATTCATACCGCATCCGTTTAAACCCGGACAGCGTTTGTACCGCACAGGCGATACCGGCCGCTGGCTGCCGGATGGTAACATTGCTTTCACCGGCCGTAAAGATGAGCAGGTTAAGATCCGCGGTTACCGTATAGAGTTAGGAGAAATTGAACATACACTGCAGAACCACCCGGATATTGAAACAGCCGTAGTGCTGGCGCAACCGCTTAACGAAGCCGGGCCGGAGCTGGTAGCCTACATTGTAGCCAAAGCAGCATTGCCGTTGGCAGAGCTGCGTGCTTACCTGGGCAAAACATTGCCTGCATATATGCTGCCCGCTTATGTGATGCAGCTGGAGCAGCTGCCATTAAATGCCAGTGGTAAGGTGGATCGTAAAAAGCTGCCCATGCCGGCTGGTGATGCATTAGCAGCCGGAGTGGCCTATGTGGCGCCGCGCAATGCTACGGAGCAGGAACTGGTAACGATCTGGCAGGAGATCTTAGGGCGTGAGCAGATCAGCGTAAAAGATAATTTCTTTGAGCTGGGCGGTCATAGTTTAAAAGCTACCCGCTTAGCCAGCCAGCTCTATAAACGTTTTGGAACCAAAATAGCGCTGAAAGACCTGTTCAAACACGCAGTGCTGGAAGAACAGGCAGGCCTTGTATTACAGGCTACTAAAAATAGTTTCGTTAGCATACCTCCGGTACCGGTACAAGCTGCCTATGCTTTGTCATCCGCGCAGCGCCGTTTATGGGTGCTGAGCCAGTTTGAAGAAGGTAACCTGGCTTATAATATGGCCGGTACTTATGTGTTTGAAGGCAATTTGAATATTGATGCGTTAACAGCTGCCTTTAATACCCTGATAGGGCGGCATGAAAGCCTGCGCACCACTTTCAGGGAAGATGAGCAGGGGGAAGTAAAACAGTATATAACTGCCGCCGCTGATCTCAGTATCACGTATACGGACCTACGCCAGGAACCTGACCAGACGGAAAAAGTAGCGGCCTTCATTCAGCAGGTAACAGCTACGCCTTTTGATCTGCGTAACGGGCCCTTGCTGTGCGCATTCCTGTACCAGGTAACAGATCATAAATGGGTATTCAGCTTTGTAATGCACCATATTATCAGTGATGGGTGGTCCATGAGTATTTTGATCCGCGAGTTGTTAAGCTTGTATCATGCTTATACCGTTGGCGCCGCCCATCCACTATTACCCTTGCGTATTCAGTATAAGGATTAT
>NZ_DATCRF010000429.1:0-33130 GCF_036569125.1 Chitinophaga sp. | reverse complement strand
GCGGTAAAGGGCACCTGCAGGGTAATGTGTGGCAATACCTTCAGCGCAAAACGCGCCCCGTAATGTTCCGCAAATTCCTGCTTCAGGCGAATGATCTCCTTGCCTGCTTCTGCGGTGGGTAAAAGGGCTATGAAATAGATCTTTTTCTCCTGCCTGGGCGGTTTGTTGAATCGTCTTTTGGGTGCAGGCCGGTTGTTGCCCTGGTTAAACCGGTTGCCCCGGTTATAACTGTTTCCATGGTCCCTGTTGCCACCATAACCACCTTGTGAAGATGGACGGTTCTGCGCCACCCGTGGACGGTGGGATTGTTCTCCTCTTTCAAAGTTCATGACAAAAATATTGGGTTTAACACCTGTATGTTAAGTGTATAGGTATTTAGTGCTCTTTATGATCTTCCTGTTGTCCCTGATGATTTTCCTGCTCGGGTAGATTTAAACGAAATCCCACATTGTGTAATGTTTCCAATTGTATTTGCGGATCGGCCCGGAAATGTTTCCGCATGCGGGTAATAAAAACGTCCATGCTGCGGCCACTGAAGAAGCCCTCTTTGCCCCAAACGTTCAGCAGGATCTCTTCCCGCCTCAGGATCTGGTTGGCGTTCTCTTTAAAATAACGGATCAGGGCTACTTCCCGCGGGGTAATTACGCCTATGCGCACACCATTTTCATCTCTTACCTGCAGGCTTTCCGAGTTAAAAGTTAGTTTGCCTAAAGTAAATTCATTTTGTTCATTATGGGGCCGGGGTAAGGTCCTTTTTAAAAATACCTTGATCCTTGCCACCAGCTCATCGATGCTGAATGGTTTGGTAATATAATCATCGCCGCCCAGGCGGAACCCTTCCAGGCGGTCTTCGTCCAGTTTGCGGGAGGTAATAAAAAGAATAGGGATCAGCCCGTTTTTTTTCCTTATTTCCTGTGCCAGGGTAAACCCATCTTTCTTCGGCATCATCACATCCAGCAGGATCAGGTCAAAGTCCTCTTTCTGAAATTTCTTCCAGGCTATTTCGCCATCAAAACAAAGTACTACGTCAAACCCCTTTGATTCAAGATGCTTTTTGACAACGCCACCGAACTGGTAGTCATCATCAACCAGCAATATTTTTGCGATACGATTCATCTTAAATTAACAATGGGGATATGGTTAAAGCTTTATGGTTATAAGGTTCTTCGCTTTACTATGCGGGGGATAGTAACACCTGCAATATTGTTAATTTATTGTTGCCATCGCGTTAATAATTCGTTATTCCAAGTAATTTTTTAACAGCCATTAAAATCGAATTAACTAATTGAGATGCGCTTTTACAATAATTATATTATCATATCATGCGCATCTCATAATTAGGCTTCCTAACTATTACGATACATGATCTATGCGGATGGCTACGGCATGCTGCCAGGGTTTGCCCTGTATAGCAGCGGGTAAGCTGATCTCTACCACCTCTCCTGTTTTTTTCCAGCTTAACTTTTCTTTAGCGCCCAGCATGATCATCTTGGCTCCTTTGGCGGGGGTAAGGCCTTTAAAGGAAATGGTGGCCGGCAGCTTTTCATTCTCACCCAACAGGTATATTGCATATACACTGCCATCTTTTTTAGTGGTGAAACATACCTTCCCGTCTTTATAGGGCGCTATGGCGCGGGTGCCATAGATAGCATCCCCATTCACCTGCATCCACAGGCCGATATTATGCATAGTGGTATAGGCCGCATCATGTAACTCCCCATCCGGGCCGGGGCCTACGTTCAACAGATAGTTGCCGCCTTTGGCCACAATGTCTACAAGATTGTGAATAATAGTGTTTACGGATTTGTAATGATCATCCGGCACATAAGACCAGGAGCCGGCCATCGTCATACAGGTTTCCCAGGGATAGCTCAGCGGCTTTTCGGGGATCTGCTGCTCCGGCGTACGGTAGTTTTCAAAAGGCCCGTGCACGCTGCGGTCTACCACTATAAGGCCCGGCTGGTGCTGCCGCGCCATTTTGGTAATACCCTCCATATTTATATCCTGGTTCTGCGGAGGTGTTTTAAGCCAGGAAAGTGATTCTGCGGTTTGGGTTTTCCGGGGACGTACCCAGCCCCCGTCCAGCCAAAGGATATCCAGCTTGCCATACCCGGTCATCAGCTCCTCTATCTGGTCGTAGGTATATTTCTTAAACTTTTCCCAGCGCTCGGGGTATCTGGTAATATCGTAGTTCACGTTACGGTCTTTGGGCGGAAAGTAAGACCACCAGTAATATTCCGTATGCCAGTCGGGCTTGGAGAAATAAGCCCCGGCATGAATGCCCTGCGCGCGGAATGCCTCAAACACCTCTTTGGCTATATTGGAACGGGGATCTTTGCTAAAGGGGCATTGGGGGCCGGTTACGCGATAGTCTGTTTGTTTGGTATCAAACATACAGAAACCATCGTGGTGTTTGGTGGTGAACACCAGGTACTTCATGCCGGCATCTTTAGCGGCTTTGGCCCATTTGGAGGGGTCAAACTTCACCGGGTTAAAGGTATTGCCCAGCTCCTCGTATTTTTTCAGGTACTCAAAATAAGGAATGCCGTATGGCTTGCGCTGGGTAAAACCTTCATCTTCCGGGCAAATACTCCAGGATTCTACTACCCCCCATTGAGAGTAGGGCCCCCAGTGCATGAGCAGGCCAAACTTCCAGTCCTGCCATTCATCCAGCTTTTGCAGTACGGCCGGATCTGTTTCAGGTACGTAGGGCGGCTCCGCATGCTCCTGGGCCTGTGCAGTGAACAGCGCCAACAGGGCGGCGGCAGTGATCCATAATTTGCGCATGATAATATTTGTGGTGTGAGTGATAGGTATATGACTTTGGGGAACAAAATAACAAATATTAGCACTATTCCCTTACAGTTCTTTACCTGTTTTGCATAGCATATTATCAACGGTTATAATACGGTGGGAGCTGTATCTTTGCCTTATGAAAAGTATCTGGCAGCAAATATTACGATACCTGTATATTGGCAAAAAAGATCCCGGGGCGCCGAAAACGCGTTATGTGGCTATGATGCACGGCATGAACCGGATCTCCATTTTACTGTTCCTGATCGCGCTGATCATTATGCTGATAAAGCTGATAAAACGATAAGAGATGTGCAAATATGCAGATGTGCAGATGTGCAAATGAATTAAAGCGAAGCCCAGCCCAGCATCTGCACATTTTCATATCTGCACATCCGCACATTTAACAATGATCTCAGCTGCCAGGCGGGAGGCGTTACGTTCTCCCAGGCGGCTCCATAAAGCGGCATAATCCGTCTGCATCTGCTGCCGGGTTTGTTCGTCCTTCAACAGCAGGGTCAGGGCTTTCAGCAGGTTCTCTTCTGTTAGCTCGTTCTGGATCAATTCCTTCACTACCGGCTTATCCATTACCAGGTTCACCAGCGAAATGTATTTTACCTTAATGAGGCGTTTTGCAAAAAAGTAAGAGATGGCGCTGCCTTTGTAGCACACTACTTCAGGTACCCCGAACAGGGCGGTTTCCAGGGTAGCGGTACCGGAGGTGACCAGCGCGGCCTGTGCCTGCCGCAGCAAAGCATAGGTTTGATTTTTTACGGTGGTTACATTGGGATGCTGGCCAATAAGCCCCTGTATAAACTCATCGTCCAGGCTGGGGGCCTGGGCTATTACAAACTGGTATTCCGGAAAATATTTGGCCATGGTAAGCATAATGGGCAGTTTGATGCTTACCTCCTGCTTACGGCTGCCGGGCAATATGGCTATGATGGGTTTGTCTGAAAAAGATACTGCTGCGGGTTTTGCTTTTTCTGCTTTGATCACCTCTACCAGCGGATGGCCTACAAACTCCACTTCGTACTGCCATTTCCGGTAAAAGTCCTGTTCAAAGGGCAGGATCACTATCATCTTATCTACACACTCCTTTATTTTTTTCACCCGGCTTTCTTTCCAGGCCCATACCTGGGGCGAGATATAGTAAACGATCTTATAACCTTCTTTTTTAGCCCATTCTGCAATGCGCAGGTTAAAACCGGGGTAGTCAATAAGCACCAGCACATCCGGCTGAAAGGCTTTGATATCTTCCTTGCAGCGGTCCATATTACGGAGAATGGTACGCAGGTTCATGGCCACTTCCACAAAACCCATAAAAGCCAGGTCGCGGTAATGTTTTACTACATGGCCGCCGGCCTGCTGCATCAGGTCACCGCCCCAGCAACGTATATCCGCTGCCGTATCCAGCTGTTTCATTTGCCGGATGAGGTTACTGCCATGCAGGTCGCCGGAGGCTTCGCCGGCTATGAGGTAATATTTCATGTGGCAAAAGTAGAACAATTGTTAATTACGAATTATTCAATTACGAATTAAAATGCAGCGGAGATTGCCTTATAATAGTCATTTTCGTATGTCTTCGTAATTAGCACTATTACATCGCGTAGTACTCAATTCGTAATTCGTAATTGAATAATTCGTAATTAAATCTTATCCGTGAACTAACTTCAGCAGCAAAATGGTGATGGCATACAGCATAGTTACCAGGAAAATACCTTTGGCGGTAATATCCCTTCTGTTGCGGGTGTACAGGTAAAACACCAGGCCATTCAGCAGCAGGCAAATACTAATTACTTTGGGGATCATTTGCCGGTTGGTGCTGAGGATGGTAATAAATTCCCCCAGCCCTATATGCTGCTTAAAAAGTATGAGCAGGTAATACAGGAAGAAACCAACAATAGGTGTTAGTAAGCCCAGCATAATGCCCAGGGGTAAATTGTCTTTCTTGAACATAACATAATTCATATGACGATATGCTAATGTGCTTTACAACTTCCACGTTTTTTCCATCTCCTCCTTCATCCGGTAATGCGTCAGGTCAAACTGCACGGGTACCAGTGAAGCATAGTTATTTTCCAGCGCCCATACATCCGTATCTTCTCCGGGATCCATATTCTTGAACTCACCGGTAAGCCAGTAATATTTTTTACCGTGCGGGTCGCGGCGCTCATCAAATGCTTCCACATACTTGGCGTTGGCCTGCCTGCATATCTTAATGCCTTTGAACTCGCGGGTATCGGCTATCACCGGTATATTAACGTTAAACAGGGTGTTGGGTGATACGTCGCTTTCCAGCAATTTCTTCGTTACATCATACGCTACCTGCTTGCTCAGTGTAAAATCAGCGGCAAAGCTGTAGTCCAGGTACGAGAAGCCAATGGAGGGAATGCCTTCAATGGCGGCCTCCATAGCGGCCGACATAGTGCCGGAGTAGATAATATTGATGGAGTGATTGGCGCCATGATTAATGCCACTCACACAAATGTCCGGTTTGCGGTGCAGTATTTTGTCGCGGGCCAGCTTTACACAATCTACCGGGGTACCGGAACATTGCCAGGCCTCTATCCCTTCAAACTGCTCCACCTGGTTCAGGCGTAAAGGTACCCCAATGGTAATGGCGTGTCCCTTGCCTGATTGCGGGCTGTCAGGCGCTACCACCACTACTTTACCCAGCGGGCGCACCGCTTCTATTAACGCATGTATGCCCGGCGCTGTTATGCCATCATCGTTGGTGACCAGTATGATCTTTTCGTCTGTTTCCACGTTCCGCTTTTTTTACTTGTTACAAATTTAGCATGTATTATCACATTTTATGTTAATAATCTGTTTTCAGCATTCTTCTGAAAACCAGGAAGATCATTAACCCAATGTATAAACATAACACGAGCAGGTAAACTCCATCATCATAATGGTCTGCATTGTTCATCAGCTTACCAATTACCGGGAAGGGTATCAGCTCGTCGCCTGTTTGCAGGGGCAGCAGGCCGCCTATTTCGCCAAAATTGCGTTTAAGCACCAATACCAGCACCTGTTCCACGATCATAATATAACACAGGTACAGCACAATGGCCAGGCCGGAGCGGCGTACCAGCACAGCTATCAGGGTGGCAATGCCCAGTGATAACAGCACCTGCAGCAGGTAATAGAAAAGATATTCAAAATTCTCAAAGCTGAGCGGATGGGCGCCATAGGCCAACCCCAGCACCAGCGCAGTAATAACAGTGGTTAAAAAAGCCAGCAGGCTCAGTGCAAGCCACCAGAAAAGCTTTGCCAGCACAAACTCACGCCGTTCCCATCCGTCAATAATATTTTGCCGGTGGGTTTTATAGGTAAATTCATTGGTGACCAATATGATCATTGGAATGGCGAACAGCGCAGTCATATAGCTGTTCACATTCGCAATGCTTTGCCAGATCAGGGGAAAGTCATACGGCGCTACCGCAATCAGCTCCTTGGTTTTGCTCACGATCTGGCTGGTGATCTCTGCGGCAATATAATTGCCTGCCGGGATAATGGCCACCGCCAGGCCCACCATTACCCAAAAGGCGCGGTAGGGCTTTATTTTCAGCCATTCAGTACGTATCAGATGCAGCATGTACGTTAGTTGTTGGTGATTTGCAGGAAAGCTTTTTCGAGGCTTTGTTTGCGTGTATACAAATGGTTGAGCCAAAGGCCCTGATCGGCACACCAGGCATTCAGCGTTGCCGGGTCTACCGGTTGTTTGAACACCACCTGTAAATGCTCCTGGCTGGAGATAATATGATCAAAGGCAGGGTGCTGGCTAATGACAGACATCAGCTTTGTATTATCGCTGCAGGAAAGCTCCACAAAATCTTCCCGCACAAGCACCTGGTTCACCGGGCCTGATAACAGCAGCTTTCCTTTTTGCAGGATGGCCACATGGGTACATACCTTTTCCACCTCATCCAGCAGGTGGCTGGCCAGTATAATGGTTTTACCCGTTTGCGCCAGCTGCTGGATCAGCTGCCGTACTTCTGCAATACCGGCGGGGTCCAGGCCATTGGTTGGCTCATCCAGGATCAGCACTTCCGGATCGCCCAGCATGGCGGATGCAATGGCCAGCCGCTGTTTCATACCCAGGGAATAGGTTTTGAAACGGGAGTGCTGCCGGGCCGTTAAGCCTGCAATGTCCAGCACACGTGGTATATCCTGCCCGGACTGTTGTTTAATAGAGGCGGCTACCTGCAGGTTCTGATAGGCCGACAGGTAGTGGTAAAAGTTGGGCGTTTCCAGCAGGGTGCCTATACGCTGCCGCTGGCGGGCCGTGGCCGGCGCATCCAGCAGGGTAAAAGTACCGGTATCTGCTTTTAATACATCGGTAACAATACCCAGCAACGTCGTTTTGCCGCTACCGTTAGGTCCCAGGATACCAAACACTGCGCCTTTGGGCACTTCAAAGCTAACGCCTGAAAGTGCCTGTATAGCCCCATATCGTTTGGAAATGTTCTGAAGAGAGAGGATGGACATATGCGGATTTACGATTTTAGATTTACGATCTTAGATTCGAGCGTGCTGACGGTAGCCTGTGATCAAATCTAAAATCGCAGATCGTAAATCTAAGATCAATTTCTGATGGGTTTACCGGTTTTAATAACACTTTGCAGGCGTTCCAGTGTTTTACGTTCGGCAGCCAGGCTTAAAAAGGCCTCCCGCTCCAGGTCCAGCAGGTATTGCTCACTTACCAGGGAGGTTTCGCTCAGGTCGCCCCCGCACATTACATAAGCCAGCTTAGCGCCTATTTTGGCATCATGCGCTGAAATATATTTCCCTACCTGCATAGCATTAATGCCGGCCAGCAAAGCGCCCAGCGCCGTGCGGCCCAGCACTTTTACATCTTTTCTTTCCTGCGGGCGGGTATATCCTTCATCCGCCAGTGTGATCACACTGCGCTTGGCATCGGCGATCAGGCGGCTCAGGTTCATGGTAATTTCATCTTTACCGGGGCGCAGAATGCCCAGGTCATAGGCTTCATGCGCGGCGGTAGCCACTTTAGCCATGGCTACGGTCATAAAGCGGTCTTTTAACGGCTCTTCCTCAATACGGCCTTCTTTAAACTCATCACTGGCGCGTACAGCCATTTCTTTGGTACCGCCGCCACCGGGAATTAAACCAACCCCCAGCTCTACCAGGCCGATGTAGGTTTCTGCAGCTGCCTGCACCTTATCTGCATGCAGGCACATTTCACAACCACCGCCCAGGGTAAGCGCATGCGGCGCCAATACTACCGGTATGGATGAATAACGGATACGCATAGTGGTTTTCTGGAACAGGCGCACAGCCATATCCAGCTCATCATACTCCTGCTCTGCTGCCAGCATAAAGATCATGCCTACGTTGGCGCCGGCAGAAAAGTTAGCGCCATCATTGCCGATCACCAGCCCGCGAAAATCTTTTTCTGCGCGGTCTATGGCTTTGTTCACGCCTTCCAGCACTTCGCCGCCAATGGTGTTCATCTTGGTTTTCCAGTCCAGCCCTACTACTCCATCGCCCAGGTCATACAGATTGCAGGCGCTGTTCTTCCACACCACGTTATTGCTCAGGTTTTCGAGGATGATAAAGGTCTCGGCTCCCGGCACCAGCTTGTAGGCCTGGGTAGCTACTTCGTAATAATATTTTTTGCCGTTCTCTACTTTATAAAAAGCTTTGATGCCTTTAGCCAGCATCTCTTTCACCCAGGCGGCCGGTGCAAAGCCTTTTTCTTCCATGGCCTTTACCGTGGCTTCCACGCCCAGCAGGTCCCAGGTTTCAAAGGCGCCTATCTCCCAGCCAAAGCCGGCTTTCATAGCATCATCCACCTTGTAAATATCATCTGCTATTTCCGGGATACGGTGAGAGATATACGAAAACAGCTGCGCATGGAATAACTGGTAGAACTGTCCGGCTTTATCCGTAGCCGCGTTCAGCATACGAATGCGCTGTTTCAGGTCCTCTATGGGTTTGGCGGCTTCAATGCTGCCAAACTTAGGCCGCTGCTTAGGGCCGTATTCCATGGTTTGCAGGTTCAGCGTGAGGATCTCCTTACCGCCTTCCCCTTTAGTTTTTTTATAAAAACCCTGACCGGTCTTATCGCCCAGCCAGTTGTTCTCCACTACTTTTTGCAGGAAAGGCGGGATCTCAAAGATCTTACGCGCCTCATCCTGCGGACAGTTATCCGCCACGCCTTTGGCTACTTTTACCAGCGTATCAATACCTACTACATCAGCGGTACGGAAAGTGGCGGATTTGGGCCGGCCTATTACCGGGCCGGTGAGCGCATCTATTTCATCAATGCTTAAGCTCATCTCCTGCATAATGTGGAAGATGGCCATGATAGAGAACACGCCTATCCTGTTGGCTATAAAGGCCGGTGTATCTTTACACAGTACGGTGGTTTTACCTAAATACAGGTCACCGTAATGCATGAGAAAATCTATTACTTCCGGATCGGTATGCGGGGTGGGAATGATCTCCAGCAAACGCAGGTACCGCGGAGGATTGAAGAAGTGTGTACCGCAGAAATATTTTTTGAAATCATCACTCCGGCCTTCTGTCATTAAATGAATGGGAATGCCGGATGTGTTGGAGGTGATGAAGGTGCCGGGCTTGCGGTATTTTTCAACCTGTTCAAATACGGAACGTTTAATGTCCAGGTTTTCTACTACTACTTCTATTACCCAATCGCAATCGGCTATGCGGGGCATATCATCTGTAAAGTTGCCGGTTTGAATGCGTTTTACCACATCTTTTGTAAATACCGGTGAAGGGTTTGATTTGAGTACGGATTGCAGGGCTTCATTTACAATACGGTTTTTCACAACGGGGCTGTCCAGGGTTAACTTTTTAGCCTGCTCGGCTGCGTTGGGTTCTTTAGGGGCAATGTCCAGTAATAACACCTGCACTCCAATGCCGGCAAAGTGGCAGGCAATACGGGAACCCATTACACCGGAACCAAGGACGGCAATTTTATTAATGTGTCTTTTCATAGCTTTTAGCTTTTAGCCATTGGCAGTTAGCCATTTGTGCGGTTACTCTTTAACTTTTCGATTAATGAATTTAGCATTTTTTGCACTTCATTGATCAACGGGAAAATTTTTTCTGTTTTTTCCTTTAAGGTATCATATACCTTACTTGTTATCAGCAACTGGCTTTCTATTTCAAAGGCTGATCCTATTGCATCTTCCAGGAATCTTCGAAAATGTGCATCTGTTGATTTTGCACACCCCTCTGCTATATTACTTGCAATAGAAATGGCCGCCCTCCTTAATTGAGTAACAAGACAAAATTTTTCTTCTGAAGGAAAGAGCTGAGTGATTTTATATATTTCTACGCTTAGTTCCATAGATTTTTGCCAAACGTGGAGATTTCTAAAATTCCTCATGGGAGCAGTTTTAATGAAGATAACAAAAAAGCCAATGTAAGCAGCTTACATTGGCTTTTCTAAAAGCTAAAGACTAACAGCTAATGGCTAATAGCTAACAGCTATTTTCAGCTTACCCCGCTACCCGGGCTCACCATCTCTGCCGGGTTCACAAACACCAGCTTCCCGTTATCCTCTGCCATCAGGATCATACCCTGACTTTCAATACCTCTCATTTTGCGGGGGGCCAGGTTGGCTACCAGCGTTACCTGCTTGCCTACAATATCTTCCGGCTTAAAGTGCATGGCAATACCGGAAACGACTGTACGTTTTTCCGTACCAAGATCAACTAACAGCTTTAACAGCTTATCGGCCTTCTCCACTTTTTCGGCCTGTATAATAGTACCTACACGCAGGTCCAGCTTGGCGAAATCATCGAACTGGATCTCTGCTTTGGGCGGCGCCACCGGTGCAGGCGGCGGTGTGGCAGGCGTAGTAACAGCAGCAGACTTTTTCAAACCTGCATGCAGCTTGTCTACCTGCGCTTTCACCTGCTCATCTTCCACCTTTTTGAACAACAGCTCCGGCGGACGCAGGCTATAACCTACGCTCACCAGCTTCAGGCTGCCGGCATTTTCCCATTCCAGCATACGGTCTACCACTTTCAGCATATGGCAGATCTTTTTAGCGGTGAACGGCAAAAAGGGATTACTGAAAATAGCCAGGTTGGCGGTGAGCTGTAAACACAGGTGCAAACAGTTATCTATCAGCTTTTGATTTTCCGCCTGCAGCTCCGGCGTTTTAGCCAGGATCCAGGGTTGTTTTTCCTGTAAGTAACGGTTGCCTTCACGGGCTGCATTCATCATTTCCTGCAGGGCATCGCGGAAGCGGAAATTCTCCAGCGCATCTTCTATTTTCTGTTTGGCTTCCTGCAATGCGTTTATTAACGCATCATCCTTTGCATCTTTTACATCGGCATGGAAAGCAGGCACTTTACCGTTGCATAATTTGTGCATCAGCACCATGGTACGGTTAATGAAGTTGCCGAAAATAGCTACCAGCTCGTTGTTATTACGGTCCTGGAAATCTTTCCAGGTAAAATCGTTATCCTTTGTTTCCGGTGCAGTGCTGCATAATACATAGCGCAGCACATCCTGCTGATCGGGAAAATCCTTCACGTACTCATGTACCCACACGGCCCAGTTGCGGGAGGTGGATACTTTCTCGCCCTCAATATTCAGGAACTCGTTGGCAGGTACATTTTCCGGCACTACAAAACCGCCATGGGCCTTTAACATGGCCGGGAAAATAATACAGTGGAACACGATGTTATCCTTGCCTATGAAGTGTACCAGCTTGGTATCGTCCTTACACCAGTAATCGGCCCAGTTGGGCGTTAGCTCTTTGGTGGCGGAAATGTAACCAATAGGCGCATCAAACCATACGTACAGCACTTTGCCTTCGGCATCGGGCAGCGGCACTTTAATGCCCCAGTTGCTGTCGCGCGTCATGGCGCGGCTTTGCAGGCCGTTATCCAGCCAGCTTTTACATTGGCCGTATACGTTATTCTTCCACTCTTTATGGCCTTCCAGCAGCCATTCCCTTAACCAGGGCTCATAGTCCTGCAGGGGCATGTACCAGTGCTTGGTCTTCTTTTTCACGGGCACGGCATCGCTCAGGGCAGAGCGGGGATTGATAAGCTCTTCCGGGCTCAGGGAAGTACCGCAGCGCTCACACTGATCGCCATAGGCCCGGTCATTGCCGCACACGGGACAGGTGCCCACAATGTAGCGGTCGGCCAGGAACATCTGTTTAACCTCGTCAAAATACTGCTCACTTTCTTTTTCTTCAAAGCGGCCGTCGTTATACATTTTCAGGAAAAAAGCGGCGGCAGTTTCATGATGCACCTGGCGCGAGGTACGGGAGAAAATATCAAAGGATATTCCCATCTCCGCAAAACTTTCGTTGATGATCTTGTAATACTTGTCTACAATATCCTGCGGGGTTACGTTCTCCTGCATGGCTTTGATGGTAATGGGCACGCCATGTTCATCTGTTCCGCCAATGAACTTTACATCGGCTTTTTTTGCACGCAGGTAACGTACGTAAATATCCGCGGGTAAATAACAGCCCGCCAGGTGACCAATGTGCACCGGCCCGTTAGCATAGGGTAACGCAGCTGTTATTAAATATCTATTAAATTTTGCCATATCCGTTTAAACAATACTTAAATGTTTGAAGGTTTGTTTGTTTTCTGGTTTATTGATTTATTTTGGACTGAAGTTTCCGGTGGAACTGTTTTCCAAAACATACCTCCTGCTTTTTATGAGGGAAGCGTAAACCGGCAAACCAGTCCGCAAAGGTAAATAAAGCGCATTAGAATGATGAAAATTCCCCCTTATCTGAAGAAAGGCGATCTTATAGGCATTACCTGCAGCAGTAGTAAAATGGAGCTGGCTGCAGCAGAATATGCGGCCGGTGTGATCAGCTCCTGGGGCTACCAGGTGCACCTGGGCATTACCGTAGGCACCAGCTTCCATAATTTTTCCGCCCCGGACGAGCTGCGGCTGGAAGAGCTGCAGTCCATGCTGGACGACCCGGAAATAAAAGCGATTGTATTTGGCCGTGGCGGTTATGGAATGATCTGCCTGCTGGATAAGCTGGATTTTACCCGCTTCCGCAAGCATCCCAAGTGGCTGTGCGGCTATAGTGATATTACTACCCTGCACACCCATGTACAACACCGGTATGGTATTGCCACCCTGCACTCCCTGATGTGCAGCGGCATTACTGAAGCCACTGCGGAAAATGTGTATGTGGACAGCCTTCACCAGGCGCTGCGCGGCAAAGCCTATAAATATGCTGCGGCCCCGCATGAGCTGAACCGCCCCGGGGAAGCCAGCGGTGTGCTGGTAGGCGGTAATTTGTCATTGCTGGCCAACCTGTCGGGCACCAGGTCACAAATTGACACTAAGGGCAAGATCCTGCTGCTGGAGGACATCAGTGAGTACCGCTACAATGTGGACCGTATGATGTACAACCTGAAACGCGCCGGCTGGCTGGACAAGCTGGCAGGCCTGGTAGTAGGCGCTTTTGTAGATGGCAAGGAAACCACTACCCCTTTTGGTCAGAACGAATTTGAGATCATCCAGAATATCGTAAAAGATTACAAATACCCCGTGTGCTACGACTTTCCCTCCGGGCACCAGGTGGAGAATTATGCCCTGCGGCTGGGAGTAAAACACCAGCTAAAGGTAGGCGCTAAAGGCAGTACGCTTTATACGGCCAAATAGAATTAATAATGAAGAATGAATAATTAATAATCATGAAGGCTGGTTTTACGTTGAAATGCCAGTGACCACTATTATTAATTATTCATTCTTAATTGTTAATTAATCCTCCACATCCGGCACAATCTCCAATCCATAGTCTTCAGCGGTTAAAATGCCTGCTGCTTTCGTTTGGGCGATCAGATCCCTATCCGGTGTAAGGTTATGACTTCTGAACTGGTTGTGCAGGTAATCCATGCTGTATAGCTTATTTACAAGGCCATCCGGTACCGCTACCAGGTATTTCAGTATTTCATTCACCATCAGCAAACCGGTAGCGCCGTGGGTAACGCCCATGGCCCCTGCGTCGAAATTGCGGTAGGTTTCCGTGAGGGCGGCGCTGCAGCGGTAAGAGGCAGAGGGCGCGCCATCCGGCTGCGGGATGTTATATCCTGCCCACCATGACACCCAGTTATGCACCTCCCCTATCACAAACGGTTTTTCATGCAGCACACAGGCATCGTTCACCACCAGGTGGGTGGGTATATGCTGGGAGCAGTCAATCACCAGGTCCATTTCAGTGATCAGCTGCACCACATTTTCCGGTTTTATCTGCACCAGCAAAGGATAATGCTTCGTGAAAGGATTAGTGGCCCATAAACGGCTGGAGGCCATTTTAGCTTTATGCTTACGCAGGTCCTGCATCTGGTAAATGGGCTGGCGGTACATATCCTCATCCGTGATCACGCCATAGTCTGCAATGCCTATCACACCAATGCCACTGGCGCTGAGATATTGTATCACCGGGCATCCCAGGCCACCGGCCCCTATTACCAATACCCTGGATGCTTTAAGTTTTTCCTGCATAGCCAGGCCCATACCGGGTACGGCTATGGGGTGCCGGAAGTGTTGTATTTCTTTCTCTGTTAATGCCATGCTATAAATGCTAAATGCTGAATGCTACGTTTAATGCTAAAGCTCATGATGCTGCGCCTGCAACAAAACGCAAACAGCGTTCAGCATTCGGCGTTAAGCATTGAGCCTACTCCTGCGGAAATTCTAAAGTGAATTTGCTGCCCTTGCCCAAAGCGCTATCTACCTTTATTTTGCCTTTGTGGGCATCCACAATGGCTTTTACGTAGCTGAGGCCCAGGCCAAAACCTTTTACGTTATGCACGTTACCGGTATGGGCGCGGTAAAATTTTTCAAAGATACGCGAAATCGTATCCCGGCTCATACCAATGCCATTATCTGAAATGGTGATCACAATGCTTTTGCGGGTGTTATAGGTGCTGATCATTACTTCCAGGTGCTGCTTGGAGTACTTGATGGCATTATCCAGCAGGTTAAAGATCACGTTGGAAAAATGCACATCATCTGCTTTAATGATAGGGTTGATAGCATCCAGCCGCAGCTCCACCCGCCCGTTCTTGGAAGCCATTTGCAGCTGCAGGTTATCCACGGTATGCTGTATCACCTCATGCACATCCAGCACCTGCAGGTTCAGGCCTATTTCGTTCTTTTCCAGCAGGGCAGATTGCAGAATGCTTTCCACCTGTTTATTCATGCGTTTATTCTCTTCTTTAATGATGCCGGAGAAGTACTGGATCTTTTCCTTATTATCCATCACCTTATGGTTGCCAATGGCGTCTATTGCCAGGGAAATGGTAGCCAGCGGGGTTTTCAGCTCATGCGTCATGTTATTGATGAAGTCTGATTTTATTTCCGATAGCTTTTTCTGGTTCAGCAAGGTCCGGATAGTAAGGGCAAAGGCAGTGACTATGATTAGTGTAAACAGTACACAACCGGCTATTACCCATCCCAGCCAGCGCAGGATGGAGAGGTTATTGTTGGGGAATATAATATACAACAATTCGGTGCGGTCCGTCAACAGATCGAGGCTGCTGACGAGGGGAACACTTTGTATGGAATAATCCAGGGTGTCCTTATTGGCCAGGTTCATATGATCGGAAAAGTGCGCCGACTGCAGCTTTACAACAATCTTGTCGTTGCTTAAGCTGCTTCTGCCCACAATGCCGAAGTCAATATCCGTATCCAGTTTTTGCTTATGTAATATACTGTCTATCAATTGCTCTACTTCGTCGGTTGTAAAGCGGTCGCTTACGTCTACGGTTATATTACTCAGCTCATATCTTTCGAGGGTAAAGCTGTTATCCGCCCCTTTGCTCAGGGCAGTGCCTCCCATTTTAAACCGGATGGGCGGGGCCTGGCGGCGCACCATTTCATCGCGCACATTCATCAGCACATTGAGGAAACGCTGCTCCATCTGCTCTTTGCGCAAAATGGCCGCATTGCGGATCCAGCTGACCTGTATTACAATAATACCCAGCAGCGAAAGGGTGATAAGCACAACGATGATCGGAAATGTTTTCTTTAACGGTAGCATGTATTTTGTAAAAACTTAAATAAGCAAGTATCTGATTTGTAACTTTCTAAGATAATATTAAGTGTCTTAAATTCTGTCAAAAACAATTATTGCTATAGCAACGATAATACAAAATTAGAGCACGTAACCCGTTCAGCAGCTTCTTTTTAACAAAACACTATCACTTTAACGTAATTTTAACTGCGTACCGCTGCATTTTTTATTGCTTCTTTACTTACCTTTGCTGTATAAACTGGTATCAAATTTGTAAAGTAGATACCAGAGACAAAATTGAATAATTAAACTTTCTACATACATCGACGTGGATTTCGTTCCATAAGCGATTTAGATTTTGGTTGATAAAATGGTAAGGAGGCTTTCTAGCCTCCTTTTTTTATTATAGCTATTTCATTTCCAATCAAAATTGGTTAAATTTATTTTAGTGATCAAAATTGTTGCGTATGGTGTCCCTTGCTCCCGGAATTTTACTCATAGCTGATCCCTTTCTGAAAGATCCGAACTTTGCACGCACCGTGGTATTACTTTGTGAACACCAGGATAAGGGCAGTTTTGGTTTCGTGATCAATAAGCTGTTTGATCAAACGCTGGATGAGCTGGTGCCTGAAGTGCTGGTGCCTAACATTCCCGTGTTCTTTGGCGGCCCGGTGCAAATGGATACGATCCACTTTGTACACCAGCAGCCGGATCTTATAGATGGTGGTTTTGAGATCATTCCCGGCATTTACTGGGGCGGCCGTTTTGAGAATGTAGTATCGCTGCTGAATGAAGGACGGCTGGATCTGAGCAGGATCAAGTTCTTTATCGGTTACAGCGGCTGGAGCAGCGGGCAGCTGGTGAATGAGTTCAACGAAAAATCCTGGATCTTATCGGAGAGCGATACGGCCCTTATTTTTGATGAAAAGGAACAAAACATCTGGCAGCAATCGCTGAAGAATTTAGGGAACAATTTTGCCATTATGGCCAACTTCCCTATTGATCCCTCTTTGAATTAAAAGTTACTTTATAAAGGCATGGATCCCGTTGTGGCGTAGCTGCAACGGGATCTTTATTTCCGCCAGAGGTTAAAACCTACAGGCATACTTTAACCACTATACGTTTAGGAAAATGAAAAAATAATTGTCAACTTTATAAGCATAAATATTTGCTGATCCCGTTGTGAAAGTCATTGTATGAATACCCGTTGCTCCCCGATAAGACCATTGCCTATTCCCGTTGTAACTTACAGGCAGCACGAGGTACACCCGTCAACCAGGCTATTTATCACTATCAAAAATATTATGCTGGTAACAGCACGCCGATTATGGTACTGCAGTTATTAATGACTGTTTGAGAATGTATTGGCACACGAAAATCTTCCGTTGTAGCCATCCTATGACATAACCGCAAAGGCCGGGTTTTCCCGGCCTTTTTCATGCATAAAAAGCCTTACAGCACACATAGTTTGCTGATTAAAGCAGGGCAGGTGAAAACAATCCGTTTACGCCGTTAAGGCATCAGCCCAGTACATCCGGGCCTAAGAACTCTGCCGGTTTTACTTTCAGCAGATCACAGATCTCGAACAGGCGATGAATGGTAAGCGGTGTTTTACCATTCTCCAAACGGCTATATGCATTTTGAGAAATATTCAGCATAAAAGCCATATACTCCTGCGAGTATTCCTTTTTGC
Source organism: Chitinophaga sp. (assembly GCF_036569125.1). GTDB lineage: Bacteria > Bacteroidota > Bacteroidia > Chitinophagales > Chitinophagaceae > Chitinophaga. Next base: position 15,632 of record NZ_DATCRF010000429.1, on the reverse strand, counting down.
GGCGTAGTGAACGGAGCTTTTGGATAACACGCATGATGTACGTGTGTGTAACGGTATTTTGATCCATATGAGAGGGTTGCTATGTAAAAGACGGATATGATCAGGATTATGTAACGCAGGAGTACTAACTATCACCCCTATACGGTAAACAGCAACGTTTAGTCATGCGGGTGATCACTCGTTTTCTCCAGGCATAAACCGGGTTACGCGGGCAAGTTAAGTGTAAGGACATGGCACATCAGTTTATCAAACAAACAATTGCATTTAATGCATACAATGGAGTGTGTCTTTATGGTCTAATGGTTTAACAGGAATAGCTATAAAATAGTTTAGAGAACCTCTTCTATTAAGTTAACTAATTCTGCACGCCTGAATTCTTAATGACTTGTTAATGAATTGTTAAGTGAAATTACACCTTTAAGCATAAACGTAACCGGTTAAGCTGCAATGGAAATGAAGCATTTACGCTTCTTTATTTGCGTAAGCACGCAACAGCGCTACCCTGTTAAATCCAGCTAAAACAATACAGGCCTGATCTTCAAGCGGATAGAGATTCCCTGAGCGCTGCTGAAAAAGATTTACGTAAGTAGGTTTTTTGGTGATTTAACAACAATTGGGATCAGGAAGGTTCATAGTGTGGTCGCTTTCAATCACTTTCGTAAACTTGCAGCTGCCGCATTATTACAGTTCCGGCTGCTTTCATCTGCTGGCAAGGCTCCTGGCGGGTGAGCCCGGTGTGTTTTTACACATCAATCTGTTAATAAAAATTTTGATTTTTTTTTCTGTGCCTATGCTTTGAAGTCCAATGGTTAACGTGCCGCCCTTTGTTTTCCCTAACAAAAATGACTAAACGGAGTGAGAATATTCAAAACAATTTAAATATCTTGCTAATGTAAAATGGAAACGGTAGGATCAACCACGGAGCGCGATGCATTTTAACCCATTTTTCAACTGTGAGAGCAGGAGCAACGAAAGCATTAGTACCGAATAGCTAAACCTATGAAAACGATAACGGTAGGTCTCTTTTAGGCCAGCTTGCATCGGATAATATATAAAAAAAACACCCAAAAACTTATTGAAGATACACCTGTACTTCTGTAACGGCAGCTACCGTTCAGAGGCGCTTAAATATATTCATTTTCATAGGAATAGGGTTATATGCCTGCTGCATGGTAATTATGTAATGTAATTATCATAACCGGCAATAACCTGCTCGTTGAATAACCCGGCCAGTATTCCTACTGCGCTTTAAACGGGGTCTTCTTAGATTGGAATAGTTAGGACAAAAACAAAGGCCGGGTAATCATACCCGGCCTGTTTGTTATATGTGCAGATGTGCAAATATGAAGATGTGCAAATGATGACCATCTGCACATTTGCATATCTACTTATCAACTAATTAATGACGCTCCTTCTACCAGCACAGTTGCTTTATTGCGCAGCACTTCCACAAAGCCGCCTTCTATCTGAAAATACTCTGCCTGCACTTTATCTTTCAGCACCTTCATTTTGCCTTTGCCTAAAGCAGCGATCAGCGGCGCATGGCGGTTCAGCACTTCAAAAGAGCCATCTATACCCGGCAGCTGCACGCCGTACACTTCTCCGGTGAACAGCTTTCTTTCAGGTGTTAAAACTTCAAGCAACATTATAATTAAGAATTAAAAATTAATAATTAATAATCAAGAACGAAGAATGTATCAATAATAACACTGAGCTATGCGGGTTATTAATTATTCATTCTTCATTATTAATTAATTTTTAGCTGCTTCCAGCAGTTTTTTACCTTTTTCAATGGCATCATCAATAGTACCTACCAGGTTAAAGGCAGCTTCCGGATACTCATCTACTTCACCATCCATGATCATGTTAAAACCGCGGATCGTTTCTTCAATGGGAACCAGCACACCTTTCAGACCGGTAAACTGTTCTGCCACGTGGAAAGGCTGTGACAGGAAACGTTGTACACGGCGTGCGCGTAATACGGTCAGCTTATCTTCATCACTCAGCTCATCCATACCCAGGATGGCGATGATATCCTGTAACTCTTTATAACGCTGCAGGATCATTTTCACCCTTTGTGCGCAGTTATAGTGTGCTTCACCTACAATGGCAGGCGATAAGATACGTGAAGTAGAATCCAGCGGGCTCACAGCAGGATAGATACCTAAGTCGGAGATCTTACGATCCAGTACGGTGGTAGCATCCAGGTGGGCAAAGGTTGTTGCGGGAGCAGGATCCGTTAAGTCATCCGCAGGTACATATACTGCCTGTACGGAGGTAATAGAACCGTTCTTGGTAGAGGTGATACGTTCCTGCATCAAACCCATTTCCGTGGCCAAAGTAGGCTGGTAACCCACCGCAGAAGGCATACGGCCTAACAGTGCGGATACTTCGGAACCTGCCTGGGTAAAACGGAAGATGTTATCTACGAAGAAAAGGATATCGCGGCCGCCGCTGGCAGAACCATCTCCGTCACGGAAATATTCTGCAATGGTTAAACCGGACAGGGCCACACGTGCGCGGGCTCCGGGGGGTTCGTTCATCTGGCCAAAGATAAAGGTAGCCTGTGAGTTCTTCAGCGCCTGCATATCTACTGCGCCCAGCTCCCAGCCTCCATGCTCCATGGATTCCTGGAATTTTTCACCATATTTTACAATACCGGCTTCGATCATTTCACGCATCAGATCGTTCCCTTCACGGGTACGCTCACCTACGCCGGCAAATACTGATAAACCTTCGTAACCTTTTGCAATGTTGTTGATCAGCTCCTGGATCAATACGGTTTTACCTACACCCGCACCACCGAACAAACCGATCTTACCACCTTTTGCATAGGGCTCGATCAGGTCAATTACCTTGATACCGGTGTACAGTACTTCTGTATCGGTAGCCAGGTCTTCAAAACGGGGCGGCTGGCGGTGAATGGGGTAGCCATTGGCAGTATCAATATCACCCAAACCGTCAATTGCTTCACCTACCACATTGAACAAGCGTCCTTTGATCTGGTCGCCAACAGGCATTTTAATAGGAGTGCCCTTATCAGATACGGCCATTCCTCTTACGAAACCATCTGTAGAGTCCATGGCTACACAGCGAACGCTGTCTTCACCCAGGTGCTGCTGCACTTCCAATACTACTTTCTGACCATTTTCACGGGTTACTTCCAGGGCGTTGTAGATTTCGGGTAATTTTCCTTCAAAATGCACGTCCACTACGGGACCGATAATTTGCTTGATCTTACCTGTGTTAGGCATATATTATTGCTATTTATAAATCTTTAAATGAGCGGTTTATAAAATTTGGCGCAAAGGTAATGGTTAAAGGGGTAAAATTCAAATAAACGCCCGGATTCGTCGGAGTCAAATTCAAATATATAAATAACCTAATACCAAACCAATTCCTGGTCATCCTGTTTATCGCTATTTCCCTTATTTTCTTCGCTCACTGCACAATATTCACCTGCCAAACTGCGTGTTACACCGTATAAATGTTAAGGTCGTCCTAAAATCCCCTGCCTGACCGTTAAATAGCGTTAAGAAAGTGCCGGTAGCGCGCCTCTGGTACGATAATAGCATTATTTGTAATGTACAAAACAACCTTAGGAAATGCGTGACAGATTTTCCTGATACCTTTTAAAAGTATGCGATATGAAAAGCAAGATAAGCTTCTATGCGAGCGTAATTATTGCCAGCTTTACCATCACCACATTAGCCGACAGTTGCGCTACGGCCAGACCACAACAATACTATGACCAGGGTTATGATCAAAATTATGACCCCGATCCTTACCAGCAGGGAAATGTATCTTTTTCGGCCTTTTATGACGCCTTAAGCCCATATGGACAATGGATGAACTACGGACAATACGGACAGGTATGGGTGCCTAATGCCGGGCGGGACTTTCAGCCCTACTCTACTAACGGTCACTGGGTATATACAGACTACGGCTGGACCTGGATGAGCGACTACCCCTGGGGTTGGGCGCCTTTCCACTACGGCCGCTGGGCCTTTGATAATAATTACGGATGGTTATGGGTGCCGGGCGCAGAATGGGGCCCTGCATGGGTTAGCTGGCGTAACAGCCCGGATTATTACGGCTGGGCGCCGTTAACACCGGGTATGAGCATTGGGGTAAGTGTGAACATTCCGACGGCTTACTGGTCATTTGTGCCTTGTGCATACATAAGCAGTCCCAGCATTCACCAGTATTACGTGCCCCGCAGCCGCAACGTAACCATCATTAACAATACGACTGTGATCAATAATGTGCGCGTGGTGAATAATAACCGTTACTACCGCGGCCCTGAAGTGCGGGATGTGGAAAGGGTAACGCGCCGGCCTATTACCCCGGTACGGGTAGTGAACAGCGACCGCCCGGGTAGCGGCAGTCTTAGTAACAACCAGATGCGCATTTTCCGCCCGCAGGGTGCAGAGCTGCGCCGCCCGCTGGCTGATAACAACCGGGGAAATAATCCTACCAGGATTAACAGTAATAACAATAATGGAAACCGGGTAACTCCCGCGCCTAACAACAATAATAACGTTACCCAGCCGGGTGCACCGGGCAGAACCCGCCGGATATTTGATAACAATGACGATAACCGGGTGAACCCGCCTGCTAATGTGCCGAATAACAATCAGCCGGTTAACACTCCTGACAGAAATGCGCCCAGGCGTATATTCGACAATAACCGGGGGATTGATAACAACAATAACCGTCCGGTAACACCGGCTCCTAATAATCCAGCACCGAACCGGCCCAGTAATCCAGTTAACAACCCGGCTCCGAACAATAATCCGCCCCGGCGAATATTCAACGAGCCAAGCAACCGCCCGGCAGCTGCTCCTGTAACTGCTCCCATGCCAAGGACACAGCCTTCATCACCTGCGCCAAGGCCAGAGCCCAGGACCAGTCCGGCGCCGCAACCCAGGAGTTTTCCTGCACCGCAGCAGCAACGGTCCATGCCAGCTCCTGCTCCACGCCCTGAACCGCGTATGCAGCAGCCATCGGCCCCCAGGCCTGCGCCTGCACCAGCCCCACGCCGTGTTAACGACAACAATGGCGGTGGCGGAGGAGGAAGGATACAGCGAGGATAAGATGAAATAGGAAGTACCATACAGGAGATTAAAAAGAGGGAAATAAGATCATCATAATCTTATTTCCCTCTTCTTTTTTATACCTGATCATGTTAGTCAGCAACACACTGAAAAGGATCAGGGTTGCCTTCGGGGGCAGGTTTATTAAATGCCCAGCAAAAGTTCATGGCCTGGCTGGTAATGCTGATCAGCTTCAGCTGCACCTTCATGCCTTTGCGGCTGCCGGCAGCATCCACGGCGCGGGTTGCCTTAGCCGGTATATCATTCACCGTATATTGTTCTGTTTTGAATACATCCCCGTTACTGCGCAGGTATTGCACGCTTACCACCACGTTGTCCAGCGGGTACTCTGTCTGGTTTTTCACGATCACCTGCAGGTTTTTGATACCGCCGAAGAAGCCGGTTTTGTAGTCGCTGGTATTAACGGAAATAAACTGCTTCCAGTTACGGCGGTAATAGGTGCGGCGCTCCACAAACTTGCCCTGCACGCGCTGCTGCTGGTCTTTACGGTCGGCTATCTGCTGGGCCGCTCCACTGGCCAGGTTCAGGCTTTGTTTCAGATCGCGGTTCTCATTCAGCAGGCGCTCGTTTTGCTGTAATACCTTGCGTACCCGCTGCTGCTGGCGGTAATAGCCCAGTCCCAGGATAACGGCTACAAAGAAAAAGATGATCGTATAAAGGAAAGGTGATGTTTTTTTCATCTGGAATAGTTGTTAATGGTATTGTACCTGTTTTTACCGGGCTTATCCTGGCAATTAGAAAAAATGATGCCATGATAAAATTGCTTTATACATCCTTTCGCTTCATTTCCCCGACTTCCTTATTTTTGCTCCCCTATGGAGCTCATCAAAGTAGATAACGAACAAACCGCCCGGCTGTTTATACAGATCCACGTAGACCTTAACAAACATAACTCCCAATGGATCCGTCCGTTGGATAAAGATATTAATGTTGTATTTGACCCGCAGAAGAACAAAACCTTCCGGCATGGGGAATGTGTACGCTGGCTGTTAAAGAACAAGCAGGGACAATGGATTGGCCGGATCGCAGCTTTTGTGAACAGCAAATACCGCACTAAGGGTGATGAGCAGCTTACCGGGGGCATCGGCTTTTTTGATTGCGTGCACGACCAGGCAGCCGCCAACCTTTTATTTGACACCGCCAAACACTGGCTGCAGGAAAGGGGCATGGGCGCTATGGACGGCCCTATTAACTTTGGTGAGCGTAATAACTGGTGGGGCCTGCTTACGGAGGGGTTTCATGAACCCCTGTACTGTATGAACTACAACCCGCCTTATTACAAAGACCTGTTTGAAACCTATGGTTTCCGGCCTTTCTTTTACCAGATCTGCTTTGCCATAAATGTTGGGGTGCAGCTGCAGGATAAATTCTATACCCGCCATGATGCCCTGGCCAGGGACCCTGCCTACAAGGCACAGTACCTGAAAAAAAATAAGCTGGAAAAATATGCGGAAGATTTTTGCACCATCTATAATAAAGCCTGGGCCAGCCATGACGGCGGCAAAGAGGTAACCCAGGCGCAGGCCCTGCAGATCTTTAAGCAAATGAAACCGGTGATGGATGAAAAACTGGTATGGTTTGTTTACCACAACAATGAGCCTATTGCCTGCTGGTTAAACCTGCCGGAGCTGAACCAGTTCTTCAAACATATGAACGGAAAGTTCGGGTTATGGCAAAAGCTGCAGCTGCTGTGGATGAAGTATACCCACCAATGCCGCAAATTCACGGGTATTGTGTTTGGCGTTGTTCCGGAGTTCCAGGGCAAGGGGGTGGATGCTTACATGATCGTGGAAGGCGCCAAACTGATACAGGGAGAGCACCTGTATGAGGATTATGAAATGCAGTGGATCGGTGATTTTAATCCCAAAATGCTCAATATTGGCGAGAACCTGGGCGCTTACCGCAGCCGCCAGCTTACTACCTACCGTTATTTATTTGACCGGACGAAGGAGTTTAAACGGCATCCGCTGGTGTGATGTGCAAATTATAAATATGCAAATGTGCAGATGGAATGCAGCGGAGACCAGCATTTTGCGCTGGTGTAATGTGCAAATTGTAAATATGCAAATGTGCAGATGGAATGCAGCGGAGACCAGCATTTGCGCTGATGTGATGTGCAAATTACAAATATGCAAATGTGCAGATGAAATGCAGCGGAGACCATCATTTGCACATCCGCATATCTGCACATCTGCACATTAGTTAATTCGCCTGCATTCTGGCCCGGGGCAGCTGTTTCAGAATGCTTTTATAAATCTCTCTCTCCTTAAAGGGTTTCAGCAGCCAGTCATTAAACCCGGCTTTGCGGAAGGCTTCTTCATCGTGCCGGCCAATATCAGCGGTGAGCACCACAACCGGGACTTTTGCTTTTTTGGTGTCTTTATCGGCACGGATGTGCTGCACCACTTCCAGCCCGCTCATTTCCGGCATTTGCAGGTCCAGCAGTATCAGGTCGTAGTTATTGGTCTGGTACAGCTCATAGGCTACGGCGCCATCCCTGGCCATATCAAACCGGCATTTCCAGCGGGTAAGCATTATTTTCAGCAGCAGCAGGTTCATTTCCTGGTCGTCGGCTATCAGCACATATAGTCCTTCCAGCTGGTTGCCCGTCATTTGCTCAATATCATGCTGGGTAATAATCACTGTTTGTGCAGGGGTGGCCAGCTCATAAGGGATCTGGCAGCTGAAGCGCGTGCCTTTGCCTACTTCACTCTCCACGCTGATGCTGCCACCGTGCAGCTGCACCAGGCGCTGGGTAATAGCCAGTCCCAGGCCGGTACCGCCAGGCTTATGGTGGGCGGAATGTACCTGGTAAAACCGTTCAAAAATGCGGGGCAGCACTTCCGGCGGCACACCCGGGCCGGTATCTTCCACAGACAGGGACAATAACCCCTGCTTACCGGTACTCTCCAGCTTAGCGGTTACGGTAATACTCCCTGTCTCTGTGTATTTGATGGCATTGCCCAACAGGTTCACCAGGATCTGTTTCAGGCGGAACACATCGCCCGACACATGCTGCTGCTGGTTGCCCGTAAAGGAAAAATGCAGCTGCAGCTGCTTGCTGGTGGCCTGTATGCGCAGGGTATTCGTTACATCTGCCAGGGCCTGGTATAATGTAAAGGGCTGCTTATGAATGGAAATATAATCGCTGTCCAGCTTTGAAAAATCCAATACATCATTCACCACATCCATGAGCATGCCGGCAGATACCTCTACGGCATGTAACAGCTCATGCTGGTTTTCCTGTAAAGGAGTATGCGCCAGTTGTTCGGTAAAACCTACAATAGAGTTTAATGGGGAGCGGATCTCATGGCTCATATTGGCCAGGAATACGGAGCGGGCTTTGGCAGCATTCTGCGCATGCTGTTTTTCTTTCTTAAGCCGTTTATCCTTACGGTGGTAGTCCCACCAGATAATGCCGGTTACCACTGCTGTAAGCTCCAGTAATGCGATTACCAGCAGCACAATATTCTCCATATCTACGCTGCGCTCATTGAAATCGGCCATAATGGCGGCTTGCCGGGCTTGCAAGGCCTGCTTTTGCGCAGCATCCATTGCAGGCATAGCGCTATTTTCCAGCTCTAACTGGTGCATAGCCTGCCGTAGTTGGTTCATGTTATGACGATGGTAATAGAAAGCTGTCACACCAACAATTAATTTACAGGCCAACAGGACAAACAGTGCAATACGTAAAAAGCGCATTTAATTAAATTAAAATTTGATACATGGTGTATTGTCTCTTTTCAACAGATAACCTGGAAGGATCCTAATAGATCAGCTGCGACTTATTGTACATACGGGTAAAACATTCACTCCCCTACTTTTGGTTTATAGTTATTTCAAAGGGATACCGGTCGGGAATTAACGATTGGGTATCAGCAAGAAAATTAAAGAAATTTACAGACATGGTAAATTTTAATTCTTGCAAACGGTTTCAGGTCCATAAAAAAAGAGGGGGCTGAACCGCTGATCTGTCCTGCTTTTCGTTACATATCCGCTTAGCATCCGGCCACCGGCAAGCTGCGCCGCCGGGCGGATAACAGTCCGAAAAAATGTGTACTTTCGGGCTTTGCGAATGCTTGCATATGGAGAATTTTATCGTTTCGGCCCGTAAATACCGTCCTCAGAATTTTTCTACCGTAGTAGGACAATCCCACATTACCACTACGCTTAAAAACGCGATCCGTAATAACCAGCTGGCGCATGCCTTCCTGTTCTGCGGTCCGCGGGGGGTTGGTAAAACCACCTGTGCCCGTATACTGGCCAAAACCATTAATTGTGAGAACCTTCAACCGGACGGAGAGGCCTGTAATGAGTGCCACTCCTGCAAATCGTTCAATGAAGGCAGCTCTTTTAATATTCATGAGCTGGATGCGGCTTCCAACAACTCGGTGGATGATATCCGTACCCTGGTAGAGCAGGTACGTTTTGCACCGCAGGCCGGTAAGTATAAGATCTATATTATAGATGAGGTGCACATGCTCAGCTCATCCGCCTTTAACGCATTCCTGAAAACCCTGGAGGAGCCGCCCTCCTACGCTATTTTCATCCTGGCCACCACAGAAAAGCACAAGATCCTTCCCACGATCCTGAGCCGTTGCCAGATCTTTGACTTTAAGCGCATTACTATACAGGATACGGTAGATCACCTGCACGAGATCTGCGAGAAAGAGCATATCCAGGCAGAAGCCGACGCCCTGCACCTGGTAGCCCAGAAAACAGACGGCTGTATGCGTGATTCCCTGAGCACCCTGGATAAGATCGTAAGCTTTACCGGCGGGCGCCTCACGTATCAGAATACGCTGGAGCACCTGAACATACTGGACTACGACTATTTCTTTAAAGTAATGGATGCCGTGCTGCAGCAGGATGTAGCCGGCGCCCTGCTGATATTTGACGAGATCCTGCAGAAAGGCTTTGAAGGGGATAACTTCCTGAACGGCTGGGCAGAGTTCCTGCGTAATTTATTAATGTGTAAGGAGGAAAAGGTGCTGCACCTGCTGGAAGTATCCGGCAACCTGAAGGACCGGTACAAACAGCTGTCCGGCAAAATAAGCCCTGCCTACCTGATCACCGCCCTGCACCTGCTGAATGAAACGGAGATCAATTACCGCATGGCGCGCAATAAACGCCTGCATGTGGAAATGGCGCTGATAAAGCTGTGCTACCTGCAGCAGGCTGTTACCCTGGCCGGCGATGACCAGTCGGGCGAAGTGGTAAAAAAAAAGTTAGTACCTGATGGCGCGGTGCCGCAGCAATTACGCGCACCTTTTGCCCAGGCAGCCGGGCCCAAAGCCAGCGGCAAACCAGCCACAGCGGCCTCCATTGCACAAAATGAAGGCGCCAAGCTAACAATAGAGACCCCGCCGGCGGCTAAAACAGCGGCTACTGCTGCACCGGCAACACCTGCCGCCGGGCAAACGATGCCGGCAACGGCCGCCAGTTCACCCGCAACTACTGCGCCTGTTGCTGCCGCAGCCAATACTACACCCGCCAATAATAATACTGCGCCGGCAAACCGCACTGCGCCGGCTAAACAGGGCGCGCCTGCTACCGGCAGTAAGCTTACTGGCCTGGCAGCCATGAAGGAAGCCCTGGCGGCCAAACAGCAGCAAACCACCGTGCGTGAAGCAGTGCCCATTACGGCAGGCGCGCTGGCCGTGTACTGGGAAGAGTTTATTGACATTTTCCGGCAGGCCAATAAAATGACGGTGGTGAGCAACCTGCAGCTGGCCATTATTAACCTGCTGGGAAAGGAAGAGATCGGGATCGTAAGCCGGAACATTGTACAGTTCCGGTTTATGGAGGAAGAAAAGCTGGCTATTTCCGACTTTTTTAAACGTAAGTTCAATAACCCGGCTATTATTCTCACCCTGCAGCTGGATGAAAGCCAGCAAACCCAGGATATTGGACCGGCGCCGCTAAGCAGCCGGGAACAATTCCAGCTAATGGCGGAGCATTATCCCATGATCAAAGAGCTGAAGGACCGGCTGAACATGGAATTGGATTTTTAAACCGGTTATTGCTGACTACGTTGGCGCTAACCGCTCATTTCTTACTTAATAACTCCCGGCTTTACTTTGAGATTCGACTTTCGACTTTCGACTTTCTTTTGTAGGTTTGGGCAAAATTTTGACTAAAGACTATGGCAGAAGTTATCAGAATGCCCCTTTTAAGTGATACGATGACAGAAGGGGTGATTGCGGAATGGCATAAAAAGGTGGGTGATACCGTAAAATCAGACGACGTAATAGCTGAAGTGGAAACCGATAAGGCTACCATGGAAGTAATAGGATATGTGGAGGGAACGCTGTTATATGTAGGCGTGGAAAAGGGAAAGGCTGCCAAAGTAAATGAGATCATAGCTATTGTAGGTAAAGCCGGGGAAGATTATAAACCTTTACTGGAAGGTGGCGGCGCCGCTAAAGCGCCTGCATCCAATGGTAAGGCCGATGCAGCACCTGCGCCTAAAGCAGAAGCGCCGAAGGCTGAAGCACCTGCTCAAAAAGCCCAACCGGCCGGCGACGCCGCTGCAGCAGCCGAAGCGCTGAAGAATGCAACGGTGATCCGTATGCCGCTGCTGAGCGATACCATGACAGAAGGCAAGATCGTAGCATGGAATAAAAAAGTAGGCGATACCGTTAAGAGTGATGATGTGCTGGCAGAAGTGGAAACCGATAAGGCTACCATGGAAGTGATCGGTTATGCCGACGGTGAGCTTTTATACGTAGGCGTAAAAGAAGGCGAAGCCGCTAAAGTGAATGGCATTATAGCCATTGTAGGTAAAAAAGGAACGAATGTAGATGCTATACTGGCAGCTGAAGGCGGATCTCCCGCTCCCGCAGCCGGTGGTGCAGCTGCTGAAAATAAAAGTGATGCTGCCCAACCGCAGACCGCTGCTACTGCTGCTCCCGCAGAAAGTAATGGCGCCACCAAGGATGGCCGCGTGAAAGCCTCCCCTCTTGCCAAAAAGCTGGCAGAAGAAAAAGGTATTGACATTAACCAGGTAACCGGCAGCGGTGATGGTGGCCGTATTGTGAAAAAAGATGTGGACAGCTTTGTACCCGGCGCTAAACCGGCAGCTACTACCGCCCCTGCTGCGGCAAAAGGTGGTGCAGCTCCTGCATTTGTACCGGCCGGCCAGGAAGGTTATACCGATACTCCGCTGAGCCAGATGCGCAAGGTAATTGCCCGCCGCCTGAGCGAAAGCAAGTTCACTGCCCCTCACTTCTACCTGAAAATAGATGTGGTGATGGACAAGGCAATGGAAGCCCGCAAAACCATCAACGAGATCTCTCCTGTAAAAGTTTCCTTTAATGATATGGTGATCAAGGCCGCTGCCATGGCCCTTCGCCAGCATCCTTTCGTAAACAGCAGCTGGATGGGCGATTTTATCCGCACCAACCAGCATATCCATATTGGTTCTGCCGTAGCTATTGACGAAGGCCTGATCGTACCGGTGATCCGTTTTGCAGATCAGAAATCCCTGAGCCAGATAGCCGGTGAAGCTAAAGAGCTGTATGAAAAAGCCAAGAACAAAAAACTGCAGCCGCAGGAGTTCAGCGGCAATACTTTCAGCATTTCCAACCTGGGCATGCTGGGTATAGACGAGTTCACGGCTATTATTAACCCGCCGGATTCCGCAATCCTGGCTGTGGGTAATATCAAAGAAACCGTAGTATCAGAAAAAGGACAGTTCAAGGTGCAGAACATCATGAAGCTGACTATGAGCTGCGACCACCGTATTGTAGACGGTGCAGTAGGCGCCCGCTTCCTGGCTACCCTGAAAGGATTCCTGGAAAACCCGGTGACCATGCTGGTATAGCACTTACGCAAATCACTATACGAAAGGGCGAAGCAGGTGCTTCGCCCTTTTTTATCCGGGATGCCCGGTTGTTTAAATGACCTGTTTATTTTTGATACATCTCATTGCTGCAGCAGATCTGCAGGCGGGTTGATGCCCCTGGTAGGTGAACAGGCAGGATAACCTGCCGTATAACGGCGCCGCCCCCGGAAACCATCATGAACAGTATGCCGTTATTCCGCTTGGACGGTTCGGCTGAATTCAGTAAATTTAAGTATACCCCAACATCCTAATCCTGTTCTGTCATGAAATTGCCCGTAAATACCCTTAACTGGTTTGAAATACCTGTCAATGATTTTGACCGTGCCCGCCAGTTCTATAGCCAGCTTTTTGAATACGAGATGCCCGTTTCCGTTATGGGCCCTAATCAAAGGGGCTTTTTACCATTTGACCCGCAAGGTGGCGGCATTGGAGGCGCTATTGTGCATGGCCCGGACTATATACCCAGTCAGCGTGGAAGCCTGGTGTACCTGAATGCCGGTGATGATCTGAACCTGGTGCTGATGCGTGTTACGGCCGCGGGTGGGCATGTGGAGCAGGAGAAAGTGCCGGTATCGGATGAAATGGAGCTGGGTTATTATGCTATTATAAGGGATACGGAGGGGAACAGAGTGGCGTTGCATTCGATGGGGTGAATGCATTCGTTGATCATGGCGACCCTCTTTTCTAATAAGCTTATTCAATGCCCTGATTATAAATGATATTGGTAGTAACAGTATTGTTAATTTATCTGCCTTAAGCTGTATGCTTATCAACACCAGTGTGCAACACAGCATAGCAAATAGCAGGAGTATAACTATTCCGAATATGGCAAGATGAATGGTACTTTGCTTTCCCCGGCCTGATGTTTTATATCTCATTTTGAGAAAGTCAAATACAGACCGTTTATTATCATTGTTATTCATTTGATAATATTTTTATCGTTACTTCTTTACACAACGCAAAAAAGAAGCACGGGACCTATATCTTTTTCACTTTTTATTGAGTTGCTTACTTAAAGACACCAAAAGGAAACAAACGGGCGTTTCGTTTTTCTTTCACTAACTTTTGAAAATTCAAAAACTTCTCCTATCTTCGGTACTGAAAAGGGAAAGACTATGAAACTGGCAGAAGCAAAAGCACAATTCATTCAAACCTGGGGCTCACTAGGCGCGCAATGGGGCATTAACCGCACCATGGCGCAGATCCATGCGCTGCTGCTTATTATGCCAGATCCCCTGAGTGCAGATGAAATTATGCAGGAGCTGAACATTTCCCGGGGCAATACCAATATGAACGTACGGGAGCTCATTAACTGGGGCCTGGTAGAACGCATCCTGGTGCCCGGAGAACGCCGCGAATTTTTCTCCGCAGAAAAAGATATCTGGAAAGTAGCTACCTACATTGCCAAAGAACGGAAGAAACGGGAGCTGGATCCCATTATGAAAGTGCTTAACCAGCTGCAGGATGTGGAAGGCGAAGCAAAAGATAAATATGTAAAGTCTTTCAAAGATTCCATTCAGAACATCAACAAGTTTGCGCATCATACAGATAAAACCATCAATTCTTTTGTAAAGTCAGAAGAGAGCTGGTTCTATAGTACGCTGCTGAAGATCTTCAAGTAAAAAATTTTTATCACAATGTTTCAATAATTATTGAAAGTTATGAAACCGTTATTACAACATAAAAAGATCGTGGTGGCCGGTGGCACCGGTTTTATAGGACAGGGCCTGATAGACCATTTTGGAAAAGAGAATGACCTGGTGATCCTGACCCGCCATCCTAAACCGGACCAGGGCCGCGTCACCTATGTACCGTGGGATGGCCAAACCCTGGGGAACTGGGCAAGCCGGCTGGAAAATGCGGATCTGCTGATCAATCTTACCGGTAAAAGTGTGAACTGCCGGTATACGGAACGCAATAAAAAAGAGATCTTCGACAGCCGCACCCACGCTACCACGGTATTAGGGGAAGCCATCCGCAGCCTGGCACACCCGCCGCGTTTATGGGTAAACGCCGCATCTGCCACTATTTACCGGCATGCAGAAGACCGGCCTATGGATGAATTCACCGGTGAAATTGAAAACGATTTTTCTGTACAGGTTTGTAAAAAATGGGAACAGACCTTTAACGATATAACGCTGCCCCATACACGGAAGGTTGTTTTACGTATAGCCGTTACATTGGGCCATCAGGGCGGTGTGATGGCGCCTTACCTGAACCTCATGAAATTCGGGCTGGGCGGATACCAGGGTAATGGGCGGCAAATGTTCAGCTGGGTGCACATTACCGATGTATGCCGCATGATTGCCTGGTTATATGAACAGCCGCAGCTATCCGGTACTTTTAATTGCAGCGCGCCCAATCCCGTACCAAACAAAACGTTTATGCAAATGCTGCGCAAAGCCGGCGGGCATTATATAGGCCTGCCCGCTCCTACCTGGATGCTGGCCCTGGGCGCACGGATGATAGGTACTGAAACAGAGCTGCTGTTAAAAAGCCGCTGGGTGCTGCCGGCAAGGATCACGCAGGCCGGCTTTACGTTTCAATACCCGCAGCTGCAGCCTGCGTTTGAAAGTATCTTGCAGCAGCTGCCGCGCAGGGCATATCATTTGTTCTGAAAACAGGATGCAGAAAGTAAGATGATGCGTGCGGAATACAGGATAATTGAT
>NZ_DATCRF010000428.1:0-2747 GCF_036569125.1 Chitinophaga sp. | reverse complement strand
CATCTGTGAGATGGATGGCTATTACGTTCTCCGGGTAAAGATTGGCCACTGATTTGGTGATGGGGCTGCCCATGTCCCCGCCGGCTGCGAGGAAAGTTTTGTAGCCAAGTACATCTTTCATCAGGGTGGCAAAAACTTTTGCAGTGCCGTCGTCCGTAAGGGCTACGTGGCTGGAGAAGCCGAAACCGGGGATGGAAGGTATCACCAGGTCGTAGTCGTCCGTTAACAGGGGAATTACTTTGTAAAAGCGGTAAAAGCAATCGGGCCATCCATGCGTAAGCAGCAGGGGCCTGGCATTCGGATTTTTACTTTTGATGTGCAGGAAATGAATGGTAAGGCTGTCTATTTCAACCGTGTAATGTGGGAATTGATTAAGCGCAGCTTCCTGCTTGCGCCAGTCATAACCATTTTGCCAGTAGGCAACCAGGCTTTGGAGGAATACGGGATCAGTACCGTATTTCCAGCCAATGTTTTCAGGGGCGTCAGGCCAGCGGGTCTGGCGGAGGCGGTTTTGAAGATCGTCCAGTACAGTTTGAGGTACATTAATTTTGAAAGGCTTTACAGTGAACATGTTGTTTTTTTTTGTTTGTGCATTTATGGTTACGGCAATAAAGATGGCAGCTAGTAAAAGCAGGTGCTGTTTCATGGGTTTGTGTTTGTAATAGCAAATTTCAATACAGGCTATGACAACAGTATGTCAGTAGGAAAACGGTGCAGCCTATTTCTTCAATATTTTGCTGCTGATCCATTTAACGTCGGATTCACTGCTAAAGAAAAGGTATTTTCCATCCGGCGATAGATTAGGGCAGTACTCGTAGGTTTTTGTATTGATCCGTTCGCCCATATTCCGGGGAAGCTGCCATTGGCCATCCTTTTTAAAAGCGATATACAGGTCGGCTTCTCCCAGTCCGCCGGGCCTGCCGGATGTAAAAACCAGCCAGCTTTCATCCGGGGCTATCAGCGGGTCATGTTCATCGGCAGCGGAGTTAATGGTGGGGCCCAGGTTCACTGGTTTTTCATACTGCCCGGCTGTTTTCCTGCTCATATACAGGTCCAGGTTACCATCCCGGTAGGATGCAAAGTAGATATTGCCATTATTGGAAAGGGAAACATAATATTCAGTGCTGTCACTATTGATCTTATCAAGCCGTTCAGGGTTTTGACCGTTCTTAGGCAACCGGTAAATATCATAATCATCGGTGGTATCGGTTGGGGCTTTGGGTCTGTTGGAAATGAAATAAAGATCGCCTTCTTGTGAAAAGAAGGGATCAGCATTGGAGTAGCTGGTATCAAACAAAGGGGAGGGCACAGGGGCTGTCCAGGCCTCGCCGTTATATTTACTTTCAAGAATAAGATACTTCCTGTTGTGCGATCTTGAAAAGTAAAAAGTTTTACCGTCCGGTGAAAAGGCTGCGTTAAAATCAAGCGTATCAATGGAAACAATACCCGGTAAGAACACCTGCGCTATGGTGTCTGGTCCGGGAACGGGATAAAAGGCGGAGGTAGGTCCGTTATTAAAGCAGGATAAAATGCAGCAGCAGGCAGATGCAAGTAAAAAGTAAATTCTTGTCATAACGGTTTTTTCTCGTACAATAATATAGGTGTTCACTGCTTTTACGCGGCAATGTTATGGTAACATGGTTGCGGTAAAACTACACAAGGTAAGTGCTGATGATGATTGCTGCAGCATCTGAAACGGAGGTTAAGCCGTATGCTAAACATCCCCTGGCGGGGATTGTTAACGAAAGATAATAAACGGTCCGGCTTTGTCAAAATTTATTTAAAGCATTCCCATCACCCCACTGCCGCTATTATAGCGCAGCCCCTGCCTTTCACTTCTTCGATTTCAGTAGCCGTTAAAGGGTTGCCCATTTCAAGCCCAATAAATAACAGGAAGGTGGCTGTTTTATCCCAGCCCTCGGGAAGTGCTAAAGGCAGCTCCACCCGCTGCGCTTTAAAGGTTTGCTGATTGCCATGCCACGCTGTTTCAGTTGAAAAAACAGCCGGTAATGGTTTAGGGTTATACTGCGTATAATCCATCCCGTTATGCTTTATATCGGCAATGGCGCCCATACCCAATACAAAACGGTATAGCGGCGGGTTGGGTGGCAGCATAAGGTTTAGGCCGGGTGTTAGCTCAGGCAGCTGTACCACGCCCATACCGGTAGTGCGGTCAATAGAACAAATGGGCGCTTGCCTTACCATACTCTCAAAAGGGTTTTTCAGGTTCAAACGAAAGCCCTGTAACAAAGCTGCATGCTGTGAAAATAAAAGCCCACGCTGGCCGCGGTCACTTACGGTATCCCGTGGCAGCATTCTTGTTCTTAATAAGGAGCTTAATGTAGATGTGAAATTGTAGTCTGCCAGGGGAATTATAGGATTCATCATTCGCCTGATCTGGCCAGCGGCCTTTCCGCATATGCCAAATTCCGAATTATTTTCCCGCGTACGTTCAAACCTGGGGTCATTTGCAATGCGTTCTTTGGTTGCGCCACCTTTGCGGCGCAGGATGATCTTGTCTGAACCTTTAATAGTGTAGGCGGAGAGGTTGCCCAGGCTTCCGGTAAATTGGATGCCGTCTTTCAGGATTCCCATAGAATAAAAGTTTATGATTTTGGTGTATGAAATAAATTACGGTGGCAATAATAAGTAATACTACAACGCTCAACAACATATTTATAACACGTATATAAGCCCCCTCTTATAAGAGAGCGCTTATAGGGAGCGTATATAAGGCTTACAGGGGG
>NZ_DATCRF010000427.1:0-3440 GCF_036569125.1 Chitinophaga sp. | reverse complement strand
CGTTTAATCAGCGCGTTAAAAGCATAGGCTAATGCATCGTTGTTCAGCTGCCCTTCAAACACATATACACCCGGCATGTTGTAAGCGGCATTGCCACCTTCAAACAGGCTTAATACCCATAACCTGCGCTGGGAGGATGAGAGCTGGTAATGCTCCTGCTCCGTTACCGGCGAAATGGCTATGAAGGCTGTTTTGCGGGTATGCTGGATCAGGTTGGCCTGCTGCTCCAGAATGATGTTGGTGAACAGCTCCTTTAACGGCACCTTCACATCAAACTCGCGGTGTATCAAACTGGCCAGGCGGGTAGCTTTGAGGCTATGGCCGCCCAGGTCAAAGAAATTGTCTTTTAATCCTACCTGGTCCTTGCCTAACACTTCTTCCCAGATACGCACCAGCTTCTTTTCCGTTTCTGTTTGCGGAGCTACATATTCCACACCGGCAGAAAGACCCAATCCTTCAGGATCCGGCAGCCGCTTGCGGTTTACCTTACCGTTAGTGGTAAGGGGTAATTTATCCAGCTGCACATAATGGCCGGGCAGCATATACACCGGTATAAGGCCGGAGAGGTAAGCGCGTAAGGCGCCTGCCTGCAATACGCTTCTGGCGGTGATGTAAGCGATCAGCTCTTTTTCGCCATTGGCATTAAAGCGGGCTGTTACCACAGCGGCATCTATTTCAGGATGGCTTTGTAGCACACTTTCTATTTCACCCAGCTCTATACGGTAACCGCGGATCTTTACCTGGTCATCTTTCCGGCCCAGGAACTCGATGTTGCCATTGGGCAGCCAGCGGCCAAGGTCACCGGTTTTGTAGATACGTTCTGCCCTGTTATAGGGGTTGGTCACAAATTTCTCCGCAGTTAATTCCGGTTTGTTCAGGTAACCGCGGGCCAGGCACTCCCCGCCTATACAGATCTCCCCGATCACGCCCACCGGCACTATGCGGTGCTCATTATCCATCAGGTAAATGCTGGTATTGGTGATCTGTTTACCAATGAGGATCTGCCTGAAATCATCTTCTACCTTCCATACCACGCAACCCACTGTTGCCTCCGTAGGACCGTACTCGTTATAGATCTCCATTTCGGGGTTCAGCTTCCAGAGAATGCTGATATGGGCATCCCGCAGCTCCTCCCCGCCTACGATAGCACTTTTCACCGCTGTAGTGCGTAAACCGATGTTTTCGACCAGGTTAATGTGGGAAGGTGTAAGCTTCACCACATCCACTCCATTCTTGCGGTCCAGCTGCAGTTTCAGCAGGTCTGTTATTTCCAGGGAAGCATCATACACGCTGATGCTGTTGCCTGTTAATAAAGGTGTAAAAATACTGGTGACTGTAAGGTCAAAAGAGGGTGAGGTGAACAGGCCAAAGTGTGCAGGCCCTTCTCCCAGGTAGGTATTTTTTGACCAGGTAATGTAGTTCACCACGGTGCGGTGCTCTACCATTACGCCTTTGGGCTTTCCGGTAGAACCGGAAGTATAAATAACATAAGCAAGGTTACCCGGTTTAACGGATACCGGCAGCGCGGTTAAGGGCTGCGCATTTATTTCCTTTATATCATGCTGGTATTTTCTTTTACCGGCAGTTTGAGCCGGTTGATGTTTATCGATCTGCAACAGCGCATCAAAGCGGTAACGCGTAAGCTCGTTGGCTACGGTATGCACTTTATCGCTGTACTCTGCAGCTACAATGCCAATATGGTCGGGGATCAGGTCGCTGAGGTAATCGCGCGACAGGAACAGCTCTGACGACCAATCCGTTTTAGTGCGGTAATTTTCTTCCCGGTGGTTTTGTTTAAACTCAGTAAGATCGCTGATCAGGGCTTCCCGTTTGTCTTCATCCTGGATATCGCCCAGGAACAGCAGGCCCTTGTCTTTAATCTTGCTGATCACTTTTATCAATACATCGCGCAGGTAGTTATGTCCGTTAAAGGATTGTATTACGCTGTTGATGATCACAATATCAAAGTCGCCATCTTCCAGCTGGTCGATTTCATTTGCTGGCAGGCAGGATAACCGGATGTTACTAAGCCCCTTTTCATTTACCAGCTGCTGGGTGTAAGCCAGGATGGAAGAGGAAAGGTCCGTACCGTGATAGCTGGCTACCTGCGGCGCTACCTGGAACATGGTTAAACCGGAGGAACAGCCTATTTCCAGCACTCTGGAATCCGGGCGTAAATGCTCTTTCAGCTTCAGATAAGCATTCACAGCATATTCCTGCATTTCCAGCTCACTCAGGTATTCACCCGTGTAACTGCTCATCCATCCGCCACCGGTAATGGCATCGGTGGCGGTATCTCCTACGTGATCCCAGAGGTCTTTACGCATCAGTTCATTGCGGATGGTGCCTTGTTCCTGGTGTATATTATCACTGTCAATGCATACCAGGTGTTTAATGCCTTTACAGCGCCATTGTATGCGGTTAGCAAATTCTATCAGGTTCTTTTCCACCAGCAAAATATCCACACCAGCATCTTCCAGCATGTAGATGAGCCTTTCTTCCGGATAGTCTGTATCCAGCGGCACATAAGCACCTCCGGCTTTTAACACTCCAAAAATGGATACCAGCAGCTCTTTGCTTCTTGTTTGCAGGATGCCTACTCTTTCTTCCGGCTGCAGCTGCAGGGTATGGTGCAGGAAATGCGCCAGGCGGTTAGCCTTTTCATTCAGCTCACGGTAGGTGAAATTATCTGTGGGGCTTTTAACGGCTGTGTTATCCGGCGTAAGCCGGCATTGCGCTTCAAACAGCTCATGTAAGGTGCTGGTGGATGGGTAGTAGCCTACGGGACCTGTAGCAAAATTCTGCAGTAAGGTTTGTTCCTCTGCTGCTGAAAGAATATTAATACCGGACAATGTTATTTCCGGCTGCAGCATTACTGTTTGCAGGGTATTCCGGAAATGGCTTACCAGTTGCTCAATGGCAGCTGCATCGTAAATGGCTGAATAATATTCCAGGTCAATGATAATATCTTCATCCTGTTCACTTACGTACCAGGTCATATCAAACTTGGAGGTACCGGATCCTTTCCAGGAAGGCATTTGCTCAAAGCCGTCCTCTGCTCCTATAATTCCAGGGGCTGCTGCTTTTGCTTCTGTGAAGTTCTGCACCACCATTGCAATATCAAAGATGGGATTGCGGGAGGGCTCACGTTCTACCTTCAGCATGTTCAGCAGGTCCTCAAATTGTATATCCTGGTTTTCATAAGCGCCAATGCTGGCGTTCATTACTTCCCCGTAAAATGCTTCAAAAGGTTTATCGCCCTGCGGGAAATTGCGGATGGCCAGCGTGTTCACGAACATGCCTACAATACGCTCTACTTCCGGGTGGCGGCGGCCGGCAATGCCGCAACCGATCACAATATCATCCTGCCCGGTGTATTTGTGCAGCACTACGTTCAAAGCAGCCAGCAGGGTCATTTGCAGGGTGCCATGGTGTTGTTT
>NZ_DATCRF010000426.1:0-22419 GCF_036569125.1 Chitinophaga sp. | reverse complement strand
ACCTCCCGGCCACATCAAAGGCGTTTATATTGGCAATGTTAAAGTACAGGTGCCTGCAGGCAAACCGGATGCCGGTTACCAGATGGAAGGGCCCCGTGAGCTGTTTGAGCATAACATTTTCCCCGCATCCATTACCGGTATCCCGGGATATCCCGTGTCAGACATTACGCTGGAGAACATTGAAATAGCGTATAATGGCAATGCGAAAGAATATATTGCCTTTTCCAATATTGATTCCGTGGAAAATATACCGGAGAAGGCCGGCGATTACCCGGAGTTTTCCATGTTCGGAGAGCTGCCTGCATGGGGCTTTTATGTAAGACATGCCAATAACATTAAAATGAAGAATGTAAAGCTGACTGCTACCGGCGATGAGTACCGCGCCGCCTGCGTATTTGACGATATGGATGGATTGGATTTGGACGGCATAAAAATCTCAAAAGCAGCCGCCCTTCCGGTGCTGTTGCTAAACAAGGTAAAGCGCTCATCTTTCCATGATATGCAGCTGCCGGATAAAAGCAAGGACGCGATCCTGGTTAAATAGGGCTACATTTAAACCTAAATAAACAGCGTTATGGAAGATCATACCACCGCTTTAGCGCCCATGTTATACCTCAAAAACCTGGCTGCTGCTATTGATTTCTATAAAAATGTATTTAGCGCCATAGAGCAATGGCGCGTAAGTAATCCGGATGGCAGCGTACATGTTGCAGAAATGATCATTGGCGGGGCATCGTTCCGCATGCATGAAGAAGTAAGCAATGACAATAATTTCAGCCCGGAAACCCTGGGTGGCACTACCGTTGTGATGGGGTTGCTGGTTCCGGACCCGGATACAATAGCAGCCAAAGTTACTGCTGCCGGCGGTACTGTATTAAGCCCGGTTAAGGATTATGAATACGGCTACCGGCAGGGTACCGTAAAAGACCCTTTCGGGCATCACTGGATGATTGAAAAGAAAACGGCGGAACCGCCATTAGGGTCAGAATAGTACAGTGCGTTAACCTTTCAAAACCTCCCCAAAAAATCACCTTTTCTCCGCTGTGCAATTTCCAGACGGGCGCCATTGGCCATGATCACATAACCGTTTTTCCCTTTTATATAGCTTTTGATAAAACGAAGGTTGATGATAGAGGTATTATGGATGCGGAAAAAATTATTGGCGCAAAGCAGATCCTCATAAAATCCCAGGTGGCGGGGGGAAATGCATTGCACCACACAATCTCTTTGAGATCTATAAATTCACAGCCGTTCAGCGTGGCAATACAAAGCTTCCGGTCCTGCCCGCCCTGCAGCGCTTTTCCGCAATAGCCTGCTGGCGCAGGGGTGAGATCATTACAGATGACCGCCGCCTGCTTAACAGGTTTGCAGGGCAATTGAGCGATATTCTGCGCCGCTAAAAAAAATGCCAGGCATCCGGAGACGCCTGGCATTAAAGATTTAAGCGCGAGATTACAATGCTCCAATGAACTCCATGCAATACCCCGCGGAACCACAGGCGCCGCTGATATGGAAATACGTTCCGGAAATAGAGGTTTGAGCTTTCATACCTACAGCCAGGTAATTGTTGGGAGAGCTCTGGGTAAAACCATAAGTGCCCAGCGATGTGCCGCTCAGCGTAGAGAATGTGATGCTGGTTGGCGTAGTTCCGCTACCGTTCACCGTATAGGCAATAGTGCCTGCCGGCTGGCCCGCTCCCGGCGTGCCGTCAGTAGTGCCGGTGATCGGAAAGGAGTATACACGCATACTCTTCATGATCACAGGAGCGCCGGAGTTTGCCGGGGCAAAGCTGGAAAAAGAAAAAAGAAGGCCTAACATTAATAAAACAGGGAACATCTTCCTCATAGATAATGGTGCTTTAGGGTGAGGGTTAAAAATATCCTGACGAATATAGCTTTTTTTAACAGGTCCATCACTGCTAAAAATTTGCTAATGTTAAATAAATTTTCTCTGCGTAAGCAGCGTGATCCCAAGCCACTCCTGCTCCTGTTTATTCTTTACCAGCCGCAGCCCCGTATATTTTTCCAACAATAGCCTGGATCCCGTCAGCAGGATTATTCTGAAAAGTGATCACACCCGTCTTATTTGCAGGATTGAAGAACAGGAATGTTTGAATACCGGGATCCAGGCCGGAATGGCCCCATAACTTCACCTTACCATACGGCGTTTCAAATTCAGAGGTACGCCAGGTTAAACCCTGGGCAGTGTAATCCTTAAGCTGCGGGCTAAACATTTTTTCAATGGTGGCCTGCTTCAGGATCCGTTTACCGTTTAGCTCACCGCCGTTCAGGAGCGCAGCCAGGTAAAACGATATTTCCCGCACACTGGTCCTCACAAGTCCGTCAGGATAATTGGGAAAACTATACAAGCACACCGGGATAAAGGTACCCACCTTAAACGCAGTCTCATTGGGAAACAGCCGGGCATAGGTCATATACTCTTTCCTATTCCCTTCCGTGATATAGGCATAGGGCCTGATGTAATTGCCGGTATCTACCTCGCTTAACATCCACCCGGTATGTTTCATGCCCAGGGGCTGAAAAATATGCTCCCTGCAATATAAGTTAAAGGGTTGTTTGGCCACCTTTTCAACGATCAGCCCAAGCAATCCAAAAGCAACGTTTGAATACGTGCGTTTATCGCCCGGCGCCCAGTCGCCAAAGCTATTGCCGTCATTATAGAAGGTACCGCCGGGTGTCAGGGCGCCACGGATCCAGTCGTTCAGCGACAGACCGGGATCCCCGCAGGCATAGCTTTCTGAATAGGCCTTGCCGTCGATGATTGAGGAAGTATGTGTTAGGATCTGGAAAATGGTGATCGGCTTATCGGGGTACTTTGGATTGCGGATCTTAAAATCCAGGTAGGTGTTTACATCAGCATCCAGGTCAATCAACCCTTTTTCCCAAAGCTGCATGGCCGCCGTTGTTGTAAATGTTTTGGATACGGAGCCGATGTTCATGATCCCATCTATGCTCATAGCTTTGTTATGGGCAATATCAGCCTGGCCGTAACCTTTGGACCAGGTTAATTTTCCGTTCTTTACAATGCCGGCAGCAAAGCCCGGGATGTTCTGATCGTTCATAAATTTTTTGACGGCTATGTCAACCGAATCATAGGCCGACTGCGCGCTTGCCTGTGTTACATAACAGGTCAGTAACAACAGGTGAATTAAGATCCTTCTCATGCGTGATAGCTATTTTATGGCGTATATGAATGGCCGTTAGCCCGGGTCAAACGTTATGCCAGGGATGTAAGTCGCTTTATTTCAAGACATTGTTATATTTCGCCAGTCGCAGGATCGTTCGATTATGAACAAGGAGTGTACGTATAAGCGCAGTTTTCAACCCAAAGAGCGCCATATGGCTAGGAATATTCCAGAACACATATATAATGTTTACGATTTTGAACTTGAAAAAGAGGAAATGGGCGATTTTGTAGGAGATGAGAATTTGATAATGCCTAATAAGAAGCGGTATTATTTAAATACAGAGGAAGAGCTCATAAACCTGCTGCTTGACCTTCATGTTAATCCAAAGCTGTTTACATATCCATGGCGGTGTGATTACCCCTTATAAACAATATAATAAAACCCGGTTCACCTTTGTACCATAAGACTCACTATCGAGTATAAACGTAACTATTTTTACCAGTCCTCATCCACCTTCATAATCAGCCA
Source organism: Chitinophaga sp. (assembly GCF_036569125.1). Classification (GTDB taxonomy): domain Bacteria; phylum Bacteroidota; class Bacteroidia; order Chitinophagales; family Chitinophagaceae; genus Chitinophaga. Next base: position 18,743 of record NZ_DATCRF010000426.1, on the reverse strand, counting down.
GTACCCTACTTCCGCTAAAATTTAACACAGCCAGGCCTAAATATTTTATTAAACAGGCAACTTATCCTGTACCTTCGCCGTACCATATACTTATCTAATCAAAACCGTTCGAAGCACCTATGAAGATCAAAAACCTAAGCCTACGCACACTGGCCTGTGTGCTTTTAATTTCATTTACAAGCGCTTGTAAAAAAGACGGAAACGATTCCTCCGCAGAAAAAACGCCCTTAAACGATCATGACACTGCCTTTGTACATCCGGGTTTGCTGCATAAGCAAACGGATTTTGACCGTATGAAGGCCAAGGTAAATGCAGGCGCCCAGCCCTGGCTCTCCGGCTGGACCAAGCTAACCGTTAATGCACATGCATCGCTTAACTGGCAGCCTAACCCCTCAGAAGTTGTTTACAGGGGCAGCGATGGCGTGCATGCTGAAAACTACGGCCAGCTGTATAATGATATTGCAGCTGCCTATGCTACTGCCTTAAGGTGGAAGATCTCCGGCGACAAAGCTTATGCCGATAAGTCCATCGCTATTATGAACGCATGGTCTGCAAAGCTAACCGCGTTGGGTGGAAATAATGATGTGAACCTGGCAGCAGGCTTATACGGATACCAGTTTGCCAATGCAGCAGAGATCATGCGCAGCTACCAGGGATGGCGGGCTGCAGATTTCAAACGCTTCCAGCAAATGATGTTAAATATTTTTTATCCGCTTAATCACGGCTTCCTTACCAGGAGGGAAAGATGCATGAGCCATTTCTATGCTAACTGGGACCTGTGTGTAATGAACTCCATCTTAGCCATAGGTGTGCTGTGCGATAACCGGGACCTTTATAATGAGGCGGTTGCCTATTTCAAACACGGGGCTGGCAACGGTTGTATTATGAACGCTGTATGGTACATCCATCCCGGAGGACTGGGCCAATGGCAGGAAAGCGGCCGTGACCAGGGCCATAACACACTGGGTATTGGCCTGATGGGCGCTTTTTGTGAAATGGCCTGGAACCAGGGCAATGACCTGTACGGCTATGACGATAACCGTTTTCTGAAAGGGGCTGAATATGTAGCCAAATACAACCTTGGCGATTCTGTGCCATATGTTGCTTACACCAATTGTTTAGGTGTCAATCAGACAATTATCAGTGAAGCGTCACGCGGTTCCGTACGCCCTATCTGGGAGCTGGTGTATAATCATTATGCAAAACGTAAAGGTTTGGCAGCGCCCTACAGTAAGCGGTTTGCCGAAAAAGTAAGGCCGGAAGGCGGTGGCGGGAATTATGGCGGCACCAGCGGTGGATTTGATCAGCTGGGTTATGGAACGCTCACCTGTACCCTGGATCCGGTACAATAACAGCCCGCGCAAAGCATACGGCGGAAACCCTTTAATACGGGTTATTCGCTGTATGCTTTTCGCTTTTCAGGCGTACTCATATATACCTGCTTAAACCTCCGTTAATCCCCTGCACGTTATTTGTTACAGTGAGCAATCATTTACCCATAGAATAGAGCTCAGCTTTGGTACAAGCCCTCCCTGCCTACGCTATCTGGTGCTAAACCGGAATGGTTTCTTATTTGCGCTGGCATTAAAAACCCTTAATTATGTTTTACCATGTAAAAGAACTACAGTTCAACGCACGCGTATCCAAACCAGACCCGGCTTTTGCAACCCTGTTATTAGAACAATTCGGGGGGGCAAATGGAGAATTAGCTGCTGCGCTTCGTTATTTCGGTCAGGCGTTCGCAGCACGGAATCCTTTTCCGGACAAGTATGACATGCTTATGGATATTGCCACAGAAGAATTCAGCCATCTTGAAATAGTTGGCGCCACCATCCAGATGCTGCTGCAGGGCATTAATGGCGATCTGAAAAAAGCGGCCGACGAGTCAGAGATCATGTCTTTGCTGAATGGCAAACAGGCCAGGGAAGAGTTTATACATAAAAGCATGGTGGCGCCGCAGGTCTTGGTATCTACGGGAGGCGGGCCGGCATATACCAATAGCCAGGGTGTTCCCTGGTCTGCAGCATATATTAACGGCGATTGTAACGGAGATCTTACCGTTGACCTGCGTTCCGATATTGCGGCTGAATCAAGGGCTAAGATCACATATGAATATCTGTTACAGTTTACAGACGATCCTTACGTAAAAGAAACCCTTAATTTCCTGATGACAAGAGAGGTAGCGCACTTCCAGATGTTTGAAGCTGCCCTGAATTCCATTCAGCCAAACTTCCCGCCGGGCGTGCTGCAGTCAGACCCAAGGTACAGCAATCTTTATTTCAACATGTCCAGCGGAGCAGATATACGCGGCCCATGGAATGAGGGAGAATCAACCCAGCTGGGAGAAACCTGGCAATTCATTGATGATCCTATCAGCCATGTTTTAAAAACTAATGGCCTGGTGAATGCAGAACCTACAGGCACAGCACGAACCATAAAAGGCGTTAGTGACATTGATTACGCGCTGAGCATGCAGCGCAGCGAAGAAGTTAATGTGGCCACGCCAATTGGCGAACAGGTTTGGAGCCAGCAGGCAAAAGAAATGCAGAACATTTCAAAACTTGGCGAAGGAAAAACATTCCTGTAACATCACCATATAAACGGCGTTGGTGTTTAAACTATCAGGCAAAGGCATTGGGAGCAGCAAACGAAGCTGCTCCCAATGCCTTGCTTAATTAATAACAGCTTTATTTGCTCACAGTGGATGCAATGGATTGGGCATGTTCCAGGTGCATACGCAGGTGCGGCAACGTTTTAATGGCGTATGATTTCACTGCCGCATCCGTACCGGTGCTGGATTCCTTCTCAAATAACGCAATCGCCTCCTTGTGATCTTTTAGCTGTGAGCTGATGTAAGCCGCGTCAAAACTTTTTCCGCTTAATGCTTCCATCTCTTTCGCAGCTTGTTTATGCGCGGGGTCTGGTTCAGCAGGCAGGGCCGGCCCTTTATTAGCACGTACAATCGAATCCAGCTCTTTCAGGGCCCTGGTATGGTCGTCTACCATCATCTGCCCAAACTTTTTAACATCGGCAGAGGTAGCTTTTGACAGGGCCATTTTTCCTGCAGCTATTTCTGCAATATTACTTTGCGCTGCTTTCATAATAAATTGTTTGTCGCCCTGCTCCTGGCGGGAAGCAGCCAGATCAAGGTCCGTCCAGGCTAACAATATTACTGCAAGGCATACTGCTGAAAATACAATTCCTCTTTTCATATGCTTCTACATTTAAAGTGAATAATTATCCTGTATCCCAAAGAACATTCCATAAGCAGATCCACGGTAAATGTTTATGATTCAGAATAGCACTATATTCAAAATATCTTTGTAAATTAGGTTACAGAATAGCCAACGATACCCGTGTGAACCCGGTAAACCGCCCAAAATTATTCCAGATCATAGTTATGTTTATTTGCAGGCCCCCGCGCCCTGAGATTGCGTTATAACCTTGTAAACCCACGTTCCATGTTAAGAAAAACAGTACTGGAGACGATCTGTCTCCTATTCATTCTATTATTCGTATATACAGCCGTTAGTAAGCTTCTTGATTATGAAAATTTCCGGGTGGTCATAGGGCAATCGCCGCTCCTTACCCGGTTTGCGCCTGTGCTGGCAATCGTAGTTCCCCTTGCAGAGATCCTCATCGCCCTGCTGCTGGTTATTCCGCGTTACCGGCGCCTGGGCCTCTACGCATCTTTTGCCATGATGGTGCTTTTCACTACTTACATTATTGTGCTGGTAACCCTATCAGAAAGGATCCCCTGTTCATGCGGAGGCGTTATTTCCCGCATGACCTGGAAACAGCATCTGTACTTTAATATCGGCTTTGTATTGCTGGCGCTGCTGGGCATGTGGCTGCACACGAAACAGCCATCAGATCCTCCCCGCCAAACCAAACTTGTTCACGCTTAACCGATAAATAATGATGCAGCACCCTTTCCGGTTTGCCGCACTCTGTGTGGCGGCCTGCCTTGCCCTTGTGCTTATCCTGTATGCTTTTGCAGATAAGCCGAACGATTATAAGAATGGTTTTAACCGTAAGCTGCAGCCGCAAGTAGCTGTGCTGGAAAGCTCGCTGGAATTAAAATATCCGGCCTATTATATTGCAGGATATACTAGTGAGCATATTTACCTCGGCAACTATTCCGCCTCGCTGCATCTGCTGTCGGTAGATCAGCAGTTAAAGGATACACAGCAGCTCACACTTAAAATTTCCCCGGAAGAGCGCTATGCCTGGAAGCTGGCGCGGATCATGGTAGATTCTCCTGCCGTGTATATGGCAGAAGGTAACACCCCTACCCTTTACAGGGGAAAGCTGGATGACCTGCATATGAGCCGGTTCCTGCCGCAAAGCTGCTTTTTTAATATGCTGCAAAATGTATCCCCCGCTTCTTTTATATCGCGCAGCATTCATATAGACTCTTCAGGTAACCGGCAAAACATCCTTGCAAAGATCAGCACAGATCCGCCTTATGTAACCTTAGGGAAAGGCATCATCACAAAACAGGTGGATGGCATCTTTTGCACAGATGGAACGCTGGACTATGATAAGCAAACCGGCAAGCTGGTATACGTCTACCACTACCGCAATGCATTTGTAACACTGGATACCAGCCTGCAGGTGATCTACACCGCGCATACCCTGGATACCAATACCACAGCCAAGATCCAGGTAGCTCATATGTCTACCGGCGACAGCAAATTCTCAGCGCCGCCTGCCTATGTGAACAGCAGGGCCAGGATTGCCGGCAACAGGATCTATGTACTTTCTACCCTGCTGGCGGATAACGAGAACAGGCAGGCCAGGCAGCACCAGGAGATCATCGACGTGTATGCATTGGATAAAGGAACCTATCTCCACACCTTATACATTCCATTTCAAGGAAAGGAGCGCATGTCGGATTTCATTGTAAAAGGCCGCCGGCTGTTTGCGCTGTATGATCAAACATTGAATGCATATTCCATTAAAGCAGATTAACATCATTCTATTGCAATAGAACAGGCAAAGCCGAAAACCTGTAGAAAATAGTAGGCGCGTATCCGAATTAAAATTTCACTGTCATGAACTTTAAAAAAATTGGACTGTCAGTAACCGTATTTGCACTTGCCATTGCCGGCGCTTTTGCTACAGCCGGCAGGTCCGGGGGAGATGGATATACGAACCTTCAGCAGGTTCCCAGCCAGGGCTCCCCCTGTGTATACAGGCAAACCTGTGCAGGCGGTTTTAACACCTGCAGGGTTACTATATCAGGATCAACACTCCAGCTCTTAAAGCTGGAATCAAACGGCACCTGCAGCAGCACCGTGCTTTCACAACCTTAATTACAATGTGTGCCACACCTTAAAAGTGTGGCACACTTATAAACACCCCTCTTCGGCCCCGCCCCTCCTAACCCCTTGTAAGCGAACAATTTTATTTATTTAAAATATTGTAGCTTTATTTCTTTATCATATATTTATACTACGTGTTCGAGAAAGCAGACCGGTAAACTTGCAGATCCCCCATACTCAAATGGCCTTTTTCCATAGACCACCTAATGTTAAAACCAAATCACCACGCAATGAAAAAAAGATCAAGTGTCACAGGCGCTTTATTTACCCTGTTTGTCATGGGCATACTTGCCTACAACTGCGCCAGCAACAGCAAACCCAAAGAACCGGAAACAAGCACCGGTCCGGACCCTATTGTGCTGGACAGCGCATTTTTGAACCACCGTGATTCTGTACCATCCAAGGAGCAGTATGCTAATGCCTTATTTGAGCTTAGCCATGATTATCCGGCATCCGTTACTCCGGTTGTTAATCCCCCCTGGCAGCAGGCATTAAAGGGAAAACCCATTTCCGAATGGAATGTATTTGCTTACATGGATTCATTGAAAAGCTATGTTGCCCCGCGCTTATTACCCTTTTTTACCGACAACAGCTCATGGACATCCGCTAAGTACGGCTGGTTTAATGAGCCCTGGCTGGGCACACAAAGAGAGGCCATCCTGGGCACTTACCTGGGCAACGGCAACCCGGCCAATATGTTTAAAACATTAAAGGAAGATGAATCAGGATATGTGCTGGTGCTGTATGATTCCACAGCAGCATATACCGTAGGGCAGATCTGGGGCAAAACAGGCCAGAGCGTAAACCTGCTGAACGATGCTACACAATTCACAGAAGGCAGCGTTATTGTAAAGCTGGCATTTTCAAACATCAATTATCCGCAATGGCCGGTAATGGAAAATGCACAAACCTTCAGCGTTTATGATACCATTCCCACATCGGCCGATCCCGCAACAGGATACCAGATGCGGAAGGTTAGCTTTTTCCAGATGGATGTAATTGTGAAGGATAGCAAAACAGCCCCTAAAACAGGATGGGTTTATTCCACCTTTGTATATGATAAAGACCGTAAAGGATCAACCTGGGAAAAAATGGTTCCGCTGGGAGCCATGTGGGGCAATGATCCGGGGGTAAACAGCCCGCTGGCGCCACCCTATCCTAAATTGAGCGAAACGGTTATTAACCCTTTAGCGCCGGCATATAGTAAAGAAACACTGGGCTGGGGCGGCCGTTTAAGCGGCCCCAATGATGGCGCGGTTGCCCAGGAAGCCTATGATGTTAGCACCGGTAAAAAGTATACCAACCTGGCCTTGTCGTCCTGCATGAGCTGCCATAGCCCTGCACAGGATACCTTTAAATCGTTCCTGCTGCCTGGCCCGTTCCCTCCCGGTAATAAGCTGCTGGTTTATACCCCGGGCAGCGCTAAATGGAATTTATGGTTCAGGGACGATTATGGCAATGTTCCTTTTGATTCAGGCCAGGTGGCCATGGATTATGATATGGTGATGGCCTTTAAATCAGTGCTGGCATTTGAAGCGGCAAAGCCTTCCGAGCAGAACAAACTGCTCAGGAGCAACGCAGAAACCATACAGAAATTCAGGCGGCATAATACCCGCAGCCGGTTCTGGCATTAAAGAGCAAAAAGAATGTAAAATGTAAAATTTCAAATCCTGAATGTAAAAGTGGAATGCAGTCCCTTAGCTGCTGCATTCCACTTTTACATTTATGTCGTTCATAAAGTCTTTTCAATGGTCTCTATGAACCTCCTTCGTCGGTTTTACATTTTACATTTATGATTTTACATTTTACATTCTTTCAGGTCCGCTTCTTGTTTAAAGCACTGCTCAATGCTGCGTTAACAATCCCGCCCGGAAACGGTTAGGCGTTTCACCGGTCATCTTCCGGAAAAAAATATTAAAGTTGGAGGCATGCCCGAAACCAAGGCAGTACCCGACCTCCGCCACATCCCAGTTAGTATGCTGCAGCAGCGCCCTGGCTTCTTTAACCACATGCGCGGCAATCAGCTCAGTGGTGGTTTTGCCGGTTACCGTTTTTACGGATTTGTTCAGGTAGTTTACGTGTACGGATAGCTGTGCTGCAAATGCCGCCGCTGTTTTAATACGGATCCGGTCATGCGTAGCCGTGATGGGAAACTGGCGGGCCAGCAGCTCCAGGAACAATTCTGTAATGCGGTCAGCGGAAGAGGTATGGCTATACGAATCCACCGGGGGAGCAATTTTAAGCGCCTCGTGTATCAGCAGCTGTACATGGTTCCGCAGCACATCATACTTGTATTTGTAATGTCCCTCCGCCTCCTGCAGCATCATTTCAAAGATGCCGGCTATCCTTTCCTTTGCCGGTTCATCTGCAAACAATACATGATCGCCCTGTACCTTAAAGAGCGAAGACTCCGCAGGGCTTTCACGCTTAAGCTGATTGCTTACAAATTCCCCGGTGAAAAGGCAAAAGTAATAGCGCTGCTTTTCCGAAACACGCTGCCAGGCATAGGGGATCATGGGATTGCTGAAAATAACAGCGCCGCTCTTAACCGGAATGCTGCGGTCAGCATAAGTTATAAGGGCTTCTCCTTCCAGCAGCAGTGCGATCTTATAATAATCCCGCCGGGTGAATGGCGATGGATGGGAGGGATGAGTATCGTCCACCCGGTACACGTAAAAACCGCCAACATCATTGAAGGCGCTTCCATGCCTTCTGAAAAATTGCTCAATGTGCTCATGGGGATCCATATCCCTAAATTATGAAATTCAAATGTATCAGGGCCATCTTACCCCGGTGGCTGTTTCGCTGAGCTGCCATAAGGCGGCTGCTTTATCCGGGTCAACAGCAAAGGAGCGAACGCCGTAACCGGTGGCGGGGGAATCATCGGGCAAAAGCGCTGCAAGATCGCAATCCTCGCAATAAACGCCCCCCATGCCGTTCAGCTGATCGCTGAGGGCACACCATACTGCAGTGGCAGCGCCCTCCTGCAGGGTTTTAAAGCGTGTGATCTGCTGCTCCCATACTTGCAGCTCTTCCCCGCTCATATAACGGAAGATATCTGTGCGGATGGCTCCGGGGTGCACGGCAAATGCCCTTACACCATGCTCCTGGCCCCTGCGGTCCAGCTCCACCGCAAAAAGCGAGTTAGCGGTTTTAGACTGCCCATAGGCTTTCATCTTGTCAAAAGCCTGTTTTTCAAAGTTCAGGTCATCCAGCTGCACTGCCATCCGCCGGTGGCCTACGGATGATAATACTATTACCCGCGCCCCGCCCGCATTTTTTAAGGCCGGCCATAAGCGCCCGCTTAGCTGAAAATGGCCAAGGTGGTTTATGCCAAACTGGATCTCATACCCCCGTTTGTCTTTCAGGAATTGCGGCGGCCGGAAGATCCCGGCATTGTTAAAGAGTAAATGCAGGCTGTTATATTCCGCCAGGAAGCGTGCTGCAAAAGCATCTACAGAAGCAGGATCTGCCAGGTCAAGGGGAATAAAGACTGCCTGCTTAAGCGCAGCAGGCCGGTCCTCCCACTTACCCGCATCCCTGGCGCCCACTACCACCTGTGCTCCGGCAGCGGTCAGGGTTTTCACGGTTTCATAACCAATACCGGAATTTCCGCCCGTCACTAAAGCTACCTTTCCGGTGAGGTCATGTCCGGCAGCTATTTCCGCAGCGGTGCTTGCTGCATTCCATCCTGAATGGATGGGCTGTTGTACTGTTCTCATATCAAATAATAATTAACAGTACAAAATTAGGCCGGCGCTTTTTTAAAAAGTTATGCGGATCAAATCAATGATTATGCTTAAAGTAACCGGCTGCCTGGTTCGCCCGGTGCTGTGAACTTTTGTGGTATAATGAAACCAGCCCCTAAATTATTCCGTATGTGTTTAATAACGATCATTATCACCGGATACATTTATAAATTAAACCACACCGAACGAAGAACAACTGTACAACCTATGTACATCCTTTCTTGTATTAAAATCCAAACTATGAAAAGTACAGCAATTTTCTACACACTTACATTAGGGCTTATAAGTCTCGGGATCAGCGCCAGGGCCCAGGAAACGGCAAGCGCCACCGCAACGGCAACCATTGTAACGCCTATTGCTATTACCAAGGATGTTGACATGAACTTTGGGATCTTATCCGTACAATCAACCGCAGGCGGTACGGTTGTATTAACGCCTGCAGGCGTGCGCTCAGCCACCGGCGGTGTAACCCTGCCCGCTGATAACGGAACAGTAGCCCCTGCATCTTTTACAGTAACAGGAGTAGACGGCTACGGTTATACTATTACCCTGCCCTCTTCAGCCCTCACCATTACAAGCGGTTCAAATACAATGACCGTTACCAATTTCACGAGTGATCCTTCAGGCGCAAACGGCAGCTTAGCCGGCGGCACGGAAACCCTGAATGTAGGCGCCACCCTGAATGTAAGCGCAGCACAACCTGCAGGCGTCTATGTATCCGGTACGCCTTTTAACGTAACGGTTAACTATAACTGATCCTTTATTAAAGCTCCATATCCTATTCTGGCAATGATCCGCCGTACTTACGGCCGGATCCATTTCCGTATTATGAACACATAAGAGAATGTTACGTACACCGAAATGTTATTCCCTCTCTCCCCTCTTTATGCTGGTAATTGCTTTGGCAAGCGGGCTGCTTTTTATAAACACCCAAACATTTGCACAGGGCAACCTGCTGGTAACCCCCATGCGGGTGATCTTTGACGGTAAAAAAGGACTGCAGGAGCTGAATATTGCCAATACCGGGAAAGATACAGCCCGTTACCTTGTATCCCTCATTGAGATCAGGATGAACGAAGACGGCACTTTTGAAAAGATCAGCGAACCGGATTCGGGACAGCATTTCGCCAGCAGCTTTATCCGTTTTTTCCCGCGTACCGTGGTGTTACCTCCCAATGAGGCCCAGGTAGTGAAGCTGCAGCTGGTAAATACCAGCCAGCTGGATTCCGGTGAATACCGCTCGCACATATACCTGCGGGCAGAGCCAAATGAAAAGGCCCTGGGAGAAGATGCGCCGGCATCCGCTAAGGAAGGGGAAGGCATATCCGTGCGGCTAACGCCGGTATTTGGGATATCCATTCCCGTTATTATCCGCTATGGCCCGAAAACAGGCGCCGTAAGCCTTTCAGACCTGAACCTGGTTACGGAAGGCAGCGGGGCAAAGCTGCAGATGGTATTTAACCGCAGCGGTAATACCTCCGTGTATGGCAACATTACAGTAGATCATATTTCTTCCAGGGGAAAAACCACCCGGGTAGCTGATGTAAAAGGAATGGCCGTTTATACGCCTAACCGCCTGCGGCATATGCAGGTGCCACTGGCGGCAAAACCCGGCATTAACTATCACAGCGGCAAACTGGTAGTGGTATATGGAACAACCACAGACGATGGCACCGGGGCCACATTGGCGCAGGCAGAGTTGGTGCTGAAATAACGGCCGCCGGCAGTTTGCCTGCTACCTACAGCATGTAAAATGAATAGTAAGAACTATAAATTATTGTTTTCATCTGTCATTGCACAGGGTGCGCTCCTGTTTTTACCCCTGCTGTCTTTTAGCCAAACCAGCTGGAAGGGAACGGTCAGCACCTCATGGAATAACTCCGCTAACTGGACGGCAGGCGTTCCCACTGCCACGGTAGATGCTGTTATTGGGGATGCCAGCTTCACAGGATCTTTTCAGCCTACCATAAATACAAATTCAGCTACCCGCAACCTTACTATAAGCTCCACACACAGCCCTGTGCTAACAGTGGCAAAAAACCTGACGGTAGCAGGCAACGTTGCCATCCAGGCAGGAGGCGCCATTACACAAAGAGGTGTTACCATCACCGTAAAAGGGAACTGGGATAATGCAGGCACCTATACTACTACGCAGAACAATGCCAGGGTAGGCTTTGGCGGCGTTACCCAGACAATCAGCGGTACCGTAGCCACTCCCTTCAGAAGATTGTCTGTGAACGCCAGCAGCACCGTTACCCTGAATAGCGATATTAGTGTTTCCAACAGTTTTACTGTAAGCGGCACCTTTATTCCCGCAGAAAGTGCTACACCACATGTGGTATCCGGAGCAGGCAGTCTTACCGTGGATGTTACCGGCATCTTAAATGTGACCGCCGCCAACTTTACGGATAACTATGGGCTCTCAGGCAGCGTTACACTAAGCGCAGGATCTGTTGTTGCATACAGCGCAACCCTCATCAATCAAACCATCCGCCCTGCCCTTACCTACTCTACCCTGCGTATAAGCGGGGCAGGCACCGTTAAAACACCTTCAGCCAACCTGAATGCGCTGAACGCAACTACCGCCGCTACAGGGCGCATTGAGGTGCTTTCCGGAACACTTAACCTTTCCACTTTCACCGCTAACAGGGGCACCACTGTTGCCGGTGGTGTGCTCAGCGTATCCAATGGGGCAAACCTTCAGATTGGCGGCGCCGGTAACTTCCCGGCCAACTTTAGCACCAATACGCTAAGCCTTACCAGCACCGTGGAGTACAACGGCGGCAGCCAAACCGTTTCTCCGCAAACCTACGGCAACCTGCTGCTCAATGGCTCAACAGGAACGGCGGTGAAAACAATGCCCGCTACCGCATTTACCATAGAAGGTAATTTAACCAGCACCCAGGGCAGCGCCACTGCTGTTAATTTTACGGCCGCAGCTAACATTACTGTGAATGGAAGTGTGAGCATTGGCGCCGGTACTACCTTTAACGGCGGCAGCTTTATACATAACATTGCGGGCAGCTGGGCAATAGCAGGCACTTTCAGCGGGGGCACCAGCACCGTGCGGATGACAGGGGCCGGCGCCGTGATCAGCGGCACAGGCACACATGGTTTTTATAACCTGACCATTGCTGCCAACAAGATCACTGCTACCGCTGCGGCTATAACCATAGCAGGCGACCTGGCCGACATAGAGCCCGGTTCTTTCACACATGGAACCGGTGGCACCATCACCATGACCGGCACCGGCAAAACAATATCAGGCATGGATCTCATTTTCGAGAACCTTGTTATCAGCGGCACAGTAAGCGCAGCCACCACCATCACATTGAACGGCAACCTCACGGTAAGCGGCACTTTCAATGGCACGGGCGGAAGGGTAAATATGCCGGGCGCCGGCAAAACCATTTCCGGGGCAGGCGTTATTACATTCGGCACCTTATCAGCCCAGGGCACGGTTACCACCGCCATTTCCTTTACCATTAACACCTTTCTGGAAGTAACCGGCAGCTTTACCGCCACTGCCGGCACCATTACCTTTACCGGCAGCAGCAGCTTAAACGGTACTGCCAACCTTTTTAATGTTACCATTGCCGGCACCTCCCTGCAGCTTTCATCCAACGCTGTTATGGGTATTGCCGGCGCTTTCACCGTTAGCAGCGGCGTGTTGGATGTTACTACTTCCATACCCAATACCGTCAGCTATAATGGCGCCGCACCGCAAACTATTTATGCCGGCACTTATCATCACCTCCTGTTATCCAATACAGGCGCCAAAACCGCCGGCGGCGCCATTACCGTTAACGGTGATCTTAATATAGCCGGCGGCTGCACTTTCAACGGATCGTCCTTTACACATAACCTGCTGGGCAACTGGGTAAATGCCGGCGCCTACACCGCCGGCAGCAGCACAATAGTAATGGGAGGCACAGCCGGTACTACTATCAGCGGGGCCACTACTTTTAATGCATTAACGGTTAATAAAACCACTGCTGCGCTGAATGTAACCCTGCTGGCCAATATAACGGCGGCAGTAGTGAATATGACAACCGGCGGCCTGAGAACAGGCGCCAATACGCTAACCATTACCACTACACGGAACGGCAATGGTATTATACTGGGAAATATCCGGCGCCAGCATGGTTTTACACTTGGAGTGGCCTACGCATTTGAAGGGCCGGACAATACCATTACAATGACCGGCGTAAATACCCTCTCCGCCATCACCGTAACGGTAACATCCGGCGCTGTTAGCGACTTCCCCTCAAAGGCCAGTGTTAACCGGGAATACTCCATTGTCTCGGAGGGCCTGCTTAATCTGTCGCTGATCACACTGCGGCTGCATTATGAGGATAATGAGCTGAATGGTAATTCGGAATCCGGTATGGGACTATGGCGCAACACCGGAAGCAGCTGGAGCACCGTAGGGAAAACGGCTAACAGCACCACGGCCAATTATGTGGAGCAGAGCGGCTTGCTGAGCATGACGGGCAGATGGACATTTTCCGATAACGCCAATGTAGTAAGGTGGAATGGTTCCGTAAGCAATAACTGGTCAACAGCCGCTAACTGGACCACTGTACAGGGAGCCCCCACTACCCCACCGGGTATAAATGATATTGTGGAAATAGGTACCGCAGTTTTTACCAACCAGCCTGTTATCAGCAGCAACGTTACCGTTAAAAGCATTGTACTGGGCAGCACACAGGCCGTTACCCTGGGACTTACGGCCGGCGGCGCTTTAACAACGCAGGGTAATATCACCGGCAACTGGACGGCTAACGCTACGCATACAATTAACGTTAACGACCAAACGATGACGATCAATGGCAGCCTGGCATTGAGCGAAGGTACCAGCGGGCGCGCCATCAACCTGAATATAGGGTCAGGCACGGTAAATGTATCAGGCGCGCTCACACAATCCGGCGGGGCCAATATTACCTTTACCGGCGCCGGCGCATTGAATATCGGGGGCGATTATACCTACACCAGCGGCAGCTTTACTGCCGGCAGCAGCACTGTTACCTATAACGGCGCTGCCGCACAGAACGTGGCAGGCCTTACCTACAACAACCTGGTTGTTCAAAAAACCGGCGGTACCGCTACTACCGCTGCCGCCGCAACTATTAACGGCCAGCTCTCAGTAACAGGCGGCACCCTTGCGCTAACGGCAGCTACCGGTATTACCGGTAATGTAACCATTGCCTCCGGCGCGGTGCTGAGTGGTAACAGCGCCGCCATTACTGTTAGCGGTAACTGGGCTAACAGCGGTACGTTCATACCCGCAGGCAGCACCGTTAATTTTACCGGCGCCAATACGCAAACTATATCCGCCTCCGCTTTCAATAACCTGAACTTTAATAAATCATCAGGTACCGCTACCCTAACGGGCAACCTGATTGTAAACGGTAATTTATCCCTGGCCTCCGGCACCCTGGACCTGTCTTCGTTCACAGCCGGCCGCAGCTCACCGGGCGGAAGCATGTCCCTTGCTGCAGGAACCGTGCTGCTGGCAGGCGGTGCAAACAATTTCCCGGCTAACTATTCCGTATATACGCTGAACAGCAGCAGCACCGTACATTATAATGGCACGGCCGCACAAACAGTAGCAGGCGGGCAAAGCTATGGTAACCTTATATTCAGCAACGGTGGCGGAAATGCAAAAACCCTCAGCGCCGTTACAACAGTGAACGGCGATGTAACCATCAACAGCGGCGCTACCTTTAACGGAGGCGGGTTCACCTTTAACCTGTACGGTAACTGGGCCAACAGCGGTACTTATACCGCTGCCGGCAGCACCGTAACGCTGAACGGAACGGGCAAAACCATTACCGGCAATACCACGTTTAACAGGGTAACGGTATTCGGCAGCTACACCGTAGCCGGTAGCAACATTAATTATAACGGGTTGCTGCTGATTGCCACAGGAGGCTCGTATGATGGCGGCAGCGGCCTGGCCACGGTGAACGGCGACCTTACCAACAACGGTTCGCTGGTAAGCAATGGCACTACTACCTTTAGCGGCACCAGCCTGCAAACCATCCGCTTTGTGAATGCCGTTGTATCCAATTCCAGCGGTATTATTAATTTCAACGGCAATGTTTCACCGGTATTGAATTCCACCAGCTCCCCCACTTACGCTACCCTCAATATCAATAATACAGCCGGGGTTACAGCCAGCGTGGGATGGAATGTGTTTATTGCATTCAACATCAGCAGCGGGGCAACTTTTAATGGCGGCGCCAGCACACATACCATTTATGGAAGCTTCACAAATAACGGAACGGTTACCAGCAGCGGAACGCTTTTCTTCAATCCTTCTTCCGCAAAAACCATCCAGCTGTCCGGTACAGGTTTTACCAGCACAGGCACGGTATTATTCGGCGGCACAGGCGCCATGGCCGTTACCGGCACCCCGACCGCTTTAAATAATGTGGTTATTACCAACAGCGCCGGTGTAACACCTGCCGCAGGCTGGAATGTAGCGGCAGATTTTCAGATAGGCAGCACCGGTATTTTTAATGCAGGCAGCTTTTCCTATACCGTTGGAGGGGATATTGAAAGCGATGGCACCCTTAATGGCGGCACCTCCACCTTTACCATGAGCGCAGCTGCCGGAAGCCTTACAGGCAGCCCGGGTACTACTTTTTATGATTTCATTATTACCGGCAATGTCACTGCAGAATCGGATTTCAACGTTAGCAGGAATTTCAGCAACAACAGCAACAGCACCGCCTTTACTGCAACACCCGGCACCCTGATCATGACCGGTGCAGCAGCAGCTGTGATCAATGGCACACAAACTTCCTTTGCGCTGGCCCAGCTGGAAGTAGCAAAAGATGCAGGCGTTACCGTAACACTGGCCAAAAACCTTACTGCTGTTGCATCCCTGGATATTTCCAGCGGCATCCTGGACCTCTCTACCTTTACACTTACCCAGGATGTGGGTGACCTTAACATTGACGACAATGCCCGGCTTATCATCCGCGGAAATAATACGCTGCCCGCCTTCACTACCTATACCCTGGATACGCTCAGCACCGTTGAATACGCAGGTATAACACAAGCCGTTTCCTCTGCAACCGCTTACGGCAATCTTACCATTTCAGCAGCCGGTACCAAAACAGCTTCCGCTGTGCTGAAGGTGCTGAATGATTTTTCGCTGTCCAACGGCACATTTGTTCCCGGTAGTTTTGCAGATACGATTGGCGGCAACTGGAACATGACCAGCGGCGCCTTTACCAGCACCGGATCTACCATGGTATTTGCCGGTACCGGTACGCAGCAGGTGTTTTCCACCGGCGCCTTCCAGAACTTTACCACCAATAAAACAGCCGGCCTGGTTAGCTTATCATCCAACATTACCATTAACGGCACCCTGAACTTTATACAAAAGAATATCCGTACGGGCAGTAACACCGTGATCCTGGCAACAGGCGGCACTGTAACCAATGCAGCACAGGCAACCGGATGGGTGTACGGCAGCCTGCAAAAGCAGGTAGCCACCGGCTCAGGCGTTAGCAGAACATTTGAGATAGGCGACAGCTTAAACTATACGCCTGCCACGGCCCTGTTTGCAGTGGTATCAACTGGCGGCAGCCTGCAGGCAGTAACGGTATCATCAGACCATCCTGCTCTTGCTTCTTCCGGCCTTGATGCGCTTAAAAGCATTAACCGCTACTGGACATTCACCAACACCGGCACTGTTTTCACTACCGCTTCCATAACCCTGAACTGGGTGGCGGGAGATGTGGATGCCGGCGTGGTAACAGCCAACCTGAAAGCAGGTAATTACAATGGCGCCACCTGGTCGCTCCCGGCCACTAACCCTGCTACCGCAACTTCCATTACAGCCACGGGGTTAACTGCTCTCGGAAGC
Organism: Chitinophaga sp.; assembly: GCF_036569125.1. Classification (GTDB taxonomy): domain Bacteria; phylum Bacteroidota; class Bacteroidia; order Chitinophagales; family Chitinophagaceae; genus Chitinophaga. Next base: position 1,785 of record NZ_DATCRF010000426.1, on the reverse strand, counting down.
CTGGCTGTAGCGCAGCTGTCAACAGCCGCCACCTGGACCGGCGCCGTAAGCACCAGCTGGTTTGTGAACGGTAACTGGTCTTCCGGGGCCATACCTACCCTGGCCACCAATGTGCTCATACCTACCGGCCTTACTAATTACCCGCTGGTTAACACCGGTACAGCCATTGCCAAAGACCTTACCATACAAACCGGTGCATCCGTTACCGTTAGCAGCGCATTATTGCAGATAGGCGGCGCCATTACCAGCAATGGCACCTTCACCGCCAGCAATGGCAGCATTGAGCTGAACGGAGGTACCGCACAAACCGTTCCTGCAAATACCTGGGCTACCAATACGATCCTTAACCTCAACATCAATAATGCGGCAGGCGTTACGCTGGCCGGCATGCTTAATATCAGCGGCATACTAAAAGTTACAGCAGGGCAGCTGAACAGCAACGGTTACCTCACACTCACGTCTACGGCCACACGCACTGCATTGATCGATGGATCCGGCAGCGGCCAGGTACTGGGAAATGTTACCATGCAGCGTTACCTGCCCTCCCGTTTTGGCTATAAATATTTCAGCTCCCCCTTCCAGGCTGCAACGGTGAACGAGTTTGCCAATGAAATAAACCTGGCCGCTACTTTCCCTGCCTTTTACCGATATGAGGAGAACCAGGCCTCTTCCGGCTGGACCGCCTATACGAATGCAGCATCGCCGCTTGTACCCTTGCGGGGCTATGCAGCCAATTTTGGTGCAGCCAGCACCCCGCTAACCGTGGATATGACCGGTGTGGTAAATAACGGCACGGTAAGCCTTACACTGATCAATCACAACCAGCCCTATACGCTTGGCTTCCAGCTTGCAGGCAATCCCTATCCCTCCCCCATTGACTGGACCGCTGCCAGCGGCTGGACACGTACGAACATTGACAATGCCATTTACTATTTTGATGCAGGCAGCACAGATCAATACACCGGCACATACAGCTCCTACATCAATGGCGTATCCAGCAACGGGATAGCCACCTACATTATCCCGGCCATGCAGGGATTCTTTGTGCATGTAAGCAATGGCGCCTACCCGGTATCCGGCACCTTATCCGTAAATAATAATGCACGGGTAACCGATCCTGCGCCGGTGTTCCACCGCGAAAAGCCGAACACCTCCCCTTTGCTGCGGCTAAGCGCCGGTTTTTCAGATGAAGGCTTTTCCGCAGACCCGGTGGTGATCTATTTTGAAAAAGGCGCTACCAAAGCGTTTGATACGGACAGGGATGCATTAAAAATACTGAACACCAATTCCCGCGTACCCAACCTTTTTGTGCAGGGAGCTGCAGACCAGGCCATCTCCATCTGTGCATGGCCTGCACAGCCGGACAGCACAGATGTGATACCGCTGCGCCTGCGCACCGACCGCGCAGGCATGGTAACCTTCCATACCACCAGCCTGGAAAGGATTCCACCGGGATGGCATATTTACCTGCGCGATTCCGTATCCGGCACAACAGAGGAGCTGTACAGCCAGTACAAGTACCGGCTGTACCTGGAAGCAGGCGACTATAGCAGCCGGTTTTCAGTAGTATTTAAAAAAGAAGGTGTTACACCCACACCAGGCGGTAGCAGCGCCATCTTCCAGGCCTATAGTGTAAACGGGCAGCTCTTCGGTTGCTTTGATAAGGTGCCCGATGAACGTTGTACCATTAACGTTATAAACCTGCAGGGGCAGGTGCTGTTCAGAAAAGAGCTGTACAGCAACGGGCGGCACCTGCTGGGATCACAGTACAGCAACGGAATATAC
>NZ_DATCRF010000425.1:0-2105 GCF_036569125.1 Chitinophaga sp. | reverse complement strand
AGCATTAATAACCCTTCAAATACAGTGGCAATTTAAATTAAGAAAAACCATCTATCTATGAAAACCAGTTATTTACAACGTGTAGTGTTAACCGTTACAATGACGTTTATTTTTACCGGTTGCAGCAAAAGCGAAACTTCAGATGCCAGCAAGGCAAACCCGGAACCTGTTAATCCGGCGGTAGTGAGTGCAGCCGCATGTTCCGCCCCGGCATGGGCATCCCTGAACGGAGGCACTACCGGCGGCGGCGCCGCAACGCCCACCATCGTTACTACTTATGACGCTTTAAAAGCCGCTATCCAGGATAAAAGCATTAAAGTGATCCAGGTTAACGGCGCCATTACCATCCCCTCCGGAGGCCGCATCTCTTTCCAGGACCAGACCGGCAAAACCCTCTTTGGCAGCGCAAACGCGAAATTGGTTTCAACAGACCAGACTAAGGATAACTCAGGGATTATCTATGTCAAGAGGTGCAGCAACATCATTATCCGCAACCTGGTATTTGAAGGGCCGGGCGCATATGATGTGGATGGCTGGGATAATGCCACACTGGATGCCTGTAATAATGTATGGGTAGACCATTGTGAATTCAGGGATGGGGTAGATGGCGACTTTGATATTAAGAACAGCTCCGACTACATTACGGTTTCCTATTGCAGGTTCACGTATTTAAAACCGCCAAAAGCAGGCGGCTCAGGCGGTGCTGATGATCACAGGTTCACTAACCTGATCGGCTCCGGTGACGGCGCTACTGCAGACAGGGGCCACCTGCGCATTACTTTTGCACGATGCTGGTGGGCAGCAGGCTGCGTGGCAAGAATGCCGCGTGTACGTTTTGGCCAGGTACATATTGTGAACAGCTACTTTAACAGCACCGCCGGCAAAAGCTGTGTACAGGCAGGTTTTGAAGCAAACCTGTTAATAGAGGCCAATGTTTTTGAGAACGTTAAGAACCCGGTTGACCTGATGGATAAAACTTCTGCTGCCGTGCAAATGAAAGGCAATACTTTAACCGGCACTTCAGGTAATGCCGCCGGTAATGGAGTTACAGCATTTACACCGCCTTACAATATTACAATACTCGATGCATCCGGTGTAAAGGCAATGGTAACAGCATCCAATGGCGCCGGGGCAACCTTAACAGGCAATACCTGCTCAGCGCTGTAACTGCAGCAAGGGTGGGAAGTTATCTATTGAAGCCGTCTCATAATGAATGGGACGGCTTCTTTATTTGTATTCCGTATTTTTACCTTCAAACATGCGCTAATGGATATCGATGCTATCATTGACAATGTATACCTGCTGCCCGAAAAGTCCAGGGAGCGCCTGAAAGCAGGCATTTCGGAAGTAACCTATGCCAGGGGGCATTTCCTGTTCAAAGTCAACAAGATTAGTTCAGATATTTACTTCATAAAAAAAGGGATCGTGCGTGCCTATGCAGAAACAGCCGGTAACGAGGTCACTTTCTGGTTCGGCAAGGAAGGGGATACGGTGATCTCCATGAAAAGTTATGTGCACGATCAAAAAGGATATGAAAATATAGAGCTGCTGGAGCCCTGCGAACTATATCAAATGAAGGCCGAAAGCCTGCGCAGGCTGTTTAACGAAGATATTCATATAGCCAACTGGGGAAGGAAATTTGCAGAGCAGGAGCTGGTAAAGGTAGAAGAGCGGCTTATTTTCCGGCAATGCAGAACCGCTACAGAACGCTACAAAGAGCTGATGGCAACCGATCCTGAACTACTGCAGCGGGTTCAGCTGGGCCATATCGCTTCTTACCTGGGCATGACGCAGGTTAGCTTAAGCAGGATCCGTGCTGAATTAAAATAGCAGGCTGCTTTTTTATCATTTGTAAAATTTTTACTCCCGGTAACATGCGAACTTGCAGTTATAAAATCAATTAGCATGAACTGGATCATTTTAATTATCGCCGGCTTGTTTGAAGTAGCATTCACCTCCAGCCTTGGAAAGGCAAAAGCAACAACCGGCATGGCTATGTATTTATGGTATGGCGCTTTCCTGTTTTCATTGGTAGCCAGTATGCTTTTACTTATGAAAGCTACTCAAAACCTGCCTTTGGGCACGGCCTACGCGGTATGGACGGG
>NZ_DATCRF010000424.1:0-23460 GCF_036569125.1 Chitinophaga sp. | reverse complement strand
GTATACAACAGGCCACCATGTCCAACATGATACGGCGTATGGAGGCAAACGGGCTGATTAAAAAAGTAACAGACCCCGACGATAAACGTTCCTCCCATATTTACCTTACGGCCAAAGGCCGGGCTGCGCTTGAGCTGGCCGGTAAAATAGGCGGGGAGCTGGATGATGCAACGGTAAAGGGTTTAACTGTTACGGAAAGAAAAACCCTGGATGAGCTGCTGCAAAAAGTAATGAAAAACCTGGAATAGGTTTTTTTTGAATAAATACATTGCCGACTATATAATTTATCTGCAACTTAAAACACATGACTATGAAAATTGCAATTATATCCAGCAGCATCCGGCAGGGAAGGCGTTCCCACGGTGTAGCGCTGGCATTGGAAAATAAGATCCGCACACTCTCTGCACACGAAGCTTTTATTATAGACCTTGCAGATGCCAGCAACGTGCCGGCTAACATCGGAACTAAGCTGGCTGCAGCAGATGCTATGCTGTTTGTGTCGCCGGAATACCACGGCGGTTATGCTGCCGCTTTAAAAAGGGCCACGGAAGAGGTAGACCGTTCCGTATTTATAGAAAAGCCTATTGGCGCAGTAAGCGTAAGCGGCGGGCCAATGGGCGGCATGCGTGCTGCCCTGCAAATGCAGCAGCTGATACTGGCGCTGTATGGTTTTCCGTTGCCAACTATGCTATTGGTACCGGTGGTGCAGGAAAAGATCAATACAGCCGGTGAAATTTTAGATAAGGCGTTTGAAGATAAAACAGTTCAGTTCCTGCATAGATTCCTGTGGCTGTCGGAAGCGGTGGATGAAAAGAAGCGGGCCATGCGCACAGCCGGGTAAACAGGCTGAGAAATATGATCAGGCGGGGCGGCATAATGCCGCCTTTTTTTGTATTTTATTCTCAAATTCCACGTATGCAAAAATTACTTTGCCTGCTCCTGGCGGTAAGCCTGGCAACAGCTTGTAAGGAAAATGCACCCTTTCCCGTAATACAGCAGCACCTGGCGCGTATAGACAGTATGCCGGCCGTTCCCCAGCCTTTACAGATCATTGACTGGTATGCCATGGCCCGCCGCTTTGATAGCACGGTGTACGACTTTCATGCCACCGGCGCACACTGGCCCCTGGTATGGTGGGATAGCAGCGGCCATAACTTTCCGCAGCCGGTAGTAGGCTTATTTACCGCGCTGGATGATCAGCGGCAGGGCACGCACAACAAAGGCATGTTCCATGAAGCGCTGGCCACTATGGGAGCTACTTTAGGCGCTACACTGGTGGGTATCGATAAAAGCAAGGGCCTGAATTACGTGGGCATGCTTAAGAATTATTTTAACCGGGAAACCGGCTGGAATATTATGATGAACAATACCTGCCCGGAGGTAGCGCTGCTGGGTGGCGGCTATGGGCGCGACTGGTGGTACGACGTATATCCCAACCTGTTATTCTACGCCATTTACGACCGCTATCCTGAAGAACCGGACTTTGATACGCTGGCGCACCGCATTGCAGAAAAATTTTACCAGGCCGATTCTGTATTACAAGGCAACTACAATCACTCCTTTTTCGATTACGCACAGCTGCAGCCAAAAGAAAATACCATCTGCAAACAGCCCGATGCTGCTGCCGGCCATGCATATGTGCTGTATGCAGCCTATAAAAAATTTGGGGATGCCCGCTACCTGCAGGGCGCTATACATGCCTTACAAACACTGCAACAGCAGCGCAGCAATACTTTTTACGAAGTATTTATGCCTTTTGCCGCTTACCTGGCGGCGCGTTTAAATGCAGAACAGGATACGCATTTTAACGTTCAGCAATTCCTGGAATGGAGCTTTGATGGCACTGCCCAATGCCGCAGCGGCTGGGGCGTGCTGCTGGGCCGCTGGAACGGGCTGGATATTTCCGGTATTGTAGGTAATACGCAGGACCGCGGCGGCTATGGTTTTTTAATGAACACTTTTGATGCTGCCTGGCCATTGATGCCGCTGGTACGTTATGATGCATCTTACGCCAATGCCATGGGAAAATGGATGTTACACGCTGCCAATGCAGCCCGTTTCTTTTACACGCAATACATGCCGGACGATCATGAAACCATTCCGCAGCAGGCTGCCATTACCAAAGGGGTAATAGGGTATGAAGGAATTATACATTCACCCTCTTACCCGCAGTATGCGCATCTGCAGGCGCCGGTGGCGCAGGGCGATGGCCCTTTATGGGCTCCGGGCAACCCGGATGTATCACAGTTCAGCGTATATGGCAGCGGGCATGTGGGTATTTTCGGCAGCATTATCCGCAACACCAATGTGCCGGGTATTTTACAGCTGAACCTACTGGCCACTGATTTTTTCAGGGAAGCAGCTTATCCTACCTTCCTGTATTATAATCCTTATCCCCAAACAAAAACGGTACAAATAAATGTAGGGAATACGCCGGTGCGTTTATACAATACCGTTATTCATGATTTTATATCGGCCACGGTGCAGGGAAGTTATGAGCTGGTGTTGCCGCCGGCTACTGCCGCGGTAGTGGTAAGCACTCCTGCGGATGGGACAGTGGCAAAGCAACAGCACCACTTATTGGTTAACGGGGTAATAGTAGATCATCATTTATAGGATCATTTTCCCTTATCCAGCGCCATTTTTAGCGCCAGGCCGGAGAGCACACTGGCCATAAACCATTTTTGCACCCGCACCCATTTAGGATTGGCGGCAAACCATTTGGTTACCCGTGATGCCAGTAAAATAATACAGCCGTTTACCGTAAAGCTGATGCATAGCTGGGTAAAGCCCAGCAGCAGGCTTTGCGCCAGCAAATTGCCATACTCCGGTTTAATGAACTGCGGGAAAAAAGAAAGATAAAATACCGCTACTTTGGGATTCAGCATATTGGTGAAAAGCCCCATGCTGAACAATTTCGCCGGCCCGTCTGCCTGCAGGTGCTTTTGCGTTTCAAACACACTTTTGCTGCCGGGTTTTACCGCCTGCCAGGCCAGGTATAACAGGTAAATAACGCCCGTTGTTTTTAATACCATGTAGGCATAGGGCACGGTAAATAAGATAGCCGTTAACCCGAATGATACCAGTACAATATGGAACAAAAAGCCGCAGGCCACGCCGGCTAAGGAAATAAGCCCTGCTTTTTTTCCCTGGGTAATAGACCGGGATATCAGGTATATCATGTTAGGCCCTGGTGTAATAACCATTACAAAGGCCGCCAGCATAAACAACAGGAGGGATGATAAGGGGATCATGGCTCGGAGGATTGTAAGGTGGAAGCAGCAGTACGCTGCGCCAGGTTAAACATTAAAGCATTGTAATAAGTTTCATATCCATTGGGTACATCGCCCAGGAACAGGTAAGGTTCTATCAGCTCCAGCTCCATCAGCGTGAACACGCCGTTGATCACTACTCCATCTACCCGGGCATACAGGCAGCCTTTGGCAAAGCGCTGCACAAAAGCAGCGGCCTCCTGCACATGTAAGGGGTTCGGAATAGTGCTATGCGTGGTGCCGCCGTACATGGGCTGCACGCGGAAATCGCCGGAGCGCGGGCGTTTTACCACGCAGTGGCTAAACTGCCCGTTAAAGAAAATGAACGACCATTCCCCTTCGGTTTCAATTTCCTTTACAAAAGGCTGCACAATAAAAGCCTCTTTTTCCAGCAGGCCGCTTAAGCGTTGCTGTACTTCCTGCATATTACCCGGTGTAACCGTAAAGGTTTCTTTGGCGCCGGCGCTAATGCAGGGCTTTATAATTAACTGCTCGGTGTTGAACTGTTGGAAAAACGGAGCAAGCCTTGCGGGCGCTCCGTTTTCTATGATGGCGGAAGGAATAACGCTGAAACCAGCATCTATCATCTCTTTTAAATAATGTTTATCGCTGTTCCATTTTATAATGTGTTGGGGGTTTAACATGGGAATATTTAACGCCGAAACCCGGTTCAGCCACTGGTAGAACTGCGTAATTTTTTCATGATAGTCCCAGGGCGCTTTTATCAGCAGCAGGTCATAAGCCTCCCAGCGCACAGCAGCATCTGTCCAGATAACGCGTTCTATGTTCAGGCCTTTGTTGGAGAGGAAAGAAAGCAGCAGGCTCTCTTCATCTTCCATTGTTTCAATAACATATTTTTCCTGTGTTTCGTAACACACGTATGCAATCTTCATGGCGTTTCAATTGTAATGCAAAACAAAAGTAATTGTATATTGGCATCGGAAAAAGAGCCATTTTGAGAATTTTAACAGGGCCATTATGAGTAAAACCTCCCCGCAGATCTACATGCCATTTATACGCCTGAACAAGCAGGATGGCATGCCGCTGTACTCCCAGCTTTATGAACAGATCAAGCAGGCCATTTTTAACGGGCATCTGAAAGCAGGGGAGCGCATGCCGGCCACCCGCACGCTTTCCGTGGAGCTCTCCGTATCGCGCAACAGCGTGTTCCAGGCGTATGACCAGCTGATGCTGGAAGGTTTTTTAGAAGGAAAAAAGGGCGATGGCACCTATGTAATGCAGCTGGATAATGTGCAACGCAAATATGTACCGGCGCCGGTACAAAAGAAAACAACGCTGGCAGATACGGTAAAATATAAAGATGCTTCCCTGGCTGAAAACACGCTGCTGAGCGACAGCTCACTGGAACCGCCGCTGCCTTTTCAAAGCTGCGTAATGGACATGCAGCATTTCCCCGTTAAAGTATGGGCGCGCATAGCCGCTAACATTTACCGCAACCTCCATAAAGTATACCTGGGGTATTTGGATACGCAGGGCCATTTGCCGCTGCGGCAGGCCCTGGCCGATTACCTGCGGGTGAACCGCTCTATTGTTTGCTCGCCCGATCAGATCCTGATCGTGAACGGATCGCGGCAGGCCATTAACCTGGCCGCGCAGCTGCTGATAAAAAAAGGAGACCAGTGCTGGATGGAAGATCCCGGCTACCGCTCCGGAAGAGCTGCTATTACACGCTGGGGCGGTATCGTATGCCCGGTGCCGTTAACGGAGTATGGGTTGGATATTGACTACGGCATGCAGCACTACCCGGATGCAAAGCTTACCTATGTTACCCCCTCTCACCAATACCCCCTGGGCGGCACCCTGCCTTTAAGCGAACGTTTAAAGCTGTTGCAATGGGCTGCCAAACACCAGATGTGGATCCTGGAAGATGATTATGACAGCGAGTTCCGTTACAACGGCCGCCCGGTGCCTGCTTTAAAGGGCCTGGATGATAAGGGGCATGTGATCTACATAGGCACGTTCAGTAAGGTATTGTTCCCGGCATTACGGATCGGTTATATGGTGCTGCCCACGGCAGATATGGCCAAACAGTTCAAAATGCTGAAATCTACCATTGACCGGCAAAGCCCCGTGATAGACCAGGCCATTGTAGCGCAGTTTATGCACGAAGGGCATTTTGCAAGGCACCTGCGCAAAATGCGTACACTGTATAAAAAACAGCAGGAGGAGCTGTTACAGCTGCTGGAAAAGCAGGTGAGTAAATATATTACCGTTGCGCCTTCAGATACAGGCATTCATCTTATTGGCTGGTTAAAACAACCCTGCGATATGGACCTGCTGTTACAAAAAGCAGCAGCCGCCAATATTATTGTGCACCCGGTGCAGGACTTTACCATCCGCTTTAAACAACCGCAGGGGTTACTGTTAGGGTTTACCGGCTTTAAGCATGCGGAGATGGAGCAGGCCGTATTAAAATTAAAACGGGTATTAAGCAGCTTATAATTGCCCTGCATTTCTAAGATTTTTATTACTTTTAAAATCATGCAACAAAAATCTCCCATCACCACATTGTTCCTGGATATTGGCGGCGTACTGTTAAGCAACGGCTGGGACCGTGCTGCCCGCAAACTGGCTGCCAGCGAGTTCTCGCTGGACCTGGTTGAATTAGAAGAACGCCATCACCTTACGTTTGATACGTATGAGGAAGGAAAGCTTACCCTGGACGAATACCTGGACCGTATTGTATTTTATGAGCACCGCTCTTTTTCCAGGCAGCAGTTCAAAGACTTTATGTACAGCCGTACGGAACCTTATCCGGAAATGATTGAAATGATATGCCAGATCAAGGAGAAGTACAAGTTAAAGCTGGCTATTGTAAACAATGAAGGCCGGGAGCTGAATGAATACCGCATCCGCACTTTTGGGCTGAATAAGTTTATAGATTTCTTTATTTCCTCCTGTTTTGTACACTTCCGCAAGCCGGATGCAGATATCTTCCGCATTGCCCTGGATATTGCGCTGGTAAAACCACATGAAGTGATCTATGTTGAGGACCGGGCCATGTTTGTATCTGTGGCAGAGAATTTAGGCATTAACGGCCTGCTGCACGAAAACTATGCTACTACCCGGGAAAAGCTGGCTGAATGGGGCTTCCCGCTGTAAATAAAAAGATGAAACAACTGCTGCTTACGGGGTGTGCCCTGCTGTTACTGTTGCAGGCATACGCACAAAACCCCCGCTTCCGCGTACTGGCCATTGCAGAAAATGGCGGGCATCATATTGCTTATTCCAAAGCTGCGCGGGTATGGTTAGATCAGCTGGCGGCAGATAGCAGCTTTGCCATTGATTACATACAGAACACAGATAGTATTGATGCAGCCTATCTGAAAAGATACCAGCTTTTTATTCAGCTGGATTATCCGCCGTATGCCTGGAAAGAAAAAGCCGTAAAGGCTTTTGAGCAATACGTTAACACCGGGCAGGGAGGATGGATAGGGTTTCACCATGCCACCTTATTAGGTGAGTTTGATGGTTATCCTATGTGGCAATGGTTTCACCGTTTTATGGGCAGCATCCGTTTTAAGGATTACATTCCTGATTTTGCAGATGGCACTGTGCAGGTGGAAGACAGGCAGCACCCGGTAATGAAAGGCATACCGGCGTCTTTTTTAATTGAGAAAGAGGAATGGTATACCTATGATAAAAGCCCCCGGCCCAATGTGCATGTAATTGCCAGCGTAAATGAAAGCACATACAAACCCGCATCGGCTAAAAAAATGGGCGATCATCCCGTGATCTGGACCAACCCGCATTACAAGGCCCGTAATGTATATATATTTATGGGTCACGCGCCGGAGCTGTTTAATAACGTAAACTACACTACGCTTTTCCGCAATGCTATTTTTTACTGCGTAAAAAAGTAAAAAGTAAAAAAGTAAAAATTAAAAAATCGGATTTATGTAGTGCTATTGAATAAACATAATTCAACGCCGGAGCTTGCTTCGTCGCTCTTCCCACCTGGGCCGTGCTGCTCCTCGTAATGACGACCATATTGGTTGCTGTCATATACCTGCAGTACCGGTCATCAATTTTTTAATTTTTACCTTTTCCCTTTTTACTTAAAAAAACGGGGCTGATACCAGCCCCGTTTTCTATGCCCGTCCTATTCGCCGTAATCGATTACAGCGGTCTGTAAATAAATTGGTGGATGATCACTTCCACCTCTTGCCCATTGGAAGGCGCCAGGTGATCGAACAACCACAGGTTCATGTGTACCGGTAAAGCAAGGGTGCTAACCGGGAATCCCGCAGGCGTGGTCCAGGGGAAAAAGGAATTGTTGGCATCTTCATTATGGCCGTGATAGCCCAGGTAAGAAACCGCGCTGCTGGTGCGGTAAAATGTGTGCGTGGTATACGTACCATTTAACGCCAGCTCAAACTCGTGGTGCGCATTGGAATCAGGATTGCCGCTTGAAGGGTACACGGTGTAATTGTAATTGGGCCAGGCATTGTTGCCCCAGCGTGCAAATTCAATATCCATTTCATGATGACCATTATCGCCCGCTTTGTAGTTAAACAAGCCGAACACAATGTTTTTGTCCAGCTGGTCTACACGGCCTTCAATTTTCCAAACGTAGGTACCATAGCCGAAGCTTTGCTGCGATGTAACTTCAGCGCAGTACCAGCGGCCGGTAGCTGCATCTTTGCGGATCTTCAGGTGCAGGTGGCCGCTGCCATCTACCCAAACGTTGCTGGTGCTGCTGCTCCAGTAATTATCGCCAGGGCCGCTGGTGCCTGATTCATCGCGTACGGTCCAGTTAATACCGCTAAAGCTGATGGTTCTTTCAGCGAGGGCTTTTACCGGCGCTGCTTTTTGTGTGTTCGTTGCTGTATCAGGTTTTTCAGTCGTCAGTTCATTGTGCTTACTACAGCTTACCAGGGTTGCCAGGGTAACGGCAAGAATAAAGGCTCTATGCATAGGATTGCGTTTTAAGAATAAAAAAATGGTTAACGTTAATTGTTCAATAGCTCAGACGGGCATAGGTGCAACACCAAAGTATCTCATTTATCTAACAAATTATAGCACACCAAAAATATTCCTCAATCAGTGCATTTTTATCTACACCTTTATCGGTATAAACACCAGCAGATACCTGCATCTCCTGCTTTACAGTTAGGCATTGGTTTTGAACCCTTAGTGCACAATAGACCCATGTAACACTACCGTGAGAAAGGCAGGAATCTTAATGCACATTACTTCTTTACCCGGCCCCTTTGGCATTGGCGATCTTGGACCCGCTGCCAGGGATTTTGCAGACCAGCTGTACCGTAGCGGACAACAGATCTGGCAGCTGCTGCCTTTAAGCCCCGCATCGGCCGGCGCAGGTTATTCTCCTTACAGCGCATCCTCTGCCATGGCAGGTAATATTATGCTGATAAGCCCGGAACTGTTGGCTGACGATGGTTTGCTGGATAAAGCATCGCTGCGCTCATTTCATTTGCCTGATAATAATATGGTTGATTTTGAAAGCGCATACGCTAATAAATCCCGGCTGCTGGAGCAGGCTTATGAAAACTATTGTAAGGGAAAATTCAGCGCCATCGAAAAAGCATACCGGGCATTTTGTAAACAGCATGCATACTGGCTGGATGATTTTGTACGCTATCAATCCCTCACAATATTACACAAAGGCCTGCCCTGGTATGAGTGGAAAAAGAAGTACCGTAACAGCACTAAAGCAGATGAGCCGGAGCTGCATACGCTGCAGGAAAAAGAAAGGTTCTGGCAGTTCCTGTTCAACAAACAATGGCATGCATTAAAAAGCTATTGTAATGAAAGGCATATTCAATTGCTGGGCGATCTGCCTTTTTACATCAGCTACAACGCTGCCGATGTATGGGCCAACCGCAACCTGTTCCTGTTAGATAAAGAAGGCAATATGCAGGGCGTAGCCGGCGTGCCGCCGGATTATTTTAATGAAGAGGGGCAGCTATGGAATATGCCGGTATTTAACTGGGAGGTGTTAAAAGCACAGAACTATAAATGGTGGGTAAGCCGCATACGCCGTAACCTGGAATGGTACAACCTTTTACGGCTGGATCATTTCCGCGCATTTGCCAATTACTGGGAAGTGCCGGCCGGTGCGCCAACCGCTGTAGAAGGGGAGTGGAAGGATGGACCGGGTGCAGATCTTTTTAATGCATTGCAAACCGCCTTTCCGGAAATGCCTTTTGTAGCAGAAGACCTGGGCGATATTAATGATGCAGTGATACAGCTAAGGGACCAGTTTAAGCTGCCCGGCATGAAAGTGCTGCAGTTTGCTTTCGGAGAAGATATGCCACAATCACCGCATATACCGCATGATCATGCACCTAACTTTTTTGCATACACCGGCACGCATGATAATAATACCAGCCGTGGATGGTTCCGGCAGGATGCTGCACCCGCAGATATTGAGCGGCTGTGCTTATACACCGGGCAAACCATCACGGAAGAGGAAGTAGCGCAGGTGCTGGGCAGAATGGTATATGCTTCCGTAGCGCAGCATGCTGTTTTGCCCATGCAGGATGTATTGGGCCTGGATGAAAAAGCCCGTATGAACACGCCTGCCGTAGCCGGTAATAACTGGAGCTGGCGCATGCTGCCCGGCCAGTTCACCGATGCTATGGCCGCACGTTTGGAAGAATGGACAATTGTTTACAATAGAAAGCGGAGTGATAAATGACAACGGCAATTTATATACAGCCCGGCGCAGTGCTGAACGCTAATGGTGCATGCCGTTTTCGTGTATGGGCGCCTTTAAAGAATAAAGTGAGCTTACTGTTACCGGAGCAAAATGTTACGCATGAAATGCAGCAGCATGCAGATGGATACTGGTCGGTAACCCTGCCCAATATTAAGGCAGGCACGCAGTATTATTATGTGCTGGATGAGGAAGGCAAAAGACCCGATCCTGCATCACGCCATCAACCGGAAGGGGTACACGGCCCTTCGGCCGTTACAGACCCTGACGGCTTTACTTTTACAGATGATCAGTGGAAAGGTATGAGCCTGGAACAAATGATCATTTACGAGCTGCATACCGGTACGTTTAGTCCGGAAGGCACGCTGCAGGGCATTATAGACCGCCTGCCCGCTTTGCAGGAGCTGGGTATTACCACCATTGAAATTATGCCCCTGGCACAGTTTCCCGGCTCCCGCAACTGGGGCTACGATGGCGTATACCCTTTTGCGTTACAGAATTCCTATGGCAGCATTAACGACCTCAAAAAGCTGGTAGATGTTGCGCACAATATGGGCATAGCCGTTATACTGGACGTAGTGTACAACCACCAGGGACCGGAAGGCAATTACTTCAGCGACTTTGGCCCTTACTTTACAGATAAGTATAAAACACCCTGGGGCCAGGCTATTAATTTTGATGATGCCTGGAGCGATGGAGTGCGCAGCTTTTACATTGCCAACGCGCTTATGTGGCTGGATGAATTTCATATCGACGGCCTGCGGCTGGATGCAGTGCATGCCTATTGGGACAGCAGCGCGCTGCATTTTGTGCAGGAGCTGACCGCCGCCGTGCATGAGCTGGAACAGCGTTGCGGTAAAAAGAAAATACTCATAGCAGAGCTGGACCTGAACAATCCCCGTTACATTACCCCGGTGGCTAACGGCGGTTATGGTTTGCAGGCGCAGTGGATAGATGAGTTTCACCATGCCCTGCATAGCAAGCTTACCGGCGAAACCAACGGTTATTATGAAGATTTTGGTAAGCTGGATCTGCTGGCCAGGTCTTATGCAGATGCGTATGTATATACCGGGCAATACTCCGCACACCGCAAACGCAGGTTTGGCCTGGCGCCGCAGCACCTGCCCTACAGCCAGTTTGTGGCCTTTATACAAAACCACGACCAGGTGGGCAACCGTATGCTGGGCGAACGTTTAAGCGCGCTGGTGCCTTTTGAGGCATTGAAATTGTCTGCCGCTGCTTTATTGTTATCGCCCTTTGTGCCTTTGCTGTTTATGGGTGAGGAGTATGGCGAAAAAAATCCTTTCCAGTTCTTTACTTCGTTTGAAGATCCTGAGCTGGTAACTGCCGTTCGTGAAGGCCGTAAAAAAGAGTTTGCCGCTTTTCACGCAGCCGGTGAAGCGCCGGACCCTATGGCGCCGGAAACTTTTGATGCCTCCAAATTAAGCTGGGATACCAAAACACCGGAGAATGCTACCCTGCTGGCCTGTTACCGCTACCTGATCGGCTTAAGGAAAACACGGCCCGCATTAAAGTACCATGAGCGCAACGGCACCAAAGTGCATCCCGTGATCAATGAAGGCCTGCTGGTGCTGGAACGTGAGTACGATGGGCAGGATGCGCTGCTGATTGTGCTGAACTTCAGTAAGGAGCAGGAAGCCTACCATCCTGCAGGACTTAAAACCTATCATAAATTGTTTGACTCCGCCCACCTGCAATGGAACGGCCCCGGTGCAATAGCGCAGGATGAAGTACCGGCAGGCGGCGTAATTACCATACAGCCCTTGTCTGCTATTGTTTATGAAATGAAATGATGAGTTATGAAGCATGATGTATTTACCCCGGTTTCCACTTACCGTTTACAGTTCAACGGTGAGTTTACGTTTAAAGACCTGGAACAGCATATAGATTATTTACATGAGCTGGGTGTTACCACCATTTACGCATCGCCCATTTTTGAAGCGGCGCCCGGCAGCATGCACGGGTATGATGTTACCAACCCGCACGCTATCAGCCCTGCCATTGGCACTATTGAGGAGCTGCACAGCTTACAGCGGCAGCTGCATGAAAAAGGTATGAACTGGATCCAGGATATTGTACCTAACCATATGGCCCTGCACCCTGCCAACAGCCGTTTGATGGATGTGCTGGAAAGGGGGCCTAACTCACCTTACTACAACTATTTTGATATTGACTGGGCGCACCCGGATACAACGTTAACGGGTAAACTGATGCTGCCCTTCCTGGGACAGCCGCTGGCCGCCAGCGTGGAAGCAGGGGAAATTAAGCTCCTGTTCTCGCCGCAGGGCTGGCAGGTGCAGTATGGAGAGCTGGCTTTTCCATTATCTGCGCCGGCATATGAAGTGCTGTTAAATGCGCTGCCGCAGGAAGATACTGCCACCCAGGAATGGCTGCAGGCCTTACAAAGAGGCATTGAAAAACCACACACGGTAAAGGAGTGGGAGGAACAAAAAGCATCGCTGTTTGCACGTGCAAATGAAACGCGCCTGCAGCAGCTTACAGACCAGGTGAATGAGGATGCTGCATTGCTGGCCGCTTTGCTGGATCAGCAGTACTACCTGTTCACCTTTTGGCAGGAGGCAGAGACCCGTATCAACTACCGCCGCTTTTTTACAGTGAATGGGCTGATAGCCCTGCGCATGGAAGATCCGGAGGTGTTTAATGAATACCATACCTTTTTGCATGAAATGTATAAGCAGGGCTTAATACAGGGCCTGCGCATTGATCATATTGACGGGCTGCAGAATCCCGGCGAATATATACGCCGCCTGCGGGAGCTGTTTGGTGCGCGCTGTTACATTATTGCAGAAAAAATACTGGCCGGTAATGAAACGATGCCGCGGGAATGGCTGCTGCAGGGCAGCACCGGCTATGAGTTCCTGGGCGATGTAAGCCAGCTGCTCACCGATCAGCAGGGCTTTGAAAAAATTGCACGTTACTACCGCAGCCAGTTCCCCGACCTGGCTAAGTATGATAAGCTGGTGACAAAGAAAAAACAGCTGATCCTGGAAACGCAGATGGAAGGGGAGTGGGATAACCTGGTGCGGTATTGTTACACCCTGGGCCTGGCCGACATACGTGTGAACGAAAAGCAATTGAAAAAAGCATTGGGCCTGCTGATGATACACCTGCCGGTGTACCGGATTTACCCCGAGCAATGGCCCCTGAGCACCCGCAGCCTTTCCCTGCTGGAATATGCCATGGACGGCGCTTTGCGCAGTGATCCGGAGCTTACTAAAATGCTGGAGCTCATACGCTCCTGGTGGCAGCTGGATAAAAAAAGCGAGCAGGGTATTAAGTTCCTGCAACGCATGATGCAGTTTACCGGCCCGCTCACCGCCAAAGGCGTGGAAGACACTACCTTTTATGTATACAATGCTTTAATATCCCATAATGAAGTAGGCGATGCGCCGGAAGGCAGTAAATGTTCGCTGATCCGTTTTCATGAACATGCGGGTAGCCGGCAGCGTTACCATCCCTTATCATTAAATGCTACGGCTACGCACGATACAAAAAGAGGGGAGGATGGGCGCATTCGTTTAAATACGCTCACCTTGCATCCTAACCAATGGATCCAGCAGGTGCAGCAATGGCATACCATGAACAAACCTTTCAGTGAGAATGCCGCCCCGGATATGAATGATGAATACTTCATTTACCAGTCCGTGCTTTCGGGCTACCCGGCAGATGGTGTGGTAACCCCGGTGTTTAAAGAAAGATTAACATCCTACATCACGAAAGTATTACGGGAAGCAAAGGTGCACAGCAACTGGTCGGCCCCGAATGAGGAATATGAGCAGGCCTGCACACAGTTCATAGAAAATTTGTTTGCAGCAGACCATCCGTTCACAGACAGCATGGGCGCTTATTTTGAGAAGATCAACCAGCAGGCGCAGATCTATTCTCTAACCCAAGCACTCATTAAGATCACGGCGCCGGGCATACCGGATATATACCAGGGCTGCGAGCTGTGGGATTTGAGCTTTGTTGACCCGGATAACCGCCGCCCGGTAGATTATGCGCAGCGCAAACAATGGCTGGCTAAGCTGCAGCAGCAGGAAAAAGCCGGTGTTGAAAATTTACTGGGCTTTTTGCATACGCATCGTACCGCAGGTATGGAAAAATTGTATGTTACCTGGAAGGCTTTACAGGCAAGGCGCGCACACCCGTCCCTGTTTGCAAAAGGGGAATACATACCCGTGTATAACCGGGATGATCATTCCGTAATTGCATACGCCCGCAAAGAGCAGGATAAATGGTGCCTGGTAATAGCGCCGCTGATAGCCGCTACCCATGCAGGCCGGGAAGAAGAGCCCTTAACGCTGACCTTACCCGAAGGCGCGCCGCTGAAATGGAAACATATCTTTACAAATGAGCAGGTAGCTACGCCTAACGGGCAGCTGCCCACGGGCATGCTGGAGAAATTTCCTGTAGCATTCCTGCTCAGCGAATAAGCTTAACACAACACCTGTTATAAAGCAAACAAGGCCGGGCAATTGCCCGGCCTTTGTTTTATATTAAACATTCACACTGTTTACGGTTGTTTTGCCATTTCTTTGGCCTGTTTTTCTTCATGTATTAATACCACTATGGAGCGGCCACCTATCTCCATGGTGCTTTGAGCTTTAAATACCTTTCTATTGTCTTCTTTTTCCGGCTGCCCGGTATCCAGCAGTATATGCCATTCATCGCCGTAGGAGGAAGCAGGCAGCGTAAAGGAAAGTGGTTCATGATGCGCATTCAGCATAATGTAAAAGCTATCATCCACTATCTTTTCCCCTTTAGGGCCAATGCTGCGTAAGCCGCGCCCATTCAGGTACACAGCCAGGGAGCGTGCAAAATCAGTATCCCAGTGCTCGTCGGTCATTTCCGCGCCTTCAGGTAAGAACCATGCAATATCTTCTACGCCGGAATCTTCTACCGGGTGGCCGCGGAACCAGCGCCGCCTGCAAAAGGCCGGGTGCTTCAACCGCAGCTGTATCAGCTTTTTGGTAAAGTTCAGCAGGCTTTGATCCAGCTGATCCCAGTGCAGCCAGCTGATCTCATTATCCTGGCAATAGGCGTTGTTGTTACCCTGCTGCGTGCGGCCGGCTTCATCGCCTGCCACTATCATGGGCACACCCTGTGAAAGGAACAGGGTAGTAAGCAGGTTGCGTTTTTGCCGTTCCCTTAAAGTATTGATCAGCGGATCTTCTGTAGGGCCTTCTGCACCGCAGTTCCAGCTGCGGTTATGGCTGTCGCCATCCTGGTTGTTTTCCCCGTTGGCATCATTGTGCTTATCGTTATAGGAAACCAGGTCGTGCAGGGTGAAACCATCATGCGCTGTAATAAAATTAATGCTGGCTGTTGGGCGGCGGTATTCTTCTTTATACAGGTCTGCGCTGCCGGTTAAGCGGGATGCAAATTCGGCCAGCGTGCTGTCTGCGCCCCGCCAGTAATCACGTATGCTGTCGCGGTACTTGCCATTCCACTCTGCCCAGCCGGGAGGGAACTTGCCTACCTGGTAACCGCCTTCGCCTACATCCCAGGGCTCTGCTATCAGCTTTACCTGGGAGATCACGGGATCCTGGTGAATGATATCGAAGAAGGCGCTCAGGCGGTCCACTTCATGCAGCTCGCGTGCTAAGGTGGCAGCCAGGTCAAAGCGGAAACCATCTACATGCATATCCAGCACCCAGTAACGCAGGCTATCCATAATAAGCCGTAATACGCTGGGGAGGCGGGCGTTCAGGGTATTGCCTGTGCCCGTATAATCCATGTAATAACGTTTATCATCTGTTAGCCGGTAGTAGTCTGCATTGGAAATGCCACGGAAAGAAAGGGTGGGCCCCAGGTGATTGCCTTCCGCCGTATGGTTGTACACCACATCCAGTATCACCTCTATCCCTGCTTTGTGCAGGGCTTTCACCATTTCCTTAAACTCGCGCACCTGCTCCCCGCAAATGCCGGAAGCGGAGTAGCGTACATCCGGCGCAAAAAAGCCGATCGTATTATACCCCCAGTAATTGGTTAATCCTTTATCGGCCAGGTAGCGGTCTGTAACAAAGTGATGCACGGGCATCAGCTCAACGGCAGTAATGCCCAGCTCCTTCAAATATTGAATGGTAGCGGGGTGGGCCATGCCTTTGTAAGTGCCCCGTTCATTTTCCGGTATGTCAGGGTGCAGCTTGGTAAATCCCTTTACATGCGTTTCGTAGATCACGCTTTGGTGATAAGGCGTTTTGGGCGGTTTATCGCCCTCCCAGTCAAAAGCAACATCTACCACCACGCTTTTAGGTATAAACGGGGAACTGTCTGTGGTGCTGAAGCTCAGGTCTTCCTCAGGATGTCCCATTTCATAACCAAACAGGGAATCGTGCCATTCAATAGTACCGGCAATGGCTTTTGCGTATGGATCTATTAAAAGCTTGTTACGGTTATAACGGTATCCCTGCTGCGGCTCATAGGGCCCTTCCATACGGTAGCCATACAGCTGGCCGGGCTGTATGCCGGGCAGGTAAATATGCCATACATGGTTGGAGCGTTCTGTAAGCCTTACACATTCCTTTTCGGAGGCGCCCTTGGGCTCGTCAAACAGGCATAAGTCTACTCTGGTGGCATTTTCTGAATAAATGGCAAAGTTCACACCTTCACCATCCCAGGTGGCGCCCAAAGGGTACGGGTGTCCCGGGTAAGTTGGTCTACTCATAAGTCATATGCTGGTTTGCATTTGTCCTTTCATCAATTATGGTGCCTGTAAATCTACTCATTGCCATTACCCACCCGCAGCCATTTGTAATCATACCCGTTCAGGCTCAGGTTGGGAGCGGCCTGCACAGATGTGCCATTCACGAGATCATATAGCTGGTTACCGGCTGCCGGTAAGTGTACCTGCTGTGCAGCGGCGCTGAAATTATGCAGCACAATAAGCGTTTTATTCTTGTACCGGTATTGCATGGCCAGCACGCCCGGCGCGCCGGTATTTAACAGCTGCCATTTACCCAGGCCTATTTCAGGACATTGTTTACGCACCCGTATCATTTTCTCCAGCCAGTTCAATAAGGAGCCGGGCGTTCTTTGCTGCCGGATCACATTCACTTTTTCATATCCGTAATCACCACCGCTTATCACCGGCCGGAAAGGCTGTGCAGCTGTTGTAAAGCCTGCATTGGGTGCAGCGCTCCACTGCATGGGAGTACGGATGGCAAGGCGCTCGCGCAGCTGCAGATCATCGCCCATACCAATTTCTTCGCCATAGCGTATCACGGGCGTGCCGGGCAATGCCAGCAGCAGGCTGTAAGCCATTTCAATACGTTTGGGATCGTTATTCAGCATAGGGGCCAGGCGGCGGCGCAGGCCGCGGTCAAACAGCTGCATGTTCTTGTCCGGTCCCATAGCCTGGTATACTTCATTGCGCTGCTGCTCCGTTAAGCGGCCCAGGTCTATCTCATCATGATTGCGCAGAAAGTAGGCCCACTGCGCAACTTCAGGCACCTTACGCGTTTCTTCCAGCGCTTTTGCAAGTAAGGCTGTTTTGCCTGTAGCCAGTGCATAGAAAAGGTATTGGTTCACGTAAAAGTTGAACATCATTTGCAGGCCCTCCCCGTTGCTGCCAAAATAATGTTCGTTGGCATCCGGCATTACATTGGCTTCGCCTAATACAATGGCATCACCCGAGCGCCATTGCACAAAGCGCTGCATATCGTAAATGATCTCGTATTGCTGGGGTGGTTTGTCATTGCCGGGTTGCGCTACCTCTATCATAAAAGGCACCGCATCCAGCCGGAAGCCTGCTATGCCCTGCTGCAGCCAGTAAGCCAGTACACGGTTGCCTTCTGCACGCACCAGGGGATTGGTGAAATTAATATCCGGCTCAAACTCATAAAAGCGGTGATAATACCAGGCTTTGGCTGTGCTGTCATAACTCCATACTTCCGGCTGCCATCCCGGGAAAGCCATGCCTTTGTTATAATTGGAGGGCCGTTTATCCGTCCATGCATAAAAGTGATGGTAAGGGGAGGAGGTATCCTGCCGGGCGCGTTTGAACCAGGGGTGCTGGTCAGAGGTGTGGTTCAGCACCATATCCATCATTACCCGTATGCCATGCAGCTTTGCCTGGTACATAAAGGCAGTAAAATCGCCGGGTGTGCCGCAGGTGGAATCTATGCTGTAATAATCCGAAATATCATACCCGTCATCTTTTTTGGGTGATGGCTGAAAAGGCGCCAGCCATATAGCATCCACACCCAGGCCCTGCAGGTAGTCCAGCTGCTGAATAAGCCCCTGGAAATCGCCATAGCCATCCCCGTCGCTGTCTTTAAACGTATGTACGTCCAGGTTATAGATAATGCTGTTCTTATACCAGCGGTCTTCCTGCGGGCTGGTAACAGGCGACTGTGCCTGCAGCTGCAGGAGCGTAATGAATACAGCAGCTAAAAGCAGGTAATACTTTTTCATGCACGGATGTTTGCTGTTTGTCAACGCAAGTGGCAGGCCAAATGTGCAGCTAAAAAATGCTAACTTCAACTTATGGAAGAGCCTGAAAAATTACAACGGGTGGTAGAAGCCCGCATGAAGCTCAAAGCCCGCTTTGAGGAAAAAATGAAAGCTACCCCTTCTGTGGCCGATAACCGGCCAATGGGCAAGGGAAACCCCAACCGGCATGGTATGCCGGTGGTGCCTGTGGGGCAGGTTATTACTAAAAAATGGCCGGTGCTTGATCTGGGCATTCAACCTACTATTCCATTAGATAAATGGCGGCTGATAGTGGACGGGGAGGTAGAGCACCCGCTGGTATTAACCTGGGATGATTTTATGGCCCTGCCGCAAACGGATGATACGTCCGACTTTCACTGTGTAACTACCTGGTCAAAGCTGGATATGAAATGGAAAGGCGTGCGCCTGATGGACATTGCCGCCCTGGCGCAGCCTAAGGATACTGCCACCCATTTAATGTGTTACGGGTACGATGAGTATACCACCAATGTAGCGCTGGAAGAAGCGCTGAAACCGGATGTGCTGCTGGTGCACACCTTTGAAGGGCAGCCCTTGCCTAAAGAGCACGGCGGCCCGGTGCGGATGATAACACCACAGCTCTATGCCTGGAAAGGTTCCAAATGGATCAGCCGGATCGAATTTTTAGCCGGTAACCGTTTAGGGTTCTGGGAAGAAAGAGGCTATTCCAATACCGCATATCCCTGGCGTAATGACCGCTACAGCTAACCTTGTTCTCCGATCTTTTGGTTCTTGCCGCCTTTAAATTGTGGTGGCAGGTTCTTCAAATGCTGGCAGATCACATCCATGATCTGCTTTCCTTTTTCTGTTAAAGACTGCTGCGCATTGTAACAGGGTATGTCCCCGTCTTCTTTCTGCACAATGTCAAAGCTTGCCGGGATATCTGTGGTAAGATGCTGGGGTGGTTTAACATGGTATATGATGCTGGATGATTGCCGTTCCATATCCATATCTATCATATACTGTACCCCTTCTAAGGTAATGGTGATGGGCCTGTTCATAGTACTGCTCCTTTATAAATTTCACAGCAATGATCAGGCCCATTAATTAACAATGAATAATTAATAATTAATAATCGAACGGCCGGGATGTTAACAAATGGAGCTTGCAAACATGCCGGAATAAATAAGGGCTGACCATTACACTTGTATGATCAGCCCTCTTTATTATTAATTATTCATTCTTAATTATTAATTAACCTAAACGGCCTGGCTGGTTTCCAGCGGCAGCACGGGTGTTTGCTCCGCAGCCTGCTGCTGCGCTTTCTGCTGCTGTTCGTGCTGGTACTCAGCTTTTACAATGTTGGCGGTTTTATGATCGCCGGTATGGCTCCAGCCCGGCGGCATAATAATGTAAAGGAGCTTGCTTTTGATGCCGGGCGCCTTTCTGATATCTTTCCACAGGTAATAAAATTCCCCGAAATATACATCCAGCAGATTGTTGGGATTTAATTGCCGGGTAATGCCGTATTCAATTACCACTTCCTTTTTCTCATACTGGAAAGTACCGAACACTTTATCCCAGATGTTGAGCAGGTTGCAGAAATTGGTATCCATATACAGCGGGTTGCGCGCATGGTGTACGCGGTGGGCGGAAGGCGTAAGAATGATCTTATTCAAAAAGCCCAGGCGGCCATCCGGCAGCAGGTTTTCTCCCACATGTATGAATGCGCCCCAGAAACCATCAATAAACATTATAAAGAACAGCAGGGGCGGGTTCACGCCGGCCAGTATGCAAATGGTGGTACGGATCACATCTGCATAAGGGCCTTCCAGGAAAAAGTGCGCATGGCTTACAAACAGGTTCATGTTCTGCGGCGCATGGTGTGTGGAATGCAGGCACCAGAAGATCCGGACCTTATGCCCCAGGTAATGATAAATGAAGTGGGAGAACTCCCACACAATATAACCGTATATTAACCAGTACCACGTAAACGTAGTATGGAACAGCGCTAATTTTTCAAACAGCCCTATACAGAATGCAATGGCTGCAATGGAAATAAAGCGGCCTATAAAACGGTTCAGCACAAAAATAAAGAAGGGCATTTTGTAATCCTCTACCTTAAACCGTTTATATACCAGGGCACGGCCTATTTCCAACAGCAATAATAAAGGTATCACGGGTGAAACGGCCGTGAGCACGCCATTAAATGTAAGCAGGGTTTTGTAATCACCTGTTTTGTACATTTCCAGCAACTGTCCTATCCCCAGAAAGGAAATTAACTCGTGATACAGTGTTTGTAATACTTCCATCAGTTAACTTTTTTTATGGTTTCCGCTACCCAGCCATAACAACGCATCAATGATCAGCTGATCCTGTTGTTTATTGCCGAACGTATAAGATAATGTCCTGTTGGTTTTGCCTTCATAGTCCATATCATTATGGCCCATATTCAGGTACAACATTTTATAACGTTGATTGGTCCACACAACGGGGTAGTACCCGCTATGCCATATTTCATACTGTTTGGGGCCGGTGCCCAGCGGAAAGCTGGTTGAATCAATGGACAACAATATTTTTATATCAGGGTTCTTACGCAGGTCATTTTCCCAGCGGTACCATTCATTGGGCGATGCTTTAATGAGCGCGCCCAGGCGCCTGGTTGCAGGATGTTCCTTATCTTCCACTTTCAGAAAAGCGGAAGTAGGCCGCCAGGTGTTGCTGCCATATGCGCCGGAACCTAAGAAGGTGTTGTGATACCAGTCCCAGTTCTGCGGATAGGCGGAGGGTGTTAATGCAAACGCGGAGAAGTGAAAGCCCATCCAGCCGCCGCCGTTCTCCATATATTTTTGAAAGGCATTTCTTTGCTCCGGTTTATCGGGCCGTGTATCCAGGAACACTACTACCTGGTAGTTTGAAAGAAAGGCCTCATTTAAATTATCCCAGTTGTTGGTTGAATCATAAGTGAAGTGATATTTTTTAGCCATGGCCGGAAACCATTGATTGGCTTCATGTACAAAGCTGATGTGCGCAAGGTCTTCTTTGCCGGTATAAAAAGCGATCACTTTAAATTTGGGAGGGGTGGTCCGGGCAGTGGTTCCGGTATGACATAACAAGCATACTATGAAGATGACAAGCACCAGAGTAATTTTGACGTGGAACTTCATGTTATAAATTTAAAATTTTTAATGCTCTTAACCTACTAAAATGGTCCTGTATTCCACACTTTGAACGAAATTGTACATAGCGTACCATACATACGAAACCCTTTGTATGCCTGATTTGTATGAAATTTATTTTACCATAAAACCCGATACTATGTTGCACATACTTTACATTATTGCTATTACCGCAGAGGCCATGACCGCCGCCTTATCTGCCGGCCGCCGTAATATGGATTGGGTAGGTGTTTGTATGATTGCCTGGGTAACAGCCCTGGGGGGCGGAACCATCCGTAACATCTTATTAGGCCATTACCCGATGACCTGGGTAAGCCATCCTGAGTACCTGCTGATCACTGCAGGCGCTGCGCTGTTTGCTGCGCTGATCGCTTCTTTCATGCGCCGTTTAAAAATGCTGTTCCTGTACCTGGATGCGCTGGGCCTGGTGGTATTCACTATTATTGGCTGTCAGCTGGCAGAGGAAATGCATTTGCCCGTTATCATCATTTTATTAAGCGGTATGATCACTGGTTGCGCAGGCGGTGTGTTGCGCGATGTGTTGTGTAATGATATTCCTTTATTATTCCGTAAAGAGGTATATGCCAGCGTAGCCATTGTTACCGGCGGGGTGTATTTAGGTATGGAAGCAATAGGCAGCAGCGCACAATGGGCTACGGTAATAGCGTCTGTAACAGGGTTAATACTACGCCTGCTGGCCATCCGGTATGAGTGGCAGATGCCAAAGTTCGTGTATCACGAAGAGTGGGAATGAAACATCTGGAAATAATTCATAACATTTAGCATTATTTTTTATTTTATTAGCTTTATGGAAATGATTTTGCCATTGTGAGTGTATATCAGCAATTTACAGATCAGGAACTGGCGGACTTGCTTAAGTCCGGAGATGAGCAGGCATTCATTGAAATTTATGACCGGTATATCTTTGTCTTACTGAACCATATTTACAGCAAGACCGGTGATCGGGAGGAGGCAAAAGATATCGTGCACGAAGTGTTTGCCAAACTTTGGGCCGGGCGTGAGCAGCTGCAGATAACGAATAGCCTGGCAGGGTTTCTCTATACCTCTGGCCGCAATATTGTATTAAACCAGGTTACGCGTAAAAAAGTAGAAGAGAAATATTTTAATTCCATTCTGAAATTTTCGGAGCAACCCCAAAGCTTTACGGATCACCGCATCCGCGAAAATCAGCTGATCGCTGTTATCGAAAAGGAGATCGCCGCACTGCCTCCTAAAATGCGGGAAGTTTTTGAACTCAGCCGCAAACAACACCTCAGCCACCGGGAAATTGCTGAAAAATTAGATATTTCGGAGCAAACTGTCAGTAAACACATCACCAATGCCCTGAAGATCCTTCGCATTAAACTGGGTCTTTTCGCCTATCTCCTGTGGATCATATACCCTAAATAATTTTTTTTATTTTATTTACCTGTTCCGCTTTAGTTGATTGTCTCTTAATATAAGGATACAATTTCCTAGTCTTATGCAGGAGCAAGAACTTAAAGACCTTTTAGCAAGAATACGTAACGGAACGGCTACTGATGCGGAAAAAGCCTTCCTGGAAAACTGGTATCTTCAATACCAGGAGAAAGATCCTGCCGGATATTCACTGTATGAGCGTTTGGAAGACGCAGATGCGATCCGGGCAAAATTGCAGCCGGCCATCATCCACACGAAACAAAGCAGGCTTTGGCCGCGGATGGCTGTTGCCGCTTCTATATTAATTGTATTAGGCGCCGGCACCTGGTTGTTGCTGAATAGAAAAAATGAAACCAACCGGTCAGGCAGTGATGTTGCTCCTTTCACTACCGTCGCCATTTTGAAAAGCGGCGGTAAGACCATCCTGCTGGAT
>NZ_DATCRF010000423.1:0-5521 GCF_036569125.1 Chitinophaga sp. | reverse complement strand
CGATGAAGCCTATGGACTACCAAAAATCTCCTACGACTTCCAGGCGCCTATAGGCGAGTTTGGGCAGGTGCGTGAAGGCTTTCACCGGCTGAAATTACTGCACTTCTTTCTGCAGGACTTCGGTGATCAGTTAGCGCCCATGGTTACAGTGCTGCCGGAAAATGCCAGGTCCCTTCAGCCGGAAAATATTACTGCTCTTCGCTATGCTGTGCGCATAAAGGATAACAGCGGCTACCTGTTCCTTAACAATTTCCAGGACGATACTACCATGCTTCCACAAACGAATATCCAGATAAAGGTACAAACGCCCGGCGGTGTTGTTGCAATTCCTGCATCCGGAGGGTTCTCATTAGCAAGCGGCGAAAATGCCGTCTTTCCATTCAACCTTGATCTCAACGGCGCCCTGCTGCGGTATTCAACCGCCCAGCTTATGATGAAGGGTAGCGGCCCCTCCCCTTACTATGTGTTTTTTACGCCGGATGGCGTGAAAGGCGAATGCCTGTTTGCAGCCGGTGTTCGCGTGAAGGCAGGTGCAGGCGCAAAAGTAATTTCAACCGGTAACGGCACCCGCGTTGAATGCACGGACCGTGTAGCTTCCTTTACTGTCAGCGCCGTCGGGAAAACAACGGATGTGCTGATAATTGATAAAGCACGCGCGTTAACAGCCTACGTAATGAACATTGCAGGTAAACGCCATATAGCTTTTTCAAGCGCAGTTATATTGCAGGATAGTGAAAGCTTTGAGCTGTTACAGGATAGTGTGAGCCAGTTCGGCCTGTCCTTTTATCCCAGGCTGCATACTGCTCCAAAACTGGAAAATGGTTCCATTACCCAGGTAAACGGTCCTGCTGTTTTTTCCAGCTTCCAGGTTACGTTACCAAACGCAAAAGCTGCGATCAGTGTGCGGCAGATCAGTGAAAAGAAGTTTGTAGTTACACTCCCCGATACCTTGCCGGCCGGTGTTAATGACCTGCGGCTCAAAGTAGCTTACATAGGGGATTCCGGTATGGGCTTTATCAACGGAGAATTAGTGACCGATGAATTTTATAACGGCATTCCCTGGGAAATTGGCCTGCGGAAATTCTTAACAGCTTCTCCTAAACCCAGTGAAATGGTGCTGTATTTCCGGCCTATGCAAAAAAATGCATCGTACCTGATAGATCTGCAGCCCTATCCGCAAAGTATTCCTGATTTTGGTGATCAGCATACCTATCTGAAGGTAGATTCTATTACCTTATCCGCTGAATACAAAACAACCCTTAGCTTCCGGTAGTAATGTCCGGCTTAAGATTTCTCAGCGATCAGCTTCAGCACATATTCCATCTGCGTATCGCGGTTTTGCATAAAATCATTGAAAGCAGGCCAAACTGTATAATCGGGAATAATGCCCCGGCCTTCCGGCTGATCCGGCTTTACAGGTGCATCCTGTATCACATAAACAATAGAGAGCTTTGTTTTTATTTTTGAATGCGGCAGCTCGTAGATCAACGACATATGCCCATTATGGCCATAATATCCTCCAACGGTTTCCACCCCAACAATAGTAACATTGCGTGCATAGGCTTTTACAAGGGAAGCCAGGTGTGAGGCTGCTGAAGCCACATCTTCATCAATGAGCATATACAATTTCCCTTTGAATCCGGGGCTTTTCGGGTGATACACCGGGTTGTATTTAGGATTCTGCATGTTGCGGCCATTGTGCAATGCCGGGAAATAATCTTTCAGCATTTGTTTTCCTGCAACTTTCGCTGCAGAATCCATCTTTACTGCGGTAGAGATGCCCCAGAAATATTCCTCATAAGGAATGCCATTATCAAAGATGGTATAGGCCAGTGTATTTTCTTTGAAGCTCGAATCCGTGAGGTACATCATGGGTTGTTCAAAAGTAGGATCACTGCCACCGGGATTACTGCGGATGTCCAGGATAAGGTTGGGTATTTTATTATTGTCAAGCACCCGGAATACGCTGTCCATAAACGCTACATATACCGGAAAGGCCGGATCATCTGCGTCGTCAGCCATGGTGAAGATCCGCAGGTTCAATAAGCCCGTGGTGGGGTTCACCATCCTGAAACTATATTTGGGCTGCACTTTGTAATCGATCACACTATCTACCGGCGCACTGTGACGCAATAATAAGTTTGCATCCCGTTCCGCCAGCGTTACTGCCGGCACTGTTACTGTTTGCTCCTGCGAAGCGCCCGGAGCTGAAAAACGGATCCCGAAACTATCTTTGATCCCATACTCATACAGGTACCGCAATCCATAGCTCCTGTTCACGCTGCCCGATAGCTTTTGTGTTTGGGTAAAACCATCTGCCGTATTGTATTTATAAAAAGATTGCATGAGGTCCTTGTCAGCAACACCATTAATGCTCAGCACCCGCGATCCTACAGGGATCTGGTCTGTTTTGCTGTTAAAGATCATCTGCCCGTCAATATATTTAAGCGCAAAAGGAAAGAAACCGCGTTGCCGGTTGAGATACCTGACCAGGGCTGCATTGGGCTCTGTATAGTTATGGCAGCTTCCTTCAAAATCAGTCAGCTGTAAAATGATCTTAAAAAAATCGATCGTAGACATGGGCTGGCGCGCCCGCGTAAAGGCCCATTTATAAATGCTGTCGATCTGCTTTTTGGTGCGGTAGCGATACAGGCCGGAGTTGGCTTTTTTACGGATGTCGAGGAACACCTGCAGGTCCTGCTTCATTTCGCCGGGAGCAAGCTGCCGGTTGTATATAGCCAGGCTGTCAACAGGTTTCTTAGTCTGCAAGGATGGCTGCGCCCATCCCTGATGCGCCAGTAATAGGAAAAACAGTACTTTTCTCATGTAAATTCAGAGTATCAGGCCCGAATCTACGAAATCCTGTCAGAATATTTAATCCACGCACTTTTGCGCAATATGTCTTTCCTTTGCTGCAAGTAATAAAACTATGGAACAGATCCAGGAACTTATACAAGCCGGAAAATTAGCAGAAGCTATCCGCGAAACAGAGGCAAAGCTAAGCCAGCTGCCGGCATCAGACTTTCAACAGGTGATTGGAAAAGACCTGCTGCACCTGCAGCCGGCGCTGACACAATTCCTTAACCATTTTTATGAGGCAATGACCGTTGAAGAAGGGCATGAAATTAAGGCCATCTATGTTGAAATGAATAGCTTTACCACGCAATACGATCGCTGGTTCCTTCATGCATTGGCCTATGAATCGATCCCCAGCTGGGCTGACCTCAGCTGGCTGGCGGATTTCAGCGGAGAGTCCGAAAAAACCTTTACCATCACAGGTTATGAAGCCCTGCAGAAAGCTAATGAAAAATATATGCAGTCAGAAGGCTACCGCAATGACCAGCTGCGGGAAGCCTGTGAGCTGCATGAATACCTGGTGATCCTGCGGGTGCAGGAACTGGTTAAAGATACTCTCACTGCAAATAAAGGGAAGTCTGCCTGGGCGGCCGTTCCCGTTTTTGTATCCGCACACGATTATGAAGATCTGATGCTGATCCTGAAATAAGCGGATAAAGCTCACTTTATAAACTTTTTCACGATCCTGTTTTTGCCGATGGTAAATGCCAGATCAAAAAAGAAAGGCATCCTGGCCAGCATTTTCAGCGCCCTTGCCTTTCTTTTCATATTTGCCCCTACTGCCATATAGAGCTGCTGCTCATAATTTTTCATAAATGCAGCCCCGAAGTTGCCGGCCACAAAACATTGTATTGCCTGTTCTGCCGCCAGCTTGCCGCTTAGTATGGCGTTGCCGATCCCATCTCCGCTCATCGGATCTATCAGGGAGGCGGCATCACCTGCCAGCAAAAAATGGTCGCCGCTCATCACCACCCATCTTGAACCTATGGGCAGGCCGCAGCCCTGTATTGCGCCTAATGGCTGTGCATCCCGGAACTTTTCTTTCAATATCGCCGACCGTTCAATAAAATTGTGAAAAGCATCTTTAACATTGATCTTTTTTTTCGCTACTTCGTCAGACAAAATGCCCATTCCTGCATTAACAGTACCGCCTTTAATGGGGAACACCCAAAAGTATCCCGGCAGGTATTTCCGGTCAAAATAAATTTCCGTACAGGTATCTTCCATGCCGCTAACACCACTATAGTAAGCCCGAACCCCTGCTACATGATGCTTTCTGTCTATCCCGCGTAACGCCAGTTTTCTGGCAGTAACGCCGTTAATGCCATCCGCGCCGATTAATAGCGTGCACTGATATTGCCGGCCATCGTTCTTTGTTATTACCGTATATCCGTCAGGGTTGCTGATAATATCATTTACTGCAAGGCCTTCCATTGTGTGAATGCCAGGCTGGTTCCTGATGCCGGAGAAAAGGAAGTTGTCGAAACATTCCCTGGTAGCAGTATATGCTTCCAGGCTCCAGGAAAAGTTGATCATTTTATTGTTGTAATAGCAAACCGTTCGCCTGGTGGGCAGCTTCTCACAGAAAGCGGCAAGCCGCTCTGCAAACTGCGGATCTATCTGGTGCAGGATCTTAATGGCCGGGCCGGGAATTGCATCGCCGCAAACCTTATCGCGTGGAAAGTGGTGTTTGTCTATGATGGCTATGCGCAGGCCGGAATTCCTGAGCGCCATCGCACAGGCACAGCCGGCAGGGCCTGCGCCGATGATAATTACGTCGTAGTGATTGCGTGGAATGGCAGGCATGGGGTTCAATTATGATATTAAGGTAGGAAATATATCAGAAAACAATGAATAAGCGTATTTTAGGTTTATATAAGTATGCTATGCTCTCTCCACAGGTCAAAAGAAACCTATTCCGGATCATTCCTTTTGGGGTGATATGGTTTGTTTTTAGTATCGTCTATTCCCTGCTGGAAAAGGGCTTGCTGGGCAACCTGAATTACTACCCTGCGACTAAAGGTCCTTACAATTTCAGCAGGAGTCTCCTTATTACTGCCGGTTTTTCTTTGCTCACCGGTTTATTCATTGGAACTATTGAAACCCTGTATCTCAATAAATTTTTCATACAAAAGAGCTTTAGCAAAAAGATCCTGTATAAGACGGTCCTTTACCTGGCAACGATTACATTATTTCTTATTGTGCAAACGGTTGTCACCAGCTCTCTTGAAATGCGTACGACCATCTTTCATAAGCAGGTTTGGGGGCATACCTGGACCTTCCTCTCAAATTATGCATTTCTTACCGTTGGAGTGTATATAGCTGTGATCATTGTTATTTCACAATTTTATGCGGAAATGAGTGAAAACATTGGACAGGTAGCTCTTTTTAACTTTTTTACGGGCCGGTATCACCGTCCCAAAGAAGAAGAGCGGATCTTTATGTTCCTGGATATGAGATCCTCTACCCATATAGCCGAACAGTTAGGTCATGTCCGGTACTTCGAAATGCTTAAAGCGTATTACTCCGATCTGTCCGATCCGGTTGTACAGTATTCAGGCGAGATCTATCAATATGTTGGCGATGAAATGGTTGTTTCCTGGAATTTAAAAAATGGGCTTAGCAATAATAATTGTATCCAATGTTTTTTTGCCATGAAAGCGGC
>NZ_DATCRF010000422.1:0-17348 GCF_036569125.1 Chitinophaga sp. | reverse complement strand
GAGTTTATAAGATCAAATACACAGCTACTACCGCCAATGGTTGTACGAAGGATACTACCGTTTCCGCCACCTTTAACCTGAAACCGGCCCTGGCCTTTTCTGCGCTCACTTCAGTGTGCGAGAATGTGAAAACGCCGGTGTCTGTAGCAAAAGGCAGCGTAACCAATGGCGTAGCCGGTACCGGTACTTACCGCGGGCCGGGCACCAATGCCGTGGGCAACTTTAATCCCGCTGCGGCAGGCCCGGGTACACATACCATCTGGTACACATTCACCACCAATGGCGGCTGTAAGGATTCTATTTCAAAGACCATTACAGTATATCCCAAACCAGTAGCCGCATTTGCCGCTACCGCCAGCCTTTGCCAGGGCCAGGTAGCTACCATTACAGATAATTCCACCATTCCCTCCGGTAACATCACCAGCTGGAAGTGGAGCTTTGGAGATGGCAGCAGCGCCACTTATACCAATGGCAATGCATTTACCCGCAGCTATGCCGGCAGCAACACCTATAACGTGAAGCTGGTAACCGTGAGCGATAACAGCTGTGTGAGCGATACCGTTACACATGCTATTGCCGTACACCCCTTACCGGTGGCTGACTTTACGTTGCCCACAGCCATCTGTATGCCGGAAGGCGAGGCCGCATTCACCAACCTTACCACGGTAGCAGATAATTCTACATTAACCTACCAGTGGGCCTTTGGCGATGCTACTAACTCTACGGTAAAAGATCCCAAGCATGTATATGCCAGCGCAGGCTCCTACACGGTACAATTGATCGCCAGATCGGCATATGGCTGTACCAGTGATACCGCTAAAGTGCTGAGCGCTTTCTATAACAAACCCATCGCCAGCTTCCTGGTTGAGCCGGATACCTTGTGCCAGGGCGCCGACAATGTGTTCACCGATAAAAGCACCGCCCCTAACAGCAGCATTACAAAATGGGATTGGGCATTTGGAGACGGTAGCGGCGCTACCTCCCGCAACCCGGTTAAACGCTACGATGCGCCGGGCAACTATGATGTAAGGCTCACGGTTACCAATGCCATTGGCTGTGTAAGCAATGCTTTCACCAGCAAAGTGCTGGTATACCTGCAGCCGGTAATAGATGCAGGGTCCTCCTTTGTAGTGCCGGAAGGCACGCTGCTGCATTTTAATGCAACGGCTAATGATTCCTCCGTGCTTACTTTCCGCTGGACGCCGGCGGGCGACTTCACGGATCCCACCATCCTGCGCCCTTACCTGCAGGCCATGCGCGATGAAACGTATACCCTCACCGCAACAGGACAGGGCAACTGTTCCGCCACTGATGCCTTAACCGTAAAAGTGCTGAAACCCGTAAAGGTGCCCAATGCATTTTCTCCTAACGGCGATGGCATTAACGATCAATGGGTGATCACCAACCTGGCCGATTATCCCGGCGCCACAGTAGATGTGTATAACCGTTACGGACAGCGCGTGTACACCTCCAACGGCTACAATGTAGCCTGGGATGGCACCTGGAACGGTAAGGCATTACCACTGGCCACTTATTACTATGTAATTAAGCTGCAAAGCGGTTTCCCGCCGCTCACCGGCAACGTAACCATTTTGAGATAACAATAAAAAACAATTCACATGCAACCGTATCTGAGGACATTAACCAACGCGCACATGGACACAGTGAGGTGCCATGTGGTCAACCAAAAAATAAAAATTGTACGCATGAAACGCTTTACCAGAACCCTGGGTTTGCTGATCGTAGCAACACTCTCCGCCTTAAGCACACGGGCGCAGATAGATCCGCACTTTTCCCAATACTACGTGTACCCCTCCTGGTTAAACCCTGCCTTAACCGGCGCGTTTGACGGTGATTACCGCCTGTCGGCCATTTACCGCACGCAGTGGGGTAACATCAGCAGTCCCTTCTCCACCTTTGGCGCAGCAGCGGACATTACCACCGACAAGAACTTCAACTTCGGCGCCAGTGTGCTGAACCAGTCGGCCGGCGATGGCGGTTACAACTACACCACCGGCTATGCTAACGTAGCCTACACCGGTGTAAAGTTTGGCGCAATGCAAACGCACCAGCTGGCCTTTGGTATGCAGCTGGGTTTTATACAGCGCAAGTTCGATCCCTCCAAGCTCACCTTCGGCGACCAGTGGAATCCCATCACCGGTTACAACCCGGGCACCAGCTCAGCAGATGTGTTTAACAAAACCTCCGCCATGTCGTTCGATGCAGGTGCAGGCGTATTGTATTATGATGCAGAACCGGGAAAGAACTATAACATTTTCGGCGGTTTCTCCGTATCGCACCTTACACGCCCCAAAGACCAGTTCAGTGAAAAGGGCGATGCCCGCATACCCATGCGCTACATTGGCCATGCCGGTGTAAGACTGCAGCTGGGCCAGGGCTTTACCCTAACGCCTAATGCCATGTACATGCGCCAGGGTACTGCTTCTGAGAAAATGTTTGGCGCTTACGGGCAAATGAATGCCGCCATGAATACCGATTTCCTGCTGGGAGCTAACTATCGTGTTAAAGATGCCATCTCCGTATACGCCGGTTTCATTTATAAGACTATGACACTGGGCGCCAGCTACGACATCAATAATTCCGACCTGGGCAAAATGGTGAAAGGCGCCAACAGCTTTGAAGTATCCTTAACCTTCATTGGCCGTAAGAAATACAAGGCGCAGGAAGTAGAATTTGTTTGTCCAAGATTATAATAACACGATTCAAAGAAAACTCATGAAAAGAATATTCTTAGTTGCAGCGGTAGTGTTAATGGGCATGGCAGCACAGGCGCAATTCACCTACGACTACCTGAAGGCCGGTGATTTTTACTATAAAAAGGCCGACTACAATTCTGCCGCACAGTATTATGAAAAATACCTGGCCTCCCGCAAAAGCATTATCCGTCCGGCATCATATAATCCTTACACAACCGGTACGCTCAGCAAAAAGCAGGTAACCCCTGTAAGCAGCGAGCAGCAAGCCATTTATTACCTGGCAGAAAGTTACCGCCAGCTGCATTACTACGTAAAGGCAGCGCCTTATTACGAAGAAGCGCTGGAATTTGATAAAGCACAGTTCCCGCTGGCAGCCTATCATTACGCCACAGCATTGCGCGCGCTGGAAAAATATGAAGCCGCCCAAAAAGCCTTCACCTATTTCCTGAGCATCCACGAAACAAAAGATGAATACACCGCAGCCGCAGAACGGGAAGTAAAGAACCTGCAGTTCATACAGGAGCAGCTGCACCGCAGCGATCTTTCACAATACTCCGTGCACAAAGGCGCCACCGGCCTTAATACCACCGGCGCCAGCTATGCACCCGTATGGCTGAACGATGGTACGTTGCTGTTCACCTCCACCCGCCCGGACAGCGCTACAGATAAGAATCATGTGCACCTGAACCGGGTATACCAGGCCACTATAACAGAAGGCAGCACCTCCAATATTACCCGTTTGGAGCTGCCGCAGCCGCGGGATATTCACCAGGGTGTGATCAGCATTGCACCGGATGGTAACACCTTATTCCTCACCCGCTGGAAAATAGAAGATGGTAAAAAG
Source organism: Chitinophaga sp. (assembly GCF_036569125.1). Classification (GTDB taxonomy): domain Bacteria; phylum Bacteroidota; class Bacteroidia; order Chitinophagales; family Chitinophagaceae; genus Chitinophaga. The sequence goes on along the minus strand of NZ_DATCRF010000422.1, from coordinate 13,787 downwards.
ATCGCCAACATATACCGCAGCAAAAAATACGGCAATGCCTGGAGTGAGCCGCTGATCCTGGATGAGCAGGTGAATGCAGCCGGTTACAGCGCGCAGCAGCCTTTTGTAATGCCCGATGGTAAGCACCTGTTATATGCCAGCGACCGCAAAGGCGGTTACGGTGGTTACGATATCTGGTATGCCGACCTGGATGTAGATGGCAAACCATTGAACAGCCGCAACCTGGGCAGCACCATCAACAGCGCTGATAATGAGCAGGCGCCGTACTACCATGCACCCAGTGGCGTGCTGGTATTTTCTACCGATGGCGGCGTAGGCATGGGCGGCTACGATTTCTTTTACAGCAAAGGCAGCCTGGATAATTGGGAAACGCCGGTGAACTTCGGTTACCCCGTAAATTCCGTAAAAGACGATATCTACTTTGCCAGCAAAGGCACAGAAAAAAATATACTGGAAAACGTGTGGATAGGTTCCGACCGCGCAGCAGAATGCTGCCTGGAATTATTTGCCCTTAGCAAAAATATTCCCGTACCGCCGGATACTATTAAGTCACTGCCGCCGGTAGTAAAAGAAGTACCGCCACCGGCAGTTGAAACACCCACCATTCTGCAGAACGTGTATTATGATTTCAACGTAGCCACGCTGAAACCAGAATCGTACCCCGCGCTGGATGTGCTGGTGAACATGCTGCAGCAGCACCCGGATCTGCGCATTGAGATCAGCGCGCATACAGACAGTAAGGGTTCCGACGCGCTGAACGCCCGCCTCTCTGAAGCAAGGGCCCACAACGTAGTGGAATACCTGATCAGCAAGGGAGTGGATAAGGAAAGGCTGGAATACAAAGGCTATGGCGCTACGCAGCCCATTGCACCTAATACCACACCGGATGGAAAAGATAATCCTGAAGGAAGGCAGAAGAACAGGAGAACAGAGTTTAAAGTGCTGAAGTGATCTTTCGGCCATAATGAAAATCGGTACCGGGCGTTCCGGCACAGGGCGTCCGGTAACCTTAAAACAAATGTTATGCACATATCTATTAAAAGATGCATGGCGGTTGCTTTAATGATCTGTATGGGGGTGCATTCCGTGAGTGCGCAACAACAACCGCATTACACGCAGTACATCATGAACCCGTTTATTATTAACCCGGCCGTGGCAGGTATAGAGAACTACTGGGATGTAAAGGCCAGCCACCGCCACCAGTGGGCAGGGCTCAATGGTTCACCTGTAACCACCTATTTAACGGTGCATGGCCCGCTGCGTAAAAGCGATTACCCGCAGGCATCGCCAACGGGTTTTGAAATAGAAGGTACTAACCCGCGCGGCAGGGCCTATTGGGCCGATTATGAAGCGCCGCCTTCACACCCCGGTGTGGGTTTCACTTTGCTGAATGACAGGACCGGCCCATTGAACCGCGTTTCTTTCAGCGGCACCTATGCACATCATATAGGCCTGGCGCCCCGCACCAGCTTAAGCGCAGGCATCTCGCTGGGCATGCAGTCCATTACCCTGGATGCTTCCAAGCTGGAGCTGCAGAATCCCAATGATCCGGTGATAGCCGGCAGCTCACTGCTGAATACCTGGAAGCCCGAAGTAGCCGCAGGCTTGTGGCTGTACTCCGCAGATTATTTCATTGGCTTATCGGCCCAGAACATTATTCCCATGAACCTGGGTTTTGATGAAGGCAAGGTAGTAGGCGATTCCGTGTACCGTGGTAAGCTGATCCCGCACCTGTTCCTTACCACCGGCTACCGTTTATGGCTATCTGAAGATGTTACCCTGATGCCCTCTGTTATGCTCAAATACATAACAGCAGCGCCGGTAAGCTTTGATGTAAATGCCAAGGTGCAGTACCGCGACCGTATATGGGCCGGCGCATCTTACCGCTATAAGGATGGCGTAGCCGCCATGCTGGGCGTGAACATCAGCTCCACGTTCAACATCGGGTACTCTTATGATTACACCGGATCTTCTTTAAACACCGTAAGCCGTGGCTCGCATGAGATCCTGGTAGGCATCCTGATCGGTAACCGCTATGGCGATCTGTGTCCGCGCAACGTATGGTAACAACAATAAACAGTTTATTCATTTTTCAACCAATACAAACAAACAAGAGTTTTTATGAAACGTTTTTTCCAAGCATCATGGTTTATTCCCTGTGTACTTGTAATGTCTGTAATGTTTACAGCAATATCCTGCTCTAAAGACGGGGATCCCGGACCCGCCGGCCCGGCTGGTCCCAATGGCCCTGCTGGCCCTAAGGGAGATACCGGCCCTAAAGGGGATACCGGTACTGCCAACGTAATTTATTCCGGCTGGCTGGATGTGGCTTTTGAGCAGGATACCGCATCCGGCACCTGGATCGCCAGCCTGGAGGCGCCGCAGATCACCCCCGAAGTATTAGCAGGAGGTGAAATAAAAGTATACATGAACCTGAACTCTGCTGCCGATCCGCTGGTAGCGCCGCTGCCTTACTTTGACGGCGACTACATTATTAACGTACGTTTTGTGGAAGGCCTGATAGGGCTGCTGGCTAACGGCAACCTCTCAACGGTGGTAGATGATAACGGCGTTAAGTACCAGCAGGCACGTTACATTGTGATCCCCGGCGGTACCAGCGCCCGCAAGGCTGCAGCCGGTATTGACTGGAATGATTACAAGCAGGTAAAAGCCTATTTGCATTTAAAAGACTAAAGACTGATCTACTAATAACTCCATCACAGATTAGATTATAGGAAAAAGGGCTGCCCTTTTCAGGGCAGCCTGTTATTAATCTTAACCTTTTTTGGGAACCTCTATTACAGTGTTTATGAACAGAAATTGTGACTTTACCGACGAAGAATTAATACAGCGTTATTTATCCGGCGACAACAGCGCGTTCACCCGCCTCGTGTACCGGCATAAAGACAGGATCTTTACCACCATTGTATTGCTGGTGAAAGACCGTACCCTGGCAGAAGATATTTTCCAGGAGACCTTTATAAAGATCGTGAATGCTTTAAAGGCCGGGCATTATACGGATAACCACCGTTTTGTAGCCTGGGCGGCGCGCATAGCGCATAACTGCAGCATTAACCACTTCCGCAAGGTGCATGTGTCGCTGCCGGTAGTGCTGGGCTACAGGGAAGAGCTTTCCGAGAATTTAGCAGGCATAGAGCCCAGTGAGGAGCAGCGCCTTATTATCCGGGAGCGGCAGCAGGAGCTGCATGGCATGCTGGATATGCTGCCCGCAACACAAAGGGAAGCATTGATACTGCGCTATTATGCCGACCTGAGTTATAAGGAAATAGCAGAGGTGGTGAATGTAGGCATTAACACCGCGTTGGGCCGTGTACGTTATGCCATTATGAACCTGCGTAAGATCATGGAGCACGCCAGGGAGAATGCCATCGCATAATAAAGCGGAAAAGATTCAATAAGCTGAAAGTGAAATGTAGCCTGTGCTGTTCGGGTTGTAACAACAATGCATTTGACCTGCTTCTTAATTCTCAAACATACTTATTAGCAGCTGCGGAAGATCTTTTGTATAAAAGGTTTCGCCTGTTATTACCGGTTTAAGCAAATAAATGTAAGCGGTAATAACAGGCGTTGCGCGGCTATTTTTCAGGAGCCGGTTTAGGGGCTTCTTTTTTATCGGCAACCACTTTTACCTTTTTGCCTGCAAGGGCTTTCTTTACTTTTTTACCTGCAATGTCTTTTTTGCCACCTGCGGCCTTTTTTGCAGCTTTCTTATTAACAGGTGCTTCTTTTTTAACCAGCGGTAATCCTTTGCTGAAGGCCTTAGCTGCTTTCTTCACCCGGTTCTTGAATTTCTTCTCTCCCAATTGTTCCTTCCAATTGGTAAGCAGTGTTTCAAACTGCTGTTCAATTGTTTTACGGGTATCCTTGCTGGATGCTTGCCCCTTCTTTGTGTCAGACATTGAAAATTGTTTGTTTATAAATTATGAGTAATGTGTGGTAACATAAAGTTAACAATTATATAACCCCTGCAATGTTAAGTTTTTTAAAAAGCCGCATAAAACTTTCGTTGTAAATTCGTTATAAGGGTATAATATATTGATATTATGAGCTATATTTGCTGCATTTCACAAGCGTACCTATACCTTATAAACTGAAATGATACCACTGTTACGACCCGTGCTAACGCTTTGCTGCGTAGCCATTACCCTGTGCTGCTATGCCCAGACAGATACCACAAAAAAGATCAGCCGCCCTGCAAAGAAACCGGTGAACACCACCAAGCTGGAACTAACCTATAAAACGTATAACTATACCAGTTATAGCTCCACCGGCGGGTTCCGCTCCGGCAGCGTAAGCATTCCATACCTGGTTGTAAATGATGGTACACCGGTTCCAATGGACCGGAAAGGGAATATGTTAAGAAGGTATTACACCAAAGCTCCCCTGGCCAATGAGCAGCTGGATATTATGAATAAGCACCGCCGCACCGGCAACCTGGAATGCTGGACCCTGGTGCCTGCTGGTATTATAACCGCCTTCAGCGGCCTGCCTGCAGCAGCCAAGGATGGCGCCAGCATGGCCCCCTTCTGGACCCGCTTTGGCATTGGTGGCGCCATGATGGTAGGCGGCGTGTTCCTGAAACATTATCATAATAAAAAGGCAGACCGCGCAATGCGCTATTCCCTGGATCTTTATAATGCCCGCTATTATCAGCCCCTGCCAACAGATACAGGCGCTACCGGTACCGGTAAGAACAATGCAGCCCTGCCTAAAAAGGTGTCTCCTCAAAAAGAATTAAAGGAAACCGTAAAAGGCGCTATAGAAAGAAATGAGCCGGGCAACTCCGGCCTGTATGGCATTACCGTAAACCCCGTAACTATTGATGCCGATGCGCTGAACTTCGGCATAGGCGGTGGCCTGGGCGCATTCTATACCTATAAAAGCATGCTGGGTGTAAGTGCAAATTACCACATTGCTTACCTGGATGATATGAAAGGCGCCGATAAAAAGGATGTGCCTTTTGGCTGGGATGAACGCGGTATTCCAACAGATTATAAACGCGCTACCCGCCTGGAGCTGCAAACAAAGCTAACCCTGTTCTCTTACGACAAGGAAGCCAGCTACAACCTTCATTTGGGCGATATCAGCAACACATATGTAAAAGGGCTGAGAAGAAAAGCTGTGACCCTGCGCCTGGGATATACCATGGAAAATAAGATGATAGAAAGCGGTAACCCTATTCCCTTTGCCACCACTACAGCGCCTATGCAGTATGAAGGCAATCCGCTGGATATCTCAGAAGGCTCGCTGTCACAGTCTGCCGCCATGATGAAGTCCGGCATTATAACAGCCGGCATAGGATGGAGCACTTTCCGCGATATGCAGATAAAGCTGCTGGATGAAAAGTACAAGGGCCGCCGTGCGGAAAAAGGACAGTCGGATTTCTTTGTAGATGTGTTGTACGGACAGTCCATCACCTTCCAGGATATCATGTATTACCATTCCGTAGCTAACGGCAGCGGCCAGGTAGCGCAGCAGGTGAACCTTAGCGGCACACCGGTAAAGAAGATGGGCTTTCGTATAGGCTACCAGGCTATGGTAATGTACCGTTCTTTCTTTGGTACCCGCTTTGCCGTGGAAGCCGGTTTGCGGCCGGGTCCCAAAATGAGCAACGACGATCATATGTATGCACGCATAACATATGGTATCATATTCGGAGGGCGCGCTGCACATGAATAGTTGCAGCCTCCCATCCCTGTATTTACAGCCTCCTTCATAATTTAATTGGCAGCCTCTGCCAGGTTCGCTAGCTTTCCGGGTAAATAATCCCATTATGAAAGCAATAACCTGTCTTGTAGCCATCATCATCTTTTTACCACTCATAGCATCTGCACAATTAACTACGGTGCCCAGTGGTAATAATAAAAAAGCATCTGTAAGCGAACGTATTGGTTTAACGGATGTAACCATTCATTACGACCGCCCCGGTGTAAAAGGCAGGGAAGGTAAGATCTGGGGGCAGCTGGTGCCCGTTGGTTTTACAGACCCTGGTTTTGGCAGCAGCAAGGCTGCCCCCTGGAGGGCCGGCGCCAATGAGAACACCACTTTTGAATTTAGCAATGATGTGAAAATAGCCGGCCAGCCCTTACCCGCCGGCAAATATGGATTTTTTGTAGCCTATGGGCCTGATGAATGTACCCTCATTTTTTCTAAGAACTCCACTTCATGGGGGCAGTTCTATTACAATGAGCAGGAAGATGCCCTGCGGGTAAAAGTAAAACCCGTGGCACTGGCTAACAGCGTGGAATGGCTGAAATATGAGTTCATGGATGAAACAGAGAACACCGCTACCGTGGCCCTGGAATGGGAAAAGCTCAGTATCCCCTTCACTGTTGAAACTGATTATGTAAAAGATCAGATCAGCTCCTTCCGCCGTGAATTAAGATCAGATAAGGGGTTTAACTGGCAGGGCTGGAACCAGGCCGCCCAGTGGTGCGTGCAGCATAATACCAACCTCGAAGAAGCGCTGCTGTGGTCCGATTCTGCCACCTCCAACAATTTTGGCGGAGAGGCCAGCTTCCCGGCCTGGAGCACCAAAGCACAGGTGCTGAATAAGCTGGGACGTAACGATGAAGCCACCGCTGTTATGAAGAAATCGCTGCCCCTGGCCGGCATGAACGAGCTGCACCAATACGGCCGCCAGCTGATACAGCAGAAAAAGCCGGCAGAAGCGCTGGAAGTGTTTAAGCAGAACTTTGACAAACATCCCAACCAGTACACCACCCTTATGGGATTAACCCGCGGCTACTCCGCCACCGGGGATTATAAATCGGCATTGAAGTATGCCCGCCAGGCCCTGACGCTTGCGCCCGACCAGCTCAATAAAACCACGGTGCAGGGTGCTATTGATAAGCTAACCGCCGGCAAGGATGTGAACTAACGGCAGTGGCGCCTGCCAGGTTGGCCTGCGGCCCTATTTTTGATGAATAACAGGAAAAAGGGGCTATGGAAACTAAAAATGCGCAACCTTCTTTTGGTGAGCTTATAAATGGTAATAAACCGGTGCTGGTAGATTTTTCTGCGGAATGGTGCGGCCCATGTAAAATGATGCCGCCCATTCTTAAAGAGCTGAAGAACATGACCGGGGATGATGTGGTGATCCTGAAAATGGATGTGGACCGTAATCCCAAGCTGGCAGCAGCTTACCAGATCCAAAGTGTGCCCACCCTCATGGTGTTCCGGGGCGGTGAGGTAAAATGGCGGCAAAGCGGTGTAATGAATGCCCGGGAGCTGAAAGGGGTGATCGATCAGTTTAAGGGCTAAATTTCCCGCATCCGCAGTATCTTGCCGCATATATGCCGGTCATTCAGTCATCTACGTACAAACCACCATTCTTTTTACGGCATCGTCATTTGCAGACGATCTATCCCGCTTTATTCCGGAAGCTGCCGCGCGTACATTATGAACGCGCACGCTTTACTACTACCGACCAGGATTTCCTGGACCTGGATTTCAGCCGCATTGGCAGTAAAAAGATCGTGCTCATTTTACATGGGCTGGAAGGGAATGCTACCCGCCAGTATGTAAAAGGCATGGTGCATATTTTTAACCAGGGCGGGTACGATACGATATCCATGAACTTCCGCGGCTGCAGCGGGGAGCCCAACCAGCTGCTGCGCTTTTATCACAGCGGTGAAACCGGCGACCTGGCGCAGGTAATAGATCATCTTACTACATTAGATCAATACGAGAGCATTCACCTGGTAGGTTTCTCATTAGGCGGCAATGTTACCCTTAAATATTTAGGTGAGCAGGGCGCGGAGCTTCATCCCTCCGTTCGTTCTGCCGTAACCTTTTCCGTTCCCTGCGATCTGCGGGACAGCTCTGTGGAATTAGAGAAAAAGCATAACACGGTATATATGCGCCGCTTTATCCGCGAGCTGGGTTTAAAGCTGCAGGCAAAAGCACAGCGTTTTCCCGGCATGATCAACCTGGACAATTACCACACTATCAAAAGCTTCCGGGAGTTTGATGACCGTTATACCGCGCCCATTCACGGCTTCCCTGATGCGCTCACCTACTGGGACCGCTGCAGCTCCAAACCTTTCCTGGAAAATATCCGCATTCCCACCTTGCTCGTTAATGCATTGGACGATCCTTTTTTAGGCAAAGGCAGCTTCCCATATGAAGCAGCGGAAAACAATCCTCATTTTTACCTGGAAACGCCCAGCCATGGCGGGCATGTAGGCTTTGTAACTTTTGGCGGCACGTTCTACTGGTCGGAGCGGCGGGCCTTTGGGTTTATCAGCAGGAATACCTGATAAAAATAAAGCGGCAGGGACTGCTCCCCGCCGCTGCTCGGTTAAACTAGGATTGGTTCAAAAACCAGGTGGTGTATTGCAAATAGTCAGGGCTTAATATGAATATCCATGGCGCCGGATATTTCCGTTGAGATCTCTCCCAGGAAACGGTCCGGGTTATCAGGGTCGGTAGAAGTATTACCATTGCAGCTTTGGCCGGTGTACACTTTCACAAAATCAATATATTTTAAGGTTACGCTTTTGCCGTTGGCATCTACTGCATTGCTGATCTCCAGCTTATTGTAGCCGCGGCCTTCATCATTGATGGTTTGCAGCACATCGGCCGATCCGTTATCGGAATAACCCCAGTCAAAAGGTTTGTTGGTCACAAGGTCGGTCTGGTAAACAGGATCGTACTTTTTGCCAATGGTATTGGGCAGCAGGGTGCCTTCAAAGGAAATAGAATCCGGGTTTGCGAAAGAAGGGTAGTAGGGCTGCATGTGAAAATAGTTGGCCAGCACATAACCGCTGCGGCCCTGGTTATCTTTCCATAATATATCCGTAGCTTCTTCTTTTTTAGGATTGTAATACGTGATGCGGTATTTTTTTATGGTAGTGGCTTTTGCATATTCGCTGCCGGCCAGCTCATACCATTCGCCATCATCCGGTTTGCCGTTGCCGTTCTTATCCTGCATTACCAGCACAATGCCCGGCTCTGACCATTCCTGGCCGGCATTGGTTAAGGGATTGCCAAAGATGCCAAGATCATCGCCATCTTTATTCTCAATGGAATGGTCAAATCCAAAGATCACATAGCCGCCGTAGCTGCCCAGTGAAAGTAAAGCATCGCTGCCGCCAATGAGCTTTTTAGCGCCGGCACTATCACCTAAATTATTTTCATTTATAAACTGCCCGGGCGCAGGAAGGTATTCAAACACCTGGCTTATGTAAGGGCTGCTGGCAGCGGTTGCCGGCCGGAAATGGTCCGGTTCTTCCGGCGCAGGCGTTTCATCTGCCTTCTTGGAACAGGCCGCCAGCAGCAGTGCAGCAGATAAAAAAGTAAGCCGGGTACATCTTGTGAATTGCATATATGGAAGTATTAATTTTTCTTCAGGAATACAAAGTGGCCGGGAATATCCCCGGTTTCAACAGACCATTTCTTTTTACCGCTTTTATCAAAGCAGTACAGGATGCCGGGCGATACGTAGTCCAGCGCATCAGATACATACACATCTTCCGTATCCGGGTCTACCAGTATACCATAGGGTATTACGATCTGTTTATCGGTACCATCGGTAATGAATTGTTTAGTAAGCAGCGTATCATCCTTTACATTGATCAACGCATAGCTGATGGTGTTGGAATGGGTAATGTAGCTCCATGCCACACTGTAGATGTATGCCAGGTCTTTATGGATAAAGATGTTGCTGGCTGCTATATTAAATTGCTTTTTCACCGTGTCGGTATGCGTATCAATTACGTATAGCCGGGAGGGTACGGTGTAATAATCGCCCCGGGAGGTTACATACAGGTCGCCGTAAGGGTCAAGCGCCAGGCGGTCCAGGTTAATGGCTACATCAATACGCTTCAGCTCCTGCTGCGTGTCCAGGTTTATTACGGATACGGTGCGCTCATAATTAGGCGGGCTATAGCCGCCGGAGTTGGCCACATACAGCTTGTTGCCGCTAATGGCCATCTGCTCCGGGTTACGGCCTGTTTTAATACGCGCGGTTTCTGTAAGGGAAGTAGTATCTATCACGGACACATAACCATCGTTAGAGGTGATGTATGCATTGCCTTTATAAAAAACTACGTAGCGGCATTGCCGTATGCTCAGCTGTTTAATACGGGTTACAGTAGCAGCATCCACTACCTCAACCTTGTTGGAGTTGTTCACTACAATGTACATTTTGCTGCCGTAGATCTGGATGTCGTTGCCAACATCGCCCAGGCCTTTGGTCACTTCGGGGTTGTAGGCTTCAAACAGGCGGCGGCTGTAGCGGCCCGTGCTAAGATCCAGGTAATCCAGGGAAGCTTTGTTCATGTTCATATTCCCCTCATTCAGCACATACAAGCCCTGCATGGCAGGCGTAATATCATGCGGGCGGCTGTAGCCGCTTATCTCCACGTTGTCAACCTGCGGCAGCATTATATCTTTACGGCAGGCCGTGAGCAGCAGCAGGCTGCATAAAAGAGTGCGGTATAAATTATTCACAGACATCATAGTTATGATCAGCGGCTTATGCTTAAAGTAAGCCGGTAGTTACGGCCTGGCATGGGAAAGTTCAATACCACATCGTAATACTGGTTTAATAAATTATTCACCTCAAACGTGAGCTTATTGGTGAATGACTGACGTGTTAATGTCCAGGAGGCAGAAAGGTCGCTGGTGTACCAGGGCTGCACATAATTCACGGGTATATTCCTTTTCTGGCTGTAACGTTCCCCGGTATAGATAAAGCTGTAGTTCAGCGACAGGGAACGCCAGTCGGCGCCCAGTGTAAAAGATCCGCTGTGCCAGGGCGTATAGGGGATCTGCTGCCCGTAGTTAAAACCGCCTTTGCCCGAAGTAACATCCTGCGCCTGCTGGTAAGTGTAGTTAATGCCCGCATTTACAAGCAGCTCCTTAAAAGGTTGTACGGCGGTGTTAAGCACTGCATCTATCCCTTTAATATCCACCCGCCCCAGGTTCATCATCGACCAGCCAAAGAGGTTATCCGAAGGCACGGCCACTATCTTATCCTTTACACGGTTGTAATAAGCATCTGTCTGCAGGGAAATGTATAACCAGCGCCCGCGCATGGGTTGCTGCCAGGTAAAACCTGCATCGTACTGCTGCACATATTCCGGTTTCAGGTTATTGTTGCCAATGAAGGTATAGTACAGGTCATTGAAAGTAGGCAGGCGGAAAATGTGTTTGTAAAAAGTACGCAGCCATAAATGCTGCTGTGCAAAAGGCTTCCAGGCCAGCGAAAGGGAAGGTGTGTATTCTCTTTTAGGACCGGCGCTTTCATAGGTTTGTACTTTTTCATTCACAATGGTGGCCAGTAAATTGCCCTGTATTTCCAGCTGTGGTAAATGCAGCCGGCTGGCCAGCGCTACCAGCGTGGTATAGCGGGTAGGGTAGGGAAAGCGGTACAGGTTTGCATCCATGGTGTTGGATATAAAGTCTGCTGCCAGCGAGCTTTCCCACCAGCGGTTAATGGTATATTCATTCGCCAGGGATACATACACTTCTTTCTGGTGGTAGTAGTTATCCAGCAAATGTTGTTCGTTGGGATATTCGGGATCAATATACCGGCTATACAGATCGGAGTATTTGGCATTGGCCAGCAGGCGGTACCGTTTGCGCGGATCGCTGTGAAAGCTGGCCTGCACAAACTGGTCACGGTCTTCCAGGTGCTGCCCGTAATTGAAATGGTTGGCTACAATAGCGCCCGGCAAACCGCGGGCAGACTGGTAGCGGTAATACTTCACAGACCAGCGGCTGCTATCCGCCAGCAGGCCGTTTAAGCCGGCTTCGGCGCGGAAGGCATTTACATTGCCATTCTGCCGCACTGCCGTAGTATCATACTTGCCGTTGGTGTAGCGGAATTTATACCGCCCGTTGGCATTGATCCATTCGGTGCTCAGGGTGCTATATATGCGCGATGTAATTTTTTGCTGCCATAACAGCGAGGGGTTAACTAAACCGGATGAGCCGGTTTTGAAGCTTACTTTTCCATGCCATTGTTCATTGTTTAAAAATTGAGGCGTACGGGATTGCAGGGCTAATACATTGCCTGCGGAAAAAGCCCTGGCAGGCTGTAATAACGTAGGGGGCTGCCCGTTATACAGGGCTGCTTCGGAAATATTGTCCAGGGAGAATTTACCCAGGTCTACCTGCCCGTTCTGCGCATTGCCCAGCACCAGCCCGTCATAGCTCACCGCTGTGTGGTTGGTGCCCATGCTGCGCACATTAATAGTTTTTAAACCGCCTATGCCGCCATAATCTTTTAGCTGCACACCGGAAAAATACCGTACTGCATCAGCTACAGACAGGCTGTTTAAGCGCTGCAGCTTTAGCCCGGATAATACCTGCATGGCGGTAACCGGGTTCAGGCCTGCCGGCAGGCGTTTGGCATCTACCCGTACTTCCTGTAAAGTGGTAGTGTCTTTTATCTGGGAATAAGCAGCGCCGGCCCATAACAGGCTGGCACTGCTTAACAGGTGAACATACTTACGGATAAAGGCCGGTTGTTGCATAATTAATGGAATACCGGCATGGCAGGGAAATACCAGCCTGTATAGGTTAATGTCTTTTTCAATACTGCCGTAGTAGCGTCATAGATCAGTATGCGGTTGGTATCGCCGGTGAATGCACCGTTAATGGTGGTGAGCACCAGCTCATTTTTATCTTTGTTATACGCTGCGCCTGCGCCATAAAAGAACTGGCCGCTGGGCAGGGTAATAAAAGGTGTGGTTAAAGATGCTGCATTACCAATTACATAACGGTACAGCTGTGTGCCGCCGGCAAAACCGTTGTTGCGCACGATGTACACGGTGCTTTCCTGTGTGGAGGAGGTAATGGCGGCATGCCGCCATGCGCCCCAGGGAGAGGGTACGCTGAAAGGCAGCTTCAGCGCGGTACGGCCCAGTGTAGCGGGATCAATACGGATCAGTGAATCTGCATTGGTGGCATATACAGCGCCATCTTTACCCAATGCAAAAGCCAGGTTGGCTGCGCCGAAATTCTTTACCCAGGCATAGGTGCTGCTGTTGATAGCAACAATACCATCTGTTTGCGACAGTACAAATACATAGCTGCCGGCTTTCAGCATATCGCCGGTATAACCGGCTACTGCGCTGATCTTAGTGCCAATAGCCAGGCTGGGTAACGTTACCGGGTATACGCCATCTTTAGCGCTCAGCAAGCCATGGGTAGCGTCAATACCAATGAACGCATGACCATCATTCTGCGGCAGGGAAGCCACACGGCCGGTTTCCACCATAGTGTTGGCATCTGTTACCACCATGGGCCCGCCTACTTTAATTACAATGTACATTTTACCATTAAAGATGGTGGCGTACTGCAGGGTGCTGGTGGCAGTACCCAGGGTGCCGCTGGGGTTTTGTTGATGATACACGTTCAGGTCCAGGCTATCGCCGCTGTAAGAATAAAAATGCAGGTCGCCTGTACCATGGCCAAACCAGCCTTCATTGGCAATAAAAAAGCCATTGGCATAATTCGCTAATAATGCGCTTTGCTGGGCATTAACTTTTCCAAGCTCCGCTGCTTCTTTTTGCAGCGGCTGCAGCGCATCTTCTTTCTGGCAGGCTGCAAAGAAAACAGTAAGGGTTCCCAATAACAAAAGGGGCAATAGTTGTCTTTTCATATGATCGTATGGGTTTAAAAATACAGGGACATACAATGCCTGCCGGGCCAGCAGCCCGGAAAAAAACAATTGTAATAAGCACTGGTATTATTGCACCAGCACTACACGCCATGGGTAAAAACGATACAGTAAAAAAGAATATAATGCCGGT
>NZ_DATCRF010000421.1:0-2199 GCF_036569125.1 Chitinophaga sp. | reverse complement strand
CCACATTACCGGTAGGCTTTTTTGTTCTGGTATCCTGCTCATACTCCACAGCCACCTGTATGGCCGGGTCCTGCGCATTGCCCATCAGCTCCCGGTAAAAACCATTGGGGCCGTATAAGCGCAAATGATATTTATTATTCTCAAACGCCTGCAAAGGCCATTCGTAGGTGATGCTGTCGCCGGCTTTTACGGCAAAGGCCCAGTTACGGGAAATATCCGTCACCCCTTTTTCATCCCTGAACGTTCCCGGCACATATACCGTAAAAGGCGAGCCTGCAGCATTTTTACCAAACACCTGGTTGCCGGCGCTCATTTTCAGCGTTACCTGTTTTTTATCTGCCGTGCAGGCGCCTTCTGCATACAGCTCGTACGGCAGCGCGCTGGAAGCACGTACCCCTTTCTCCTGGGTGGAGAGGGCATCCATTGCCAGCGGGTTTTCAATAATGTTACGGATCTCGTGCCCTGATATTTTTTTATAACCGCCCGGCTCCTGTTTGAATTTGGCATTATAAATATCTTCTACAAACTTATCGCGCTGCAGGAAGGGAATGGGTTCCAGCTTATTGCCGTTAAAAGGGCTGAAAGCCGCTGTAAGATCGCCGCAAATGGTTCTGCGCCATGCGCTGATATTCTTTTGCTGAATGTTCTTTTTATACTTCTGGTTCAGGAATGTTTCCAGGAACTGTAAGGTGGAGGTATGGTCAAACAGCTGGGAGCATACTTTACCACCACGGCTCCAGGGCGATGCTATGATCATGGGCACACGGAAACCCAGTCCTATAGGCGCTTCACGCGCAGCCTTTTTAGGCACACCCTGTTTCAGCTCATTTTCCAGGCGCACATGCTCTATTTCCGTATCAATGCCGGCAGATACTTTGCCGGTTTCGGGCTTGTTCTCATCGGGAATATAGAAAGGCTGTACGTGATCAAAGTAACCGTCATTTTCATCATAGGTTACAATGAAAATAGTTTTCTTCCATACATCCGGGTTCTTGGTAAGAATGTCCAGCACTTCAGATACATACCAGGCTCCATACCAGGGTGCGCTGGGATGGTCGGAGAAATTCTGCGGCGCTGCCAGCCAGGATACAGTGGGCAGCTTACCGCCTTCCACATCTTTCCGGAACTGGTGCAGCACATCGCCTTCCGGTACGGTTACATCCCGTTTCTGCCCGCCATCAGTATAGCTTAAGGTGGTGATGTTGCGGTAAGCAGGATCTCCCTCATTTACCACAAAGGCACGTTTGTATAAGCTCTTTTGTTCGGCGCTCAGCTTTTCAAAATTAGCCTGGTTCCATTTTTCCAGCTCTGCTTTTGCATTGTCCAGCACTTCCTGTTTTTTGGCCAGCTCCACTCTTATTTTCTGTGCGGCATCTTCAGTAGAAGGGCTGGCTTCCTGCAGCTTGTTGATCTGGTCGGGCAGCGTATCCACCTGCTTTTGCAGGTTTTGAATATAACGCGGTGCAAACTTTACATTGTAAGCGGCAAAAAATTCCAGCAGGTTACAGCCGAAGTTCGACAGCCAGGAGCGTTCCTCCCCTTTAAACCCGCCGCCACAGCTGGTTTCATTCTGGTAAAATTTCCAGGGTATATTATTTTGCTCCAGCAGCTCCGGGAATGTGTTCCAGGGCAGCTTGGCATAGCTGTAATCATCATTACGGATATGCGCCTTGGGAATACCGTCTGTTTCATGCGTGATCTTACCCGTCCAGAAAAAAGAGCGGTTAGGCGTGGTGCTGGTCATGGCCGAACAAAAGTTCTGATCACAAATGGTAAAGGCATCTGCCATGGCATAGTTAAAAGGCAGGTCTTCCCGGTTGTAATAACCCATGGTCAGCGGCATGGCTGCATACTGTTTATTGCCGGACCTTTTGGCTATGAGCCACTGATCATACTTCCCGTTATTATTAGCATCTACCTGGCTGGCGCGGGAGTGCGGCAAAGAGCCCATCCAGGTTACCTTGGTATCTTTAATATCCAAACGGAAAGGTGCATAGGTTTCGCCCAGCTCATTGGTTTGCAGCCATACCGGTTTTTTATCAGGTAGGGCCAGCGCACGCGGGTCATTAAAGCCGCGCACACCCTGCAAGGTGCCAAAGCAATGGTCAAAAGAACGGTTCTCCTGCATCAGTATCACTACATGTTCTGCATCCAGGTAAGTGCTGCCTAATGTAGGGTCTATAGCCAATGCGCGTTGAA
>NZ_DATCRF010000420.1:0-2452 GCF_036569125.1 Chitinophaga sp. | reverse complement strand
CACTACATGAACATCGAACCCGAACCTAATTGCCCTTCTCCAAATCCCCAAAACTTTTATAACATTTCTCACCTTAATCTCTTTTCCCCCCCCAAAAAAAACGCCCCCGGAGGCAAGCACCGGAGGCATTTATTTTTCCTTAACCTATTTTTAAAACCCCTATGAAATACTTATAAACCGAAGGCATAAGCCACACGCAGTCCTATTACATTATTGGAAGAACCGCCGTCAGCAAATTTGCTGTAACCTTCAAACTTCACACCTGCATCCAGGTAGCTGCCATTGCCTAAATGGAACAGGTAACCCACTTGCGGAGAGTAAGCAAAGGCTGCAGATTTATCTGCCAGCACATCGCTCTTATTAGCTATGAAAACAGCGCCCGCCTGTGCCTGTACATAAAAATTACTTACCGGGTAATATTTCAAACCCGCTTTCACCGGAATTAACTGCAGGTCTTTGGCAGAAAAACCGGCAATGTCTTTGGCCATAAAGTCAGAATAACCGGCATTTAAGGTAACGTACAGATCCCTTTTCAGGATAGCATAATCGCCCTGTACAGAACCACCGATAGACCAGTCATAAGCATCTTTAAAATCACCTAAGGGTAAATTAGCTTCCGGGCCTACGCTTAAAAGAAAAGCAGGCCTTTCAGCAGTTACTTTTTTGGAGGCATCCTGTGCTTTGGAAGAAAGGGTTAAACCTGTTAAAAGGAGCAGTCCCATAATGCCTGTCTTAATTGTCTTTTTCATCTTCTGTTGGTTTTAATACTTACGAAACGTGTATTAGTTGATCGTTTGATAGGACAAAATTAGGACGGCTTAAAAGACTGCACAATGCCAATAAGGAGGATAATAGAACCAATTTTCCGGAATACGCTATTTGGCGGCCTAACCACCGGCCAGGTACACTGTCACCTCAGCTTTCAGCAAGCACAATCTACCCGCAACTCAAATACACCGCCATCAACCGCGCCTGCATCTCCGGCACCGTCACCTCAGCCTTCAGCAAGCACAATCTACCCACCACTCAAATACACTGCCATCAACCGCTCCTGTATCTCAGACGCCGCCATCCCGGCCTTCAGCAGCACAATCCCTTCGCCGGTCATAGCCCTGTACTGGCTTACCTGCCGCGTTTCCCGTGGCATTAGCCGGTACACGCCTGCCGCTATTTTAGAGGCCTGCGCCAGCCAGGCGGCATACTGCATGGTACGTTGAAAAGCGCGGCCTCTTTTCACCCGTTTACGGGTCAATGAGCTTTGCTTGCGAACATAGTATTGGCCATTCAGTTTATAGTAACATAGATCGCCTACGCGCCCGGTAATGTATGGAGGGCCGACTTGTTTTCCCATAAAAGCATGATTTAAAGGGTCCGGAAGCAAAGCTATAGGCAGAGGGTATACCACCCAAATGAAGTGAACGTTTTGATCACTTTTGATCACATTTGATCGTTTTTGAACAGGCAGGAGGGCTGAAGAAATGCTATCCGGGAGTACCCATCCCAATATTTAAGCAGCATTGAACACCGGGTCGTAATAAACGCAGGCAGCCTGAAAAAATGGCCATCCTGGAATCTCCATTCAAATATTTAAGCAGCATTGAACACCAGGTCGTAGTAACCGCCTGCGGCACAACGGCCAGCTACTACCAGGCAATCCTGGCTTCCCCTGCATAGTTTTCCAGGCACAGGATAACGAGTGTTTAGCATTACACTTCAAAATACCAGGTAAATCCCAGATATCCCTTCATGCACCTGGTATTACCCTACAAAATGCCATGTAGCCTCCGCACCCTACCGGACGTTTCTTCCGGAGCTGGTCCTGGTATTACCCGCAAAATACCATGTAGCTCCCATCTCCATCAGCCTCCCATCCCTAATCCCCAACGCTGTCTCCCGTGTCCTTCTCATGAAAATCCCAGGGTAACCTAAGGGGTAAAAGCGTTCTCCATCCTGGTCCCCTTCAGGTCCTGTTCAGGTGCATAGCTACTGTTTCTGTAGTCCTTCCCGTGTCCCGCTCCCTACCTTCTTCACCAGGAAAGCAGACGGGTTCACCCCCGCAAAATGTTTAAAGAACCGGCTAAAGTGCGAGCTGGTATCAAAGTTCAGCTGATCCGCAATTTCCTTGATACTGTGATCGGAGGTATGCAATAAATACTCCGCCTCCCGGAATATCCGCTGGTGTATGATCGTCAGGGCATTTTCGCCGGTAGCATGTTTCACCTGCTCGCTCAGGTGTTTGGCAGATACGTGCAGCAGGTCGGCGTACTGCTGCACGGTACGGATGGTTAAAAAGTGCGCTTCCACCAGCTTCTTAAACGCAGCTACCAGCTGTAAAGGCCGGCCTGCCGGTTTGGTAGGCTGCTGCAGTGCCCTTTCATGTGCGCGGTTAATTTCATATAACAGCTCTACTACCAGCAGCCGCACCATCTGCAAAAAATAAGCAGGCGCCTCC
>NZ_DATCRF010000419.1:0-7295 GCF_036569125.1 Chitinophaga sp. | reverse complement strand
AGCAGTACGGCTACGCCACTGGCGCCATCATCTGCACCATCCAGCTTTTTAGTTTTATCAAACGCATCCTGGTCGGCAGTGGGGCGGGTATCCCAGTGGGCCAGCACCAGTATACGCTGGGTAGCGCCGGGGTTAAACACGCCTACAATATTGGTGCAGGGCAGCTGCACATTTTTAGGACCGGTTACGGTGGTGTTTTGCACATACACTGTATCGGCGAGGGGGCGCAGGGTTTGTATTAACCAGTCGGCACATTTCTTTTGTACCGGTGTGTTGGGGATACGGGGCCCAAAGGCTACCTGCTGCGCCGTATAGGCGTAAGCGGTATCTGCATTAAAGGTTGGTACTTTTACGGTAGATACGGTGGTGGTTTCGGCATTATTATCCCCGCTGCTGTCGTTGTTGGAGGAATGGCAGGCGCCCAGTAATAGAGTGGCGCCGGCAAGAATGGTCCAAAGTTTACGCATAATTACGATGGTAATAAATTTAAACAGGCGCCGCTTAAACGGCGCCTGTAATATAGTAGCTTATACAATGCTGTAGCTTACGCTACCGTCTTTTTCATCTTTTAGCTGTATGCCTACGGTCAGCAGCTGGTTACGGATCTTGTCGGAGGTGGCGTAATCTTTCCGCAGCTTGGCCTCTTTCCGCATTTCAATAAGCAGCTGCAAAGCGCCATCCAGCTTACTGTTATCCGTTACCTGCGACTCCGGCTGCAGGCCCAGGATGCCAATGAGGTATGTTTGCCAGGTTTTTTGCAACAGCTGGAAGGTGGCCTCGCTAAGCTCGTGCATTTTTATTTGCCCGCCTTTCAGGGAGTTGATCACCGGGGTAAGCTCAAACAGGTTGGCCAGCACCTTAGCGGTGTTCAGGTCATCATTCATAAACTCATCACACTCCCGGCACCATTGCTGCACCTGTTTATCCAGCTCCTCGTTCACTGCGCTGCCATTGCTTTCGTAAGTAAGCTTTTGCAGCACCTCGTATGCCGCCCATAAACGCTGCAAGCCCTTTTCCGCCGCCTGCAGGGCTTCATTAGAAAAGTCCAGCGTGCTGCGGTAATGTGTTTGCAGCACAAAAAACCGAATGGTCATTGGGCTGTAGGGCCTTTCCAGCAGGGGGTGGGTACCGGCAAATATTTCCGTGAGCTTAATAGTATTGTTATAGGCCTTTCCCATTTTACGGCCGTTAATGGTGATCATGTTATTATGCACCCAGTAACGCGCCATCAGCTCCCCGTGGGCTATTTCACTTTGTGCGATCTCGCACTCGTGGTGCGGGAACTGCAGGTCCATGCCGCCGCCATGAATATCGAACTGGTGCCCCAGGTACTTGCTGCTCATGGCAGAACATTCGATGTGCCAGCCGGGGAAACCCTCGCCCCAGGGGCTGCTCCAGCGCATGAGGTGCTCCGGCGGCGCTTTTTTCCAGAGGGCAAAATCCACCTTGTTATGCTTTTCATCCTGCGATTCCAGCTCGCGGGTGGTTTCCAGCATATCTTCCAGCACACGGCCGCTCAGCATGCCATAGTCGTACTTTTCCGCATACTTTTTTACATCAAAATATACGGAGCCATTCACCTCGTAAGCATAGCCTTTATCGATGATGTTCTGGATCATGGCTATCTGCTCCAGGATATGCCCGGTAGCAGTAGGCTCAATACTGGGCTCCAGGCAGTTGAACTGCAGCATAGCCCAGTGATACAGGTTGGTGTACTTCTGTACCAGCTCCATAGGTTCCAGCTTTTCCAGCAGGGCGCCTTTGGCAATCTTATCTTCCGCAGCGCGGCCTTCTTCCTCAAAGTGGCCGGCATCTGTAATATTACGTACATAACGCACCTTATAACCCAGGTGCTTCAGGTAACGGTATACCACATCAAAAGTGATATAGGGGCGTGCATGGCCCAGGTGCGACTCTCCGGAAACGGTAGGGCCGCAAACATACATGCCCACATGCCCGGGATATAAAGGGGTGAATACTTCCTTTTGGCGGTGTAATGTGTTATAGATCTTCAGGTCTGACATATTAGAAATATTTCCGGGATTGCAAAGATAAGGATTCGCAGTTAGCGTTAATAATTAGTAGCAGGTTCTGTGATGGCCGGTGAAAGGCCTGCTGCTACTTTTTAAGGGTAATGTTGGCAATAACGGGATAGTGATCGCTCAGATCAGAGTTGATCTTACGGAAACTATTGATGGTAAAGGCGTTACTAGGCAATATATAGTCAATACGCAGGGTGGGCGCCAGGCCGGTGAAAGTGCGGCCTATGCCGGTACCTTTTTCCAGGAACGCATCCTGCAGGCCGCCTTTAATGGTAAAATAAGTATAGGAGGCGGGGGTATCATTAAAATCGCCGCATACTACCACCGGGTAAGGGCTTTTCCGGATAAAATCCGCTACAATATCCGCCTGCCTGCCGCGCCGCTGAAAGGCCTCCCGCATTTTTTGCATAATGCCCTTGGTGGCTACCAGGCCGGTATCTTCCTGCTTTTTGATCTTTTCAATGGAGCGGTAATCCTTTTCATTGAACCGGTACGATTCCAGGTGCATATTAATAATACGGATGGTATCCGGGCTGCGCACAATATCCGCATAAACCATGCTTTCGCTGAAAGGCCCATCGGTTAGCTTTACCTTATCGGCCCGTATAATGGGGTAGCGGGAGTAAATGATAGAACCCCAGTGCTGCATGCCATCCCGGTTAAAATCACTGGAAAAGTAGCGGTAAGGCAGCTGCATTTCTATGGAAATATCTTCCCGGTTATTGAAGTCGTTCTTTTTCTCTGAAGTGTAAAAATCCTGGAAGCAGGCAATATCCGGGGCCTGTTTTTTAATAAGCGCAAACATGGCCTGCCGGTTATACTTACTATCTTTTTCACGGTACAACCCAAACAATCCAACGTTATAGCTCATAACCGTAAGGCTGCGGGGCGGGGCCGCAAACTGGTTTTGGGCAGAGGGCCAGTGAAAGGCCACAAAAGCGGTCATGGATTTCCATCCCAGGCCCAGGGCCAGCAGGGATAACAGGCAATACTTCACGTTAAATACCAGCCAGCAACAGAAACAAATGATCAGCAGCACCAGTAAGTAAGGGAATACCAGGGTGATGAAACTGATCGGCCACCAGCTAACAGGGGATACCCAGGGCGCCAGACAGGCCAGCAGGAAAAGGACTACTACTCCTATGTTGACGATCAGTAAAAAACCTTTTGTAAATATTCTAAGGAATCTCAAATTAGAACCAGACTCTTTTGGATAAAGATAGCGAAAAGCAGATCACTTCTTCAGGGAAAAGCCGGCCATTACCGGAAAATGCTCAAATGTAGCATTGCGAAAGGTTTGATAGCTATGGATGTTAAAGTGCGGTTGCGCCAGTATATAATCTATACGCAGGGTAGGCGACAGGAAAGAAAGCGTACGGCCCATACCACTGCCTTTTTCCAGGAATGCATCCTGCATATGCTGGCTAAGGGTGTAGTAGGTATAGGAAACCGGCGTATCGTTCATATCTCCGCAAACTATTGCCGGGTGCGGGCTTTCAGCAGCTAAGCGGTGCAGCAGCTCCGCCTGGTGGGCCCTTGCTGTAAAGGTATGCTTCATTTTAGCGGCCAGGGAGCGGGCGCCGGAAAGATGCGCATTGCTGCCATCCATTTTTTTTATCGCCTGCAGCTGCGCCAGCTCCGCAGGATTAAACATGTAGGAACGCAGCTGTGCAGTGTAGATCCTTACGGTATCGCCATAGATCAGCACATCTGCTTCCAGTATAGTGCTGCCGCTGCCGGCTTCACTGTAATAGCCACAGGGTATTTTGCGGGCCTGTATTACGGGGTAGCGGGAGAATAATGCGATGCCATAGTGCCAGGTGTTCCACTGCGTTTTATCGCCGGTAAAGTAGTGGTATGGATAGCCTAGCTGCTGCTGTATGGCAGCAACATTATTAGTGAGCTTGGGATCATCATTCGTATAGAATTCCTGCATGCACAGCACATCCGGACTGGCCTCGCGGATGGTATGAAAAATGGATGCATGCATTTCCTTATCCAGCTGGTATCCCTTAACACCCATGCTGCTGGTGTTAAAGGTCATTACGGTGAAGTTGGGCGCAGGCTGCCGGCCTATGGCCTGCTGCTGCGGCCAGCGTATGGAAAAGCTTACCAGCACTGCATTATAGCATATGATGATTGCACTAACAGAAAGCCAGTAATACCATTTTTTGTAAATGAGCCAGCAGAGAATGAAGGCCAGGTTCATAAACAATAACACGGGGAACATTAAACCGGCAAAACCGCTGGGCCACCAATGGTGCGGACTTAGGTAAGGTAACCAGGCCGATGTTAGTAAGGCAGTTACCAACAGGCAATTGATCAATAACAGTATGCGGGGAAGTATCTGCTGAAAAAAATTCATCGTATAGGCGGGGTTAATTCGCTATGCAAATTATAGCACAATTAATTAATTTCCAAATGGTTGGAGACCATTACAGCTATACGATATTAGAATAAAACTTGAATTATTTTTTCAGCTATCCTGTTGTTTACTGGCCCTTAAGAGGGTTTCCTGTTCTTCAGGTGTTAAGGCATGGATGCCCTGTTCATGAATTTTATCTAAAATTTCATTCAGGCGTTGTTCCGGTACTGCACCAACACGACGGTAAGGGTTGTTACCGCCAATGGAATTGCCCAGCCTTTTCCTTACCAGCGCAGCGGCTTCTTTGTGCTGCTGTTCTGCGGGGTGAAACAGGTGAGTGGCTTTATAGGTAAGCCGGTTTAAACCAGCGCCCCAGTCTTTCCCTTTTTTCCACTGCATCATATACAGGAAGCCGGTAAGGCCGCCACCCAGTAGTGCAGGGAAATAAGTTTGAGCATCGTCATTGGTGGAGAATATATGAGAGCTGATGTGCAGCGCTACAAATATGGTGGTAATGATCCATAAGGGAATACCACGGCCCAGCATAGGGAACAGGCGGTAGTTGGGGGCTACGGTGGTAACGCCAATGGCCAGGGCCATTACGCTGGCAGCAGCACCTATCATGCTGGCCTGCGGTAATATAGGCTCAAAGGCAGGAATAGCGTGCATACCCATTATGTAAAAGATAGCGCCGCATAAGCCGCCGTAAATATATAAAGGTAAAATGCGCTGATGGCCGGCTACATTCTGCAGCAAGGTACCAAAGCCCCACAGCCACACCATATTGCTGAAAACCTGCCATACGCTAACATGCGAGAACATAGAGGTAAGCAGCGTCCAGGGGCGGGTGAGCAAGCGTGCCGGGTTAGCCGGTAATGAGGCCCAGGCCAGCACGTCTTCATTAAACTGGGCAGTACTGTAGCCTTCCATGTTATAAATAACCCTGGTGAACAGCAGTAATATAAATAGGGTAAGGTTTACAACGAGCAGCTGGGTAACAATGTTCCGTTCTTCTCCTAGGGAGAGGCTGGGGATCCGTTCTTTTTCCACCGTTCTCATACTACGAATTGCTTTGTTATAAATTTACGATTAATAAAAATTCCGCCGGTTATTCCGGTTCCAGATCTTCAATAAAATGTACCCAAATATAACTCCACCCAGGTGGGCAAAGTGGGCTACATTATCGCCGGCAGAGTTTTGGATCCCTGAAACCAGCTCCAATACAATCCATATACCAACAAAGTACTTGGCTTTTATTGGGAACAGGAAATAAAGATAGATCAAGCTGTTCGGGAACAGGTATCCGAAGGCGAACAATATACCAAAAACCGCGCCGGAAGCCCCCAGCGTGGCTGTGTTACGGAATTCATTGGCAAATTGCTGTACGAACACCCGGGCTGTTTGTACCACTTCCGGGTTACCGGGCGCCTGTGCCAATGCGATCTTCATACTTTCCGGATTAAAGGTACCGGAGCCCAGGTCGTACTTACGATCCAGCAGGGCAAAGTTAGAATAGGAGGGGTCCTGCAGGAAAGCCTGCACATCGTGCGTAAGGCGCACATTATCGTAGGTAAGCACACCCATATGGCACATGGCTGCGCCTATACCGCAAATAGTATAAAAAATAAGGAACCGTTTAGGCCCCCATACATTTTCCAGCGTGGCGCCAAACATCCACAGGGTGAACATATTGGAGAACAGGTGCCCGAAAGAGCCATGCATGAAAAGATGGGTAATGATCTGGTGGGGGCGGAACAGATCTGAGCCCCAGTAATGCAGCGCAAACAAATTCTCCAGCCGGTTGCCCAGCATGGGATGTAGGGTTTCCTGTGCCAGGAACACCAAACCATTAATGATCAAAAGGTTTTTAATCACCAGGGGAAGGATCTCAAATCTGCCGGGCCTGAGTTCGTTCATAGTTTTATCGGATCGTTTATTAGTTGAGCTATGCTATCAGTTATTATCCTGTTTCTTTTCCAGCAACACTACGTTCTCAATATGGTGTGTATGCGGGAACATATCTACCGGCTGTACTTTGGCCACTTTATACAAGGTGCTAAGCAGGGCCAGATCCCTGGCCTGCGTAGCCGGGTTACAGCTTACGTATACAATTTTGGGCGCGGCTATCTGCAACAATTTGCTTACCAGCTTTTCGTGCATGCCTGCGCGTGGAGGGTCGGTGATCACCACATCCGGCTGCCCGTGCAGGGCAAAGAAATCATCATCACAGATATCCACCACATCTCCTGCAAAGAACTCCGCATTTTTTACCTGGTTACGGTCCGCATTTTCTTTGGCATCGTCAATGGCTTCTTTGATCAGTTCTATGCCAATGACCTTACGGGCTTTGCGCGATACAAAAATACCAATGCTGCCGGTTCCGCAATACAGATCGTACACAATTTCCGTTCCTGTTAAGGCGGCAAAATCACGGGTTACCTGGTACAGGGTTTCACCCTGGTAAGTATTGGTTTGGAAAAAAGACTTGGGGCCTATTTTGAAAACAAAATCTTCCAGGTTCTCTTCCACATATCCCTTCCCGTAGTAGGTTTTGGGTTCCAGGTCAAAGATACTATCATTCTTTTTAGGATTGATAGTATAAACGATGGTGGTAATGGCAGGAACGGCAGCCAGCAGGTGGTCCAGCAGGGCTTTGCGGGCCGTTTCATCCTCATGGTGAATAACCAGGTTCACCATTACCTCGCCGGTGGTGCAGATGCGCACTACCAGGTTCCGCAGCCATCCCTGCTGCGCCCGTATATCGTAAAAAGGAAGCTCATTGGCTTCTGCATAAGCGCGCACAGTATTGCGGATCAGGTTCACCGGCTCCTGCTGCAGGTGGCAGGTGTGAATGTCCAGCACCTTATCAAACAGGCGGGGTACATGAA